>JBQTHZ010000093.1:0-2105 GCA_052388515.1 Chloroflexota bacterium | reverse complement strand
GACTACTACGCGTACGAGGACCGAGAAATTCGTCAGCCTGCGGCCACGTATCCCGGACCGTCGCCCGAGTACCTCGAGTGGCATCGAGATGTTCGGTTTCGCGGCTAACGCCATTCCCCACATCGTGTTCTGCCGCGGCCAGCAGTTGTTCGCCGTCTTCGGCGAGCCCGATGCGCGGCTGCATCGGTCTGGCGCTGACTTCACCGTCGAGCTGCTGGGCATGGACGTCTACGACCCGGCCACCGGCGAGGTCTCCTCCTCCGGCACCGATGGCGTCGCCGCCTGGTTCCTCGACACCGACTACGACCGGCGCAGCTTCCTCATCAGCCAGGCCTCCTTCCCGGGCTCCGCCGCCACCGATCCGTGGGCGCGCCTCGGCCGCGCGCTGCGTGGCTGGGTCGATCCCGATGCCTTCGAGATGCTGCGTGGCACGACCTCGCTACCGTTCTCACCCGGCAAGGAGGGCCGCGTCGCGATCAAAGTCATCGACTTCCGCGGCAACGAGGCCATCAAGATCCTCGACCTGCCGAATGGATGAGCCGATCCTCGTGGTCACACGGCCGATTCCGCTCGATCGGGTCTCGGAGTTGGCTGAGGCGGGCTTCGGGGACCTCGTTAAGGCGGTCGTCGACATCGATCAGCAGATCATGGCGGTGGGCGGGGAGCTGCACGCGGACGAGGAGGCACTCTTGCTCGAGCACGGGGCTCGCCAGGCCGACCTCTGGGGCATCAACCTCTATCCGGCGGAGTACGGCGGTTTGGATTGGATCGAATACGACTCGATGATCAACGTGCGTCCCGCCCAGGGGAATCGCACGCGCGGCGTCGACGATGTCGACGTTCGCGCCCGGATCGCGCAGATTGTGGATCGGCTGGTGGTTCCGTGACCCTGCATCGGACCCTTGGAGCGGGTCGCTGGCAGACGATGACCCTGATCGAGCAGCTCGCCAATATCGGGAGCGAGGTCGGGCGAGCCGCCCGCGCTCGGGATCAGGGGAACCATGAACGCCTGGTTCCAGCATTGGATCGCGCCCTCGAGCTCTTCGATCTGACGCTGGCCGACGACCGCTGGAGGGGGCGCCTGCGCGAGATAGCACGGGCGCGAGAGGTGGTGTGCGACTTCCTCGTCGGCGACAACGTGTACCAGTCGACGCGAGCGTCGCTTGACGCGTACTTCCTTCCGTTCGCATTGATGGCCCGTCGGAATCGGGATTGAGCGTGATGATTGATCGCTGCATTAGCAACATGTTGCGGCTGCTGCGCGGGCATAACCGCTTGCCAAACGAGCGGATGGTTCTTATGATCACGCAGAACGAATCCGCTTGTCTTGCTAGCGAATGCCCCTCCACACAACGTATGCGACCAGTTCCGTTGTTCGCGATCGACTCGACGAGTGGGATGCTGCTGCGCGTGAGACGGGGTTGGAGCCCGGGAACTGGAGGATGCTGGTCGTGTGGCCTGCCGCCCGTGACGCGAGCGTTTCGGGCAGCACCGGAATCGAGGGCAACCCGCTCGACCCAGGCCAGGTCGAACGGGTTCTCGCCGGAGCAGCGGTCGAGGCCGATGCGATCCACATCCGTGAGGTCAACAACTACAACCGCGCGCTGAACCTGGCCCGTGACGCTGCCCTTCGGGCGGACTTCGGGTGGTCGAACGAGCTCATCCACACCGTCAATGCGGCCGTGATGGAGGACTTGCCGCGTGACACCCGAGGGAATTACCGATCCCGGGCGGTAGAGGAGGCCTCGGTGGGCATCTTCCGGGGTCCGAGTCCATTCCTCGTCCAGCGTCTGATGGACGAGTTGGTCGAGTGGCTCCGCATGAACCGCACCAGTCCCCTCGTGCGATCCGCGTTGCTGCACCTGAATCTGATCGCGATCCATCCGTTCAACGATGGGAACGGCCGAACGTCGCGGATTTTCGCGGCCGTTGAGCTCATCCGGGATGGTGTGCGAGCACCCGAGTTGATCAGCATTGAGGCGTATTTGCGGCGGAACCGCGACGAGTACATCGAGATGCTCCGGACCTCACTCGGGCCGACCTATGACCCTGACAACCATCCTGCTACCGAGTGGATCGACTACTACACGAGGATCTCGCTCGAC
>JBQTHZ010000092.1:0-2138 GCA_052388515.1 Chloroflexota bacterium | reverse complement strand
GAGGTACGCCTGGGTATCGACGCAGTAGACCACCGCGTTCTTCCACCACAGGTCGCTGGTTGCTTCCAAGCTCATGCGGCGGTCCTTGCACGGCGCGTTCCGGCCGGCGCGCTGAGCCTCGATGCATCGCGCCGGCACCTCGGTCGCGCGAGAACCCGGCCAGGTATTCGTGGGATGACTGCCAGGCCACCAATTCGGCCGATCTGCCGGCCCCGCGCCCAGCCCTCCGAGCGTGAAGCGGCGGCCGATATGCCCTTCTACCCTCTGGATTCCGGGCCTACCAGTCAGGACGTGCCTAGGTGTCACGCGCGCGGGCGTCTTCATCGGCGAGCAGTCACCGCATGAATAGCTGGCGATAATCCCGGCATGCACCACCTGCTGGCCACGCATGAGTGGCGTGCAGCCGGGACCGATGCCGCCGCTGCCGCGCCGGTCGCCATCCTCGTCCACGGCATCACGGGTTGGTGGCAGACGTGGTGGAGGGTTGGACCGGCGTTGGCCGAGCGCGGCTGGCGGGTGATCGCGGTCGATCTCCGGGGCCACGGAACGAGCCCGCCGATCGGCGGCGTCGCAACGGTCGAGATGCTGGCGAGCGACGTCGCCGCCACGATCGAAACCCTGGCAGTCGCTCCGGTCGACCTGATGCTGGCGCATTCGCTCGGCGCGGCGGTCAGCATGGAGCTCGCGCATCGGCAACCCGACCTGGCGCGGCGCTGGGTGCTCGAGGATCCTCCCGGGCAGACCCGCGCCGACGACGTGGAGTTCCAGACGACTCTCGAGCGCGAGGTGCTCGCTGCCCGCTCGGCCCCCGAGTCGGAGATCGAGCGCGAGCTCTCCGAGAACCCGGCCTGGCTGGAGGAGGATGCACGTCAGGACATCGAGGGCAAGGCAGCGTGTGACCTCGAGGGCATCCTCGCCTCGCTGCGCGCCAACACCGGCGTCCGCGCCGTCGAGCTGGCGCCCCGGATCGAGGCGCCCGCGCTCTACCTCATCGCGGACCAGGAGCGATCCGTCCTCGGTGCCGAGCGAGCGCGCCTGATCGGGTCGCTGCCGCCAACGGCAACCGCTGCCGAGTTCGACTCCGGGCACACGATCCACCGGGATCGGTTCGACGCGTACATGGCCACGCTCCATCGCTGGCTGGAGCAGTGAGTTCCGTCGCCGGCGCGTCCGGCTGAGCACGCCAGATCTGGGCCGGGTCAGGGTTGGCACGCCCGATGCGTTCCTCCAATGGCTATGGCAGCCATCGTCGGAGCCGTCGCGACCGTCCTTGCCCTCGTCCTCCTCTTCCTGCGTCGCATCCTTCGATGGGGCGAGCCCGGGACGGTCGAGGAGGAACCGGTGGAGGAACACCGCTGAGCGTTGCCCGCTGGCTCGCATCAGCCCGGTCGGTCGTGGTCCTCACGGGTGCAGGGATCAGCACCGAATCCGGCATTCCCGACTTCCGCGGACCCGATGGCGTCTGGACACGGGATCCGGCCGCCGAGCGGCTCAGCAACATCGGCTACTACATCGCCGATGCGCGCGTCCGGCGCGAGTCCTGGCAGCGCCGCGCCGAGCATCCCGCCTGGGGCGCGAGCCCGAACTCCGGTCACCGCGCGCTCGTCGACCTGGAGCGTGCCGGACGGCTCGACCTGCTCGTCACCCAGAACATCGATGGCCTGCATCTCGCCGCCGGCAGCTCGCCGGGTCGGCTCATCGAGATGCACGGGACCATTCGCGACACGGCGTGCCTGTCGTGTGGGGATCGGCGCCCGATGCGGGAGGCGCTCGACCGCGTGCGGTCGGGCGAGGCCGATCCGCCCTGCCTGGTGTGCGGCGGGATCCTGAAGTCGGCGACGGTCAGCTTCGGGCAGAACCTGGATGCCGCTGCGCTCGCGCGGGCGGATTCGGCGGCGGCGGCGTGCGACCTGTTCCTCGCCATCGGGACCAGCCTGACCGTCTACCCGGTGGCTCGACTGCCCGAGATTGCCCTCGACGCATCGGCCCGGCTCGTGATCCTGAATGCGGAGCCGACACCCCTCGACGATCGAGCGCACGCCGTGCTCCGCGGGAGGGCCGGCGATCTGCTGCCGGGGCTCGTCGCCGCCGCGGCCGGCTGATGCGGCGCGCGTTACGCGCGCAATTCGGCGTTGAGC
>JBQTHZ010000091.1:0-6046 GCA_052388515.1 Chloroflexota bacterium | reverse complement strand
TGTCGGCCGCGGGAACCACGCACGAGGAGCTCTTGCGCTTCGCAGCAGCCGCCGAGGTCGGTTCCGAGCATCCGCTCGGCGAGGCAATCGTCATCCGAGCGCGCGAGCTCGAGCTGGATCTGCCGGCTGCGACTGACTTCGCGGCTGTGCCCGGGAAGGGCATTCGCGCCAGTGTCGGTGGACGGGTGGTGGCAGTGGGAAACCTCGTCCTCGTCGATTCGGACGCGATCACCGTGACGGAGCTCGCGGGTGCCGCGGAGGAGCTGGCACGAGAGGGCGTGACGCCGATGTATGTCGCCGCCGATGACCAGCTGCTCGGCATCATCGCCGTCGCGGACACCCTGAAGCCAGAGTCGCCACAGGCTGTCGCCGAGCTCGAGGCCCTGGGTCTCGAGGTCTGGATGCTGACGGGGGACAACCGCCTCACTGCCGATGCCGTGGCCCGCCAGGCAGGCATCACGCGCGTGCTGGCCGAGGTGCAGCCGGATCAGAAGTCCGACAAGGTGCGCGAGCTCCAGGCGGCCGGCAAGACGGTTGCGATGGTCGGTGACGGGATCAACGACGCGCCGGCGCTCGCGCAGGCCGATCTCGGCATCGCCATCGGCACCGGGACCGACGTCGCCATGGCGGCGTCGGACATCACGCTCATCGGTGGCGACCTGCGCACGATCGTCACGAGCATCGCGCTGTCGCGCAAGACGGTCGGCGTCATCAAGCAGGGCCTGTTCTGGGCCTTCGGCTACAACGTCCTGCTCATCCCGGTCGCCATGGGCCTGCTGTACCCGTTCTTCGGCATCCTGCTGAACCCGGTCATCGCGGCCGCGGCCATGGCCATGAGCAGCGTCAGCGTCGTCACCAACGCCCTCCGACTGCGGTCGTTCAGGGCTCCCGAGAGCCCGGAACAGATTCTGCACCCGCCGCTCGGCGAGCGGATCCGCGAGTACGGTTACCTGGCCGGCGTCGCCGTGGTGGCCATCGTTGTCGGCGGCGCGGCGTTGTTCCTTGCCAACCCGGCGCACCAGGCGCCGCAGCCGATGCAAGATCAAGGAGAGATGGGATCGGCTTGGGTGATTGAGCAGTCGGCCGGCAGCGTGCCGGTCAACGATCCCGACGAGTCTTAGCTGAGGAGTTCCCCGATGGCAGATACCGCCAACGATCCGGTCTGCGGCATGCAGGTCGACACCGCCCAGGCCGAGGCCAAGGGGCTCACGGCCGAGTACAACGGCCAGACCTACTACTTCTGCGGCAAGGGCTGCATGCTGGACTTCAAGGACGATCCGGCGCCGTACTTCGCGCCCGATTACACGCCCTCGATGTAGTTGGAGCCCACCTGCAACCGCGATGCGCTCGAGGGTTGAGGGAGCTGCGGCTCGGAGGCGCTCACAGGAGAATCGGCGATACTCCGCCCCGTGACACATGGCTCGCAATCAGTGCCAGGCACGGCGATTCCGCAGGACAGCCTCGCGAGGCTCTTCCGGCGCTTCCTGCGGTTCGGGATGCTGGCATGGGGCGGGCCGGTGGCCCAGATCGCGATGCTGCGCCGCGAGCTCGTCGAACAGGAACGCTGGATCTCGTCGGAGCGCTTCAACCGGACGCTCGCCGTCTACCAGGCGCTGCCGGGTCCTGAAGCGCACGAGCTGTGCGTGTACTTCGGGCACCTGGCGAGAGGACGCATCGGCGGCCTCCTGGCCGGGCTCGGCTTCATGCTGCCCGGCCTGGTCCTCATGCTGGTCCTCTCGTGGCTGTATGTCAGCGTCGGCCTCGACTCGCCTCTCTTCGTCGCCGTTTTCGCGGGGACCCAGGCAGCGGTGCTCGCGCTCATCGTGCGAGCCGTCCACCGCATCGGCGTGCATGCCATCACGGACTCGTGGCTGGCGGGGATCGGGCTCCTGTCCCTGGCGGCTGCCATGCTCGGTATCGGGTTCCTCGTCATCCTGGGCGTCGCCGGTACCGCTTACCTGCTGGTCGCACGGCGCATGAAGGGTGCTGCTGTCGCCCTCCTGCTGGGTGCAGCGGTCCTCCTGGCGGCCCATGCCGCGGGCGCCTCCGCGAGTCAGTCGACGCCAGTCCCGGATGCCCAGGCTGATACGGCCGATGGCTCTCGCGTCTCGGAGGCATCGGCTTCGGAGCTCCTCGTGTCCGGCCTTCGGGCCGGTCTGCTCACCTTCGGGGGCGCCTACACGGCGATTCCGATTCTGCAGGAGGACGCGGTCGTGGACGGCGGCTGGATGACGAATCAGACGTTCCTGGATGGCGTCGCGCTGTCCGGTATCCTCCCGGCACCGCTCATCATCTTCTCGACCTTCGTCGGCTACGTGGCGGGCGGACCGATCGGAGCGCTCGCCATGACGTTCGGCGTGTTCGCCCCGGCGTTTCTCTTCACCCTGGTCGGCCATCGACAGCTCGAGCGGGTCGTCGAGCACCGCGCCACCCACGCCCTCCTCGATGGAGTCACGGCTGGTGTCGTCGGATTGATTGCCGCCGCCTCCCTCCTGCTTGCACCCGTTGCGATCAGGGGCCCAGGAGGAGCGGCGATCTTCGCCGCCGCGCTGGTGGCCCTGTTCGTATGGAGATCGGGCATCGTCGTGGCGGCCGTGGTCGTCGGAGCCGGATGCCTGGGTCTGCTGCTCTTCGGCGTCGTCGGGGTCTCCGCGTAGGAGCAGGCATCCGGTCAGGCTCGGTCGCGGCGCTCGCCGGGCATTGCAACCCAGCCGGCACCGCGTGCCCCTGATGGTGGGCGCGTCCCGTGACGCGACCCGGAGTGTCGCGCGGGGGGCCCGGATCGGCGGCTGTGCGATTGGCGCCCGGCGTAGCGCGATCCCACCGCGGTCTCCCCTCGTGGTCCTCGGCGCTCATCCCTGGGTCGTGCGTGAGTCGCAAACCCGGGGACCGCCTCTACGGGAATCGGACGGCCCATGAGCGTCTCGATCTCGCGCAGCTGCGGGAGCTCACCCTCCGAGACCAGCGAGATCGCGACGCCGTCCACACCGGCGCGACCGGTACGGCCGATGCGATGCACGTAGTCCTCGGCAGAGCGGGGCAGGTCGTAGTTGACGACGTAGGGGAGGGCATCGATATCGATGCCGCGCGCTGCCACCTCGGTGGCAACCAGGACCTTCACGCGACCCTCCTTGAAGTCATCGAGCGCGGCGATTCGCTGCGACTGCGCGCGGTCGCCGTGAATGGCGGCGACGCGAATGCCGTCACGGGCCAGCTGACCGGCCAGTCGATCGGCCCCGTGCTTGGTGCGCACGAACACGAGCGCCGCGGTGATGCGGTCGCTGGCGACGAGGTGGCTGAGCGCCGCCCGCTTGTGTGCATTCTCCACCCGGAGCACGACGTGCTCGACGAGCGCCGTCGTCGCGTTCGGCGGCGAGACCTGCACCGTGGCCGGATCCTTGAGGAGAGTCTTCGTCAGGTGCTTGATCGCATCGGGGAAGGTTGCCGAGAAGAGCAGGCTCTGGCGTTCGGTCGGCAGGAGCGAAATGATGGTGCGGATGTCGTCGATGAAGCCCATGTCGAGCATCCGATCCGCCTCGTCGAGGACGAGGAACTCGACGGCGCCGAAGTCGATGCTGCCGCGCCACACGAGATCCAGCAGTCGACCGGGGGTGGCGACCACGATCTCGGTCCCCGCATCGAGCTCGCGGAGCTGATCGGGGAGGCTGGCGCCGCCATACACCGCCACCGAGCGCAGCGGCACGTGAACGCCGTACGTCGTGACGCTCTCCTCGACCTGGATGGCCAGCTCGCGGGTCGGCACCAGGATGAGGGCACGGACCGCTCGGCGGTCGACATCGGCGGGGGAGGCATGGAGTCGTTGCAGGATGGGCAGCACGAAAGCGGCGGTCTTGCCGGTGCCGGTCTGGGCGCCGGCCATGAGGTCGCGGCCGGCGAGGACGAGAGGGATGGCCTCGCGCTGAACGGGGGTTGGCGTGTCGTAGCCGGAATCGGCAATGGCACGCAGAAGTTCGGGACGCAGCCCGAGCTGGGAAAACAAGATTCAGTCTCCTGACGACGACGCACCCGCCGCAGCGGGCCCGGTCAGGCGCTGTGAGTACGAAGTGTGCGGCGACCCGGCGAAACTTTGAGACGCTGACCGGAGAGTCAGTCGAGCCGGGCGTTGTGCAGCCGCAATCGAACGAATTGGAATTGGGCCTGCGCTCCCGAGATCCGTGGCGGTGGGCCGACGGTCGGTGTGCAGCAGTGCCGTCAGTGTCCGTTGGCGGGATGATCCTGTCAAACGGACCGGTGACGCCCGCCGAGCAGTATCGCCCTTGACGGCGGCCGGCGCCCCGCCTTGGAAGACGTCCGTTGAAGGCTACGGGGAGTGGGCATGACTGGTTCCACGGGCCATCGTCGCCCCAACACCGACGAGTCGCTGCGAGAGAACACGCGACTGACCGAGGAAATCTTCCAGTTGATCACGAGGCAGTGATGCCGTCGGGACCGTGGCCGGTCTCGTTCGGTCGAGATCAGGACGCCGAAGGTTCCTGGGCGGTGCGATTCTCGCGATCCACGACCACCTCCGGCGCCTGAACTGCGCCGCGCGGCGCTGCTGCGGCGTGCCGGTCCGCCACAGATCACCACAATCGCGCCCCAGATCGGCCTCCGGCGCTCGAGCCTGCACAGATCGAGACAAGGAGCATCTGACGGCACCGCCGTCATGGCCCTACGCTTCTCGCATGCCCACCAATGACACGGCGCACGACCACCGATGGTGGCAATCGGGGGTGATCTACCAGGTCTACCCGCGCTCCTTCCAGGACAGCGACGGCGATGGCATCGGCGACCTCGAGGGCATTCGGCGCCGCCTCGATCACCTCGTCTGGCTCGGCGTTGACGCAGTCTGGGTCTCGCCCTTCTTCCCATCACCGATGGTCGACTTCGGCTACGACATCAGCGACTACACCGATGTCGACCCGCGCTTCGGTGACCTCGCCGCCTTCGACCGGCTGCTGGCCGGGGCGCATGATCGCGACCTTCGCGTGATCCTGGATCTCGTGCCGAACCACACGTCCGACCGTCATCCCTGGTTCACCGAGTCACGCCGAAACCGATCAAGCGAGCGGCGCGACTGGTACCTGTGGCGCGATGCCGGCTCGGACGGCGGGCCGCCGAATAATTGGATGAGCGAGTTCGGGGGCAGCGCGTGGGAGCTGGATCCCGAGTCCGGCCAGTACTACTACCACGCCTTCGCGCCGGAGCAGCCGGACCTCAACTGGCGGAATCTCGAGGTGCGCGAGGCGATGTTCGACGTCATGCGCTTCTGGCTGGATCGCGGCGTCGACGGCTTCCGGGTCGACGTCATGTGGCACATGATCAAGGACGAGCAGTTCCGCGATAACCCGCCGAATCCGGACTACCTCGAAGGCGCGATGTCGCCCTATCACCAGGTGATCCCGGCATATTCGACCGATCAGCCCGAGGTCCACGAGGTGGTCGCCCAGATGCGAGCCGTCCTCGAGGAGTACGAGGAGCGGCTCATGATCGGCGAGATCTACCTACCGGTCGATCGGCTCATCGATTACTACGGCAAGGACGGGGATGGCGCCCACCTGCCATTCAACTTCCACCTCATCAGCACGCCGTGGGATGCCCGGGAGCTCGAGGTGGTGATCGACCGATACGAGGGCGCGCTTCCCGAGCATGCCTGGCCGAACTGGGTGCTGGGAAACCACGATCAATCCAGGATCGTGAGCCGGCTTGGCCCGGCACAGGCGCGCGTCGCTGCCATGCTGCTCCTGACGCTGCGCGGAACGCCCACGATCTACTACGGTGAGGAGCTCGGCATGCACGACGTCGAGATCCCCGCGGAATTGGCTGTCGATGTCCGCGAGACGACGATTCCCGGCCGCGGCTTCGGACGGGATCCGCAGCGCACGCCGATGCAATGGGACCGATCCGCAACCGGCGGCTTCACCACCGGCCGCCCGTGGTTGCCGTTGCCGGCCGACGCGGCCGAGCAGAGCATCGAAGCCGAGCGGGACGACGCGACGTCGATGCTCAGCCTCTACCGGCGGCTCCTCGAGCTGCGACGCGCCGA
>JBQTHZ010000090.1:0-16591 GCA_052388515.1 Chloroflexota bacterium | reverse complement strand
GGGCGCCGCCGACACGCAGGCTGCGGCCTGCGGCCGCGCCCAGCCCGGCCTGCGCTCGCCGCGGTGCTGCGCTCGCCGCGCGGCCTATCGGCGCGGGGGCGACGCCGAGACGCCGGAGTCGGTCGGCCCAGTAACGCTGATCCCCGACGTGCGGCACCACCACCGATGGAACTCCGGCGGCTGTCGCGGCGTGCGTCGTGCCCGCACCCCCGTGATGCAGGACCACCGACGCGCGCCGGAAGAGAGCGCGATGATCGAGCGGGCCGACGCGCAGAAGGCTGGACGATACGGGATCGCAACCAGGAGATTCCCCCTGCACGACCACTCGCATACCAGCCGTGAGCATGCGGTCGATCGCATCTCGCATCAAGTCGTGCGGGATGCCGCGCATCGATCCGAACGAGATGGCGACCGGCGGCGATCCATCGGCCAGGAAGGTCCCGACCGGTTCCGGAAGCGCGAGCGGTGGGGATCGGTCGACCCATGCGCCGGTGACGGCAACGCTCGGCGGGAGGTCGGGCGGTACGCGGATGATCGAGGGTGAGCACGCCACGAGATGGAGCACGGGAGAGCGAGCGCGGAACAGCGGAAGGCCGCGCTGGGCACTGCCCGCTCGCGCCAGGAGCGCGTCGAGCGGCCGGGCGGTCCGGGACAGTGCGCGATCCAGCATCCACCACAGCGCGCGGTTCGCAGGACCGAGGTTCGGCATGCCAGGCGGTGGCGCGCCCTTCGTCGGAAGCAGGACCGGGTCGAACACCACGGTCGCCCAGCGCAGACCCTCGTCGAGCACCGCGGCGTGCGCCAGTGCATGGATGCCATGGATGAGCACAAGGTCATGGCCGGGCATCAGCTCGCGGAGACGGCGCAGATGCGCCTCGCCGTCGGCGAGGTGGAAATCACGCAGAACCGCAACCTGCTCCATCGGTCCGCGGGTAGCCGCGTCCGCGGCGACATCGTCGATGCGTGCGGGATCGGCGTGCGGTCCGGCGACCTCGACCCGGACAGCGGGCTGGCCGAGGGCCATCCGATGCACCGGCCAGGTGATGGCCGTCACATCGTGGCCGCGCTCGACGAGGGCGCGAGCGAGCGTTGCGAAGGGCCGGACGTCGCCGGTGGTGCCGACGGTGGCCAGGGCGATCCGCATCAGATGGCGGCGATCCGGCGTGGCGCCATGCGGGGCCCATGGCGGGGAGGCGTGATGCGACCGACCTCCAGCAGGCGCTGCACCCGTCCGCGCTGGCCGTGGTACGGCTCGAGCAGCTCCAGCATGCGGGCATCATCGGCGCGCCGCTCGCCGGCGAGTGCCCAGGCGACCATGCTCGGCACGTGGAAATCGCCGATGCTCACCGCATCGGGATCGCCGTGCGCGCTGCGCACGACCTCGGCGGCCGTCCACGCGCCGATGCCGGGCAGCGACCGCATACGCCGTGTGGCCTCTTCGGCCGTGGGCGCGGACTCGAGCCATGCCGCGCGTGCCGCGGCGCGGCGGACGACCTCTGCCCGCCGGCGCTCGACGCCGATCGGGTGGAACGCGTGATAGGGCAGACTCGCCAGCCTCTCCGGCATCGGTGGCAGCATCAATTGGCCAGGCCCCGGGGCAGGCTCGCCGTAGTGCCGCAACAGGGCGGCATAGGCGCGGAATGCCTCCGTGCCGGTGATCTTCTGCTCGAATACGGATGGAACCAGCGCATGGATGATTCGCCCGGTCCGTGGCAGTCGCAGCCCGGGATGGCGGCGCTGGAGCTCGCGAACGACCGAGTGTCGGGCGACGAGCCGATCAGGCTCGTCCTCTTCGCCGATCAATGCCGGGACCGATGCGAGCAGGATTGCTGCGCCATCGCCCCACGCCTGCGCGTCCAGTGTCTCCCCGACCCGGCGCAGGCGCACGGCGGCGGTGCCCTCCGGCGTGCGCGCTGCAAGCCACGCCTCATCGCGCAACAGGCGGATGGTCCGGTCACCCAGCCCATGGCGCAGCGGCCAGAGCGTCCGCCCGAGATCGAGTGGTCCGCGCAGCGCGACGCGGCGCCCGATCATCGGCGCATGGAGAGGAGGATCGGGGACGGCCCCGCCTGCGCTGCCTCCAGCTCCGCACGGGTCCGGATGCCGCGATAGCCTTCGGCAACGATGAGCTGTGCGCAGACCTCGCCAAGGCTGGCGCCCGGTCCGGGCAGCAGGATGATGTCGGGCGCGTACTCGCGGAGCGCGACGCGCAGGCTGCGCGCGAAGTCGTAGGTGGTGATTGGCTGCTCGGTGATCGTATGCCGGGCAAGCTCGGCCGGATCGGTCGACCATGGCGTGAAGCGGACGCCGCGTCCGTCGACCAGCGTGACATTCGGCGCGGACCACGAGAGGTCGCCGAGGCGCTCTGATGCCGACGCCGCCGTGGCGGCCCGGAGCGGGAGATGCCATGCCTCCTGCATGGCGGCGCGGAACGGGAAGCGCCGCGGGCCGACCTCGACCGGAGGCAGCTTGGCGGCAACACCGTCGAGCCCGCCGACCGTGCCGCTCAGGACGGTGAACGCGCCGAGCTCGAGGGCGCGGTGGACGTCGTCGGCCTGGCGGCCCAGCACGGCGTCCAGGGCCCCGGCCCGCTCGGGATCCGGCTGCCACGCAGCGTCGGTCAGCGCGTAGATGAGCTGGCCGCCGCGGTCCTCGTCCGTGATCGGCTCCTCCGCCAGCAGCGACATGGTCTGCACGAGCCGAAATGCGTCGTCGAACTCGAGGGCGCCGGACGCTGCGAGCGCGGTGTACCACCCGCTCGAGCTCGCCACCACCACCACGACCTCGTGGTCGTCGGCGATGCGCTCCGCGTCCAGCAGCCCGCACAGGAAGGTGAGCGGCGCCGCGTTGGCGGAGCGGAGGTGGACGGCCGGGTCGAAGTGCCCGCCACCGTCGAGCCTCGAGAGGGCCGGGAGGTCGTACTCGGCACGCAGCTGGTCGGCGCGACGCAGCCACGGATGGTCGGGCGGGAGCGACCCGAGCGACGCGGGACCATATGAGCCGCGCGCAGGAAAGGCGACGGCGGCGCGGGTCACGGGCGCGCGCCCGTTGCGTCCCTGCGGCGTCCGACGGCCGCCACCGACGCTGCGATGATCTGGTCCACGCCGACCAGCACCGCCGATGTCGCCGGACCGAGCGGCACGAACGAGTCGACCGCGCGCACGGATGCCACGCGGCGCCCGATTCGCTGCTCGGCGAGGTCCGCGACGACCGCATCGGCCACGCCTGCGCCCGTGGCGCGACACTCGTCCACGACGACGACCGTGCTGACCTCGGAGGCCTGCGACCGGATGGCAGCCATCGGCAGCGGATTCAGCCACCGAAGATCAAGGACCCGAGCGCGCAGGCCGTGGTCGGCGCCGAGCCGTTGTGCCGCCTGCAGGCTGAGGCGCAGGCCATTGGCGTAGCTGACGAGGAGGAGGTCCGCGTCGCCATCGGTCTCGCCGTAGAGCCCGATTTCGCCGGGCAGGAGGACGGCCGGGGGTGGGGGATAGTCGGCAAGCCACTCGCCGTCGCCATCGGTGTGCAGGTCCTTCTCGTGGTAGAGGGCAATCGGCTCCAGGAAGATGACGACCCGGCCATCCTCGATGGCCATGGCGACAGCGCCCCGGAACATTCGTGCGGCATCGTCACCCCGAGCGGGAGCGGCGATCACGAGGCCGGGGATATCGCGCAGCGCGCCGATCGAGTTGTCGTTGTGGAAGTGGCCGCCGAAGCCCTTCTGGTAGGCCAGCCCGGCGACCCGGATGACCATCGGGTTTCGGAACTGGCCGGACGAGAAGAACTGGAGCGATGCCGCCTCGCCGCGGACCTGGTCGAGCGCGTTGTGGAGATAGGCGAGGTATTGGATCTCGGGCACCGGCAGGAGACCGATGTGGCCAGCCCCCTGCGCGATGCCGAGGATGCTCGTCTCGTCGAGGAGCGTGTCGAACACGCGCCCCTGCCCGAACCGCTTCTGCAGGCCGTTGGTCACGTTGTAGACCCCGCCCTTGCGCCCCACGTCCTCCCCGAACACGAGCAGCTCGGGACGGCGCAGGAGCTCGTCCGCGAGCGCGGCGTTCATCAGACCGGCGAGTGTGCGCGCGGTCGGCGCGCCGGTGGCTTCGGGCAGCGACGTGCCGAACGACGCGGCCCGCTGTGCGGCGCCCGCTATCGGGATGGCCGCCCGCAACGCGACCCGCTCGGGGTGATCCGGGGCCATGGGCGCCACGACCTCGTCGGTCGTCTGCAGTCGGGGCCGGGTGGCGGCCTCCTCCGCGACGGCGAGGACTCGCTCGCGCGTCTCGCGGACCAGGTCGGTGAGCATCTGGGGGTCGGTCGCGCCGGTCTCGATCAATCGCCGCGCGTTCCGCAGCAGTGGGTCGCGGGCCTCGACGGCCTCGATCTCGGTGAGGGACCGGTAGGTCTGCTCCGCGTCGCTGCCGGCGTGGCCCCAGAGCCGGATGGTTCGCAGGTGCAGGAATGCCGGCTGACGACGCTGGCGGACATGGTCGATGGCCATGCCGACGGCGTCCCAGATCTCGTCGATCTCGCCGTCGGCCGCGACGTAGGCCAGGTGTGGCTGGTTGCCGAACGTGGCGGCGATCCAACCATCGGGCGTCGGTACGCTGATGCCGGTGTCGTTGTCCTCGCAGATCAGCAGCAGCGGCATCGGCAGGCCGAGCCGAACCGCGTAGCGGGCGGTGTTGATCGCGGAGAGCGCGGTCGCGTGGTTGGCGCTGGCATCGCCGAACGAGCAGGCGACGATGGCGTCGGCTGGGAGTCCGTTCGCCACACCGAGGCGCTTGGCACGGCCCAGGCTGAACGCGAGCCCCATGGCCTTCGGAAGGTGGCTGGCGATGGTGCTCGTCTGCGGCGGAACCCACAGCGCACGGCTGCCCCACACCTTGTGTCGCCCCTGGCTGATCGGGTCCTCGGCGGAGGCGACGACGCCCAGCAGCGTGTCGAGGATCGGCGTGCTGCCCGGAAGCTGTCGGGCGCGCGCCATCATGAACGCGCCGGACCGATAATGGAGGAAGGCCGGGTCGTCGATGCGCAGGCGCGCGCCGACGACCGCGTTGTTCTCGTGCCCCGCCGAGCCGATGGTGTAGAAGCTGCGGTCCGTCTTCTTGAGCTCGCGCGAGGCGACGTCGAGCTGACGCGAAGCGAGCTGGTCTTCGAACAGGGCCAGGGCGCGGCCGGCAGTGAGCTCGCCGCCCTCCCTCAACGGCGCATCGGCAGCCAGCCGGTGCGAGGTGGAGCCGGCGATCTCGAGATAGTTGTCGAGCTGTCGCTCGACGATAGCGACGCGATCCCAGGTCATGCGACGGTGACTCGGCTGGCTGCGGGGGCGGGCCGACCCATTCTACCGTCGCCGGCGTCTTCAGCGGCGGAGCGGGAAGTCACCGCCCCCCGTGCATGCGGCGGCCGCGGCGACCAGGAGGAGCTGCGCGACCATGGCGGCGAGTGGCGACCACAGCAACGTTCGGCGAAGCGGGAAGCGTGACACGTGGGTCTCCTCGTGCGCGGGCCCTGCGCCGCGACTCGGCGAGTCGGGCGCGGGCGCACGGACATGGGACCTGATCGCCGCTTACTGGCCGCTTACCATCCGCTTACTGGAAGCTATCCGACCGAGATGAGCACGATGCCGAGGATGGCGAACGCGACGCCCAGCTGTCCGAGCCGGGTCAACCGTTCACCGAGGATGACGCGCGCCAGGATCATGGTCACGATCGGATAGAGACCGGTCAGCGCCGCCGCCAGCCCGATCGGGATGACCTCGCGCGCGACGACGTAGAGCGCGTTGCCCCCGACGTCGAAGAGTCCGGCGCCGATGACGATGCCAACAGGAAAGCGGGCACGGTCGAATCGGCCGAACGCGAAGGCGGCCGCCAGCGCGGCGGACGTGGCGCGGCTGAAGGTGAGCGCCCAGAGAGGATCGCCGCCGCGCGCCGCGAGGTCGAGCAGCACGTACCACGTGCCGAAGCCGATGGCCGCGGCCCCCGCCAGCAGCAGGGCACGCCGACCGACCTCGTCGCGGGATGCGCCGCTGGCGGCTGCCGCGGCCGCGGCGGCGCATCCGACTCCCGCCAGCTGCACCGGCGTGACGGATGCACCGAGCACGGCTCCGGCGACGAGCGGGATGGCGAGCGATCCCGCGCCGCTCAGCGACGTGACGATCCCCATCGACCCCAGCGACATGCCGCGGTAGAGCGCCGCCAGCCCGACCGCCCCGGCGACGCCGGCCGCCACGCCGATGAAGGCCGGCCCGACATCAGGGACCGGTGGCCGAACGATGAGCACGCCCACCGCCAGCGCGACCAGCCCGACGAAGTGTGCGCCGGCAACGACGACGATCGCGCCGGCGCGACGTGCGGCGAAGGCGCCGGCAAAGTCGCCGGCGCCGAAGGAGAGCGCAGAGAAGACGCCGGCGGCGATTCCCGTCGGTGGCATCGAAGCCTCGTGCTTGGTGACCTCGTGGACCCCTGGCGACTCTACCCCAGCTGCGCTGAGCCCGGCGCATCGGTGCCGCCCGCGTCTGACCCGATCGGGGGATGGGCGTGAATCGATGACGCGCGGTAAGGTTGCCGCAATTCCGGCATTCGAGCGACCGGATCGAGGGGAGTAGCTGCAACGTGAGCTTGACCATCCGACCCACCGCAGGGGCGCCCACGTGGCGGATCGCGGTCATCGGCATCGTGGGTGTCCTGGCCGTCGCCATCGGCGTTGCCGCCGGCAGCTTCCTGCTGTCGAGCCGCGCCGCCGCTATCGGCTCCGGCGCCGCCTACGTTCCGGCCGAGGCGCCGTTCTACGTCGAGATGCGGCTCGAGCCCTCGGTCGCCCAGGACGAGTCATTGCGCGAGCTGCTCGGACACTTCCCGCCGATCGAGGGGGTTGATCTCAACGAGCCTCTGTACGCGCAGATGATCGAGCGCGCTGACGCGATGCTGGCCGAGGAGGGCGCGGGCATCAGCTGGACGGACGACGTGGCTCCCTGGTTCGACGGCCACGTCGCCATCGCCGTGACCGAGCTTCCGGCGTCGGCGATGGCGATGCCGGCCGATCCGATGGCCGTCCCCGAGGTCCCGCCCGTGATCGTCCTCCTCGGCGTGACCGACGCGGCCGCTGCCGAGGCCGGCATCGAGCGGCTGCTCGACGAGGCGGGCGACGATGCGCCGACATTCACCGAGACCGAGCACGCCGGCGTTACCATCCGCAGCGCGGAGGGATCGGAGACCGGCGCCTACGCGCTGGCCGACGACCAGCTGGTCATCGGCTCCGACGTCGACGTCGTCAAGACCGCTCTCGACACGCACGCCGCCGGCACCGGGACGCTGGCCGAGGTCGCCGAGATGACGCGGCTGACCGACACGCTCCCGGCCGACTGGCTGGCCTTCGTCGCCTACGACCTGACCGAGGTGATGGCCGCGGCCTTTGCCGAGGGCGCGACCGGGTCGCCGGAGATGACCGCCGCGTTCGAGTCCCTCATGGCGAACCAGCCCCTGCGCGGGGCGATGGCCATGTCGGCCGCCGGCGACCGTCTCCTCGTGGACGCGGCCACCGATCCGCCGACCGGGCCGTTCGCAGTCGAGAACGCGGATCGCGGGCTGGCCGCGGAAGTCCCGGCCGACGCCCTCTACTACAGCGAGGCCGGCAACCTGGGCGCGGCCTTCGCTGCCGTCATCGAGCCGATGAAGGAGGCGGTCCGGGCGATGCCGGAGGGGGAGGAGCAGATCCGCATCGCCGAGGCGGCACTGGGCGCGGACATCGAGGAGTTCGTCAGCTGGATCGATGACGGAGCCATCGCCATCGGCTACGACGGGAGCCAGGCCTATGGCGGCATGGTCCTGGTGCCCAACGACATCGACGCCGCGGAGCGGCGGCTCGGACAGCTCGCGTCGCTGGCCGGACTCGGCGCCCTGGATCCGAGCAGCGGGATCAGCGTCGAGGAGGAGGAGATCGATGGCGTCACCGTCACCTCCATCCGCTGGGAGGATCCCGACGGGGGACCTGCATCGATGTTCCCGGCGCCGACCGGCGTGGTGGTCGAATACACGGTGACCGACGACCGCGCAGTGATCGGCATCGGCGACAGCTTCGTCCGTCGCGCGCTCGCGCTCGAGGAAGCGGACGCGCTCGCCGCTCAGCCGCGTTACGCCGACGCGATCGACGAGCTCGGAGGCAGCGAGAACGCCGGCGTCACCTGGTTCGACGTGACCGGCACGCGCGAGGCGCTCGAGGGAGCCATGAGCGGCCTCATCGACATGGCCGATCCGACGGCCATCTACGAGACCGAGATTCGACCCTGGCTCCTGCCGCTCGACCGGTTCGCGGGCGTCATGCGGCTCGAGGGCGATGTGCTGGTCCAGCGCTCGGCGCTCCTGGTGAAGTGACCCCCGCGCCGCTGGAGCCGTTCCCGGACGATCGCGGCGGGGAGCCCGGTGTCGACGCTGCGCGCGATCGTCTGCTGGCCGCCGGCGTCGAGCCGTACGCCTGGAGCAACGGTCCCGGTGATCGATACGGAGCCCACGAGCACCGGACGACCAAGCTGCTGATCTGCGCGGAGGGCTCGATCACGTTCCTCGTCGGATCCGACGAGGAAGCCGTGGAGCTCGGCGCGGGCGAGGGCTTCGTCCTGCTCGCGGGCACGCGTCACGCGGCCATCGTCGGGCCGGCCGGCTGCACCTGCCTCGAGGGTCACCGCTGAGGTGCCGTACCTTCGAGGTTCCGTCATATGGCACCACCAGTGCCATTAGCGCACTTCGAGGCTCGCGGTTCCGTCAGGCGGCACGGTGAGGTCTCATCTGGGCATCAAACTGGGCGCAAGCGGGCCGATCCTGGTCGTCCACAGCGTGAGATCCGTGCTGGTGGCACCAGCGGTGCCATCTGACGGAACCTCGCGGGGGTCATCGAGGCCACCGCTGAGAGTCCGCGATCTTGCCCCCGCGCTCCGAGCAGGGTTCGATCGAGATTTCAGCGTACAGGTGGCATGAGTGCCGACTTCGGGCACCCCTCGAACGCAGTCCTGGCCGATGTTTCGGCGTTTCCCGGCCCAGGGGGTCTGGCCCAGGCGGAGTTCCACCGAAATTTCGAAATGCCGTGAGCATGGAGCCTGCCGGGCGGTCCTGCTCAGGCCGGCGAGCAGCGGAAATTCCAACCGAACCGCGCATCACGCTCGGCCGGTGGCACCGCGCCTCCGGGCTGCTACTTCCCGCGCCTCGCGTTCGAAGCGGTTGTCGTGGTACCAGCGCTTTCCGGCGCGCCGGGCGCGCAGCGAATCGGCGAGGTAGAGGACCGGGAAGAAGATGCCGTGCTGCGCCCACTGCTCGACGTGCGCCAGCTCGAGCGCCAGCTCGAGGTCGTCGAGGTCGCGCCAGGCGTAGATCCGGCTGCCGATGGTGATGGCCAGCCAGTCAGGCAGCACGAGCGGACCGATGCCTCGAAGCCAGGGCCAGACGTGCAGCCGATGCGTCCTCATCGGTCCGACCGCTTGAGCAGCAGGTCGCGCCGATCCCCCCAGTGCTCGAGGAAGCGGTAGAAGTTGCGCTTGCTGAGCCGATCGCGCTCGGCCTCCGGCAGCGACGTGTACCCCCGATGCTCATGCCGTTCCAGCGGCGGCTGCTCCGTGCGGACCGCGCGCCAGCCTGCATCGCGGACCGCGAAGCTGAAGTCGAGATCCGCGTTGCGGTAGAACCGGAAGCGGCGATCGAATCCGCCCACCGCGCGCAGTGCCTCGCGGCGGATGGCCAGGCAGTAGCCCTCGACGGCATCGACCTCGCCCGGCGGTGCGTCATCGAATTGGCGTGCGTCGCCGCTGGTCACGCCCCAGGGGCCGGCCACGCCGACCGACGGATCGTCGAAGGCGGCGAGAAGCGGCACCAGGAAGTCGCCGATCGGCTCGATCGAGGTGTCGAGCAGGATGGTGATCTCTCCACGGGAGCGCCGCATGCCGAGCGTCCGGGAATCGCCCCATCCGAGCCGCTGGCTGGTGCGCAGGACGATCGGCTCGGTGGCAGATGCGACGGCCAGGACGGGCTCGAGGTCGAAGCTCGGGGCGTTGGCCACCATCACGAGCTCCCAGCTCACCGAGGGCGGGTGGGCGGCCAGGCCGGCGAGCAGGCGCCGGAGATCCTCAGGGTGATCGTCGGCGACGACCTGGACCGATGCCGCCAGGCTCGGCGGGTCATCGAGCGTCGAGGCCAGGTCATCCGGGCTCGCGTAGCCGGTGGCCGCCGGCTCGGCCGGGAGGATCGGCCTCGCCGTCGATCGCGTCGCTCCGTCCTGGATCTCCCAGCCAAGGGCCGCGATCTCGTCGCGCAGCGCATCGGCTCGAGCCCAGTCGCGGGCTCCGCGCGCCTCGCTGCGCTCGTCCACGAGCGCCTGGATCTCGGCGGGCAGGGGACTGTCACGACGCATGAACGGAAGTACTCCGCGCAGGTACCGAATGTACCGGGTGGGGCGAGGACACCCCAACCTTACTATCCGACCACGAGCCGAACCCACCGCACCTGCCCGGTGCGAGCGGCGCGTGGCGAGTGCCCGAACACGAGGGACCAAGTACCACCGATGATGACGAACGAGGTCGGCAAGCTGCTCACGGCGGCCGAGGTCGCCGAGATGCTGCATCTGCACGTCAACACCGTCAAGCGACTGGGCGACCGCGGCGAGCTCCCATTCTTCCGCGTCTGCAAGCGCGGGGACCGTCGATTCCGCTACGACGACGTGCTGGAGTTCCTGCACCGCAGCAAGTAGACCGCCCATTCATGCTCCCGGTTCGACCGGGTGCGGCCCCTGCCAGGGGGTTCGCCGACGGCCGCCGAGGTGCCATTTCTCGGCGGTCGTTCGCATCTGTCGCATAATCGACCGCTCATGAACGATCACCTTGCGCCGCAGCTCACCGAGGCGCGCGCGCTCCTCGACGGTGGCGACCCCGACGCTGCCATCCGCATCCTGGAACCGCTGACCCGGCATCCCGACGCCGAGGTCGCCACAGAGGCCTGGTTGCTGACCGGGACCGCGCGCTATCGGGCCGATGACGAGGAGGGCGCCCTCATCGCCTGGAAGTCTGCCGCCGACGAGGGAGGGTCGACCGCGTGGTTGGGATCGCGCAGCGCCGCCGAGCAGCATGTTCGCGACGGCAACCTGGAAGAGGCGATCACGGCCTATCGCGAAGCGGATCGGCGCGCGCCGGCCGTGGAACGCGGGGCGATCGCGAATCGCATTGCATGGCTGCTGAAGGAGACCGGCCACGACTTCGCCGCCCGCCGCCAGTTCAACCGGGCGCGCGGCGCGTATGCCACGTACACCGGGTTCGTGACGCTCAGCATCATCGGCATCTGCATCGGACTCTTCGCGGTGGATACCGTGCTGAGCGGCGGCGCCACCCTCCAGGGTGGCTTTTTCGGCGGCATCCCCGGCCCGCTCGGCGAGGAGAACGTCATCAACGCGGTCCTCGTCGCGCAGGGTGATTGGTGGCGGATCTTCACGAGCGCCTTCTTCCACCTCGGCGCCATCCACCTGGCGTTCAACATGTACGTGCTCTACCTGTACGGGCAGATCGCCGAGCGGATGTACGGGCGGATCGAGTTCGCGGCCATCTACCTGCTCTGTGCGGCCGGCGGCAGCGTGCTGACCATCCTGGTCGACCCCCAGCAGTTCGCCCTCGGGGCGTCGGGGGCGATCTTCGGCCTGGTCGGGCTGCTGTTCGTCGTCTCGCGGCGCCACCACGCGGTGCTCGGCGGCGAGGCGCGCAGGATGATGGGCGGCATCGGCAGCTACATCATCTTCCTGCTCATCTTCACGTTCCTGGTGCCGAACATCAGCTGGACCGGTCACATCGGGGGCATGCTGGTGGGCGCCACCCTGGGGTTCCTCCTGCCGCCGACCGGCGTGGAGACCATGGGTGGCATGTGGCGCACCCCGACCGGGGAGCGGCTGATGGGCGCCATGCCGGGGCCGCTGCGCGCCGCCGTCTATGGCGGAGTCGGCATCATGCTCGTCGTCGGCTCGTACCTGGCGGTGGGCCAGTTCCTCGGTTGACCGATCGCGTGGCGCGTGCCTAGCATGCCGCTCTGCGAAAATCGAAGATTCGGCATCGACCGGGACGAGTACCCGATGGATCGGCCAGCACAACGAGCCGGGATGGTGAGAGCCGGCATGGACCGCATCGGCGAATGGACCCCGTGAGCCCCGGACCGGCCCTCCGTTAGCGCGGGCCAGAAAAGCGTGGGCCGACCCTCGGCCCAAACGAGTGTGGCACCGCGGACATGCGCCTCCGTCTCTCGAGATGGAGGCGTTTGCGTGCAGTCCAAGCCAGGAAGGACCGATGGCGTCAGTGAACGAGGACCTCGGCGAGCACCGTCCGGCCGTCCGCGCGGCGGTCGAGCTGGTGGCTGCCGGGGCGGTGATGCCGGCGCCGCTGGCCGAGGCTGCCATGGACGAGCTGATGGACGGCACGGCACCCGCCGCACAGGTGGCGGCGCTCCTCGCCATGCTGCGTGTCCGTGGCGAGACGCCGGAGGAGCTGGCTGCCTTCGCTCGCGTGATGCGGGCGCGAGCCGTTCGCGTGTCCGCACCGGACGGCGCGGTCGACCTGTGCGGGACCGGTGCTGACGGCGCGGGCACCTTCAACATCTCGACCCTGGCCGCCTTCGTCGTGGCCGGCGCCGGCGTCGCGGTGGCCAAGCACGGCAACCGGGCGGTGACGAGCCGATGCGGCTCGGCCGACGTCGTCGAGGCGCTCGGCATCGCGCTCGACCCGGGGCCGGAAGCCGTCGCGCGTCGGATCGCCGAGATCGGCTTCGGCTTCATCTTCGCCCCCTCCTACCACCCGGCCATGAAGCACGCCATGCCGATCCGTCGTGAGCTCCCGATCCGCACCGCCTTCAACCTGCTCGGGCCGATCAGCTCGCCGGCCGGCGTCCGTCGTCAGCTCCTCGGAGTGGCCGAAGAACGGCTGTTGCCGCTGATGGCCGGCGCGCTGGCACGCCTCGACACCGATCGGGCGCTGGTGGTCCACTCCGGCGACGGGCTCGACGAGCTGTCCCTGGCCGGCCCGAACCGCGCCATGCTGGTCGAGGGCCGGATGGTCGGAGAGCTGTCGATCGACCCGGCCGGGCTCGGGTTGCGCCACGCTCGACGCGCTGCGTTCGCCGGCGGCGACGCGCAGCTCAACAGCGCCATCGCGCTCAGCGTCCTGGGCGGCGAGCCGGGCGCCGCGCGCGACGTGATCCTTCTCAATGCCGCGGCGGCGCTCTTCGTTGCCGGCCGCGTGAACGACGTGGCCGATGGTCTCGAGCTCGCGGTCGAGTCCATCGACTCCGGCGCCGCGGCCGGTGTCGTGGAAGCGTCAGCGCAGTTCGAGGACGCCTGACGCAGATGCCACCATCCGTCCTCGATGAGCTGCTCGCCGCCGCGCGGCGCCGCTCGCGCGCTGACGCACGCGTCGCGCCCTTCGCCGAGCTGCGACGCGAGGTCGGGCGCATGGCGCCGGCCAGGCGCTTCGAGGCGATGTTGCGCTCCGCGGAACGCGTCTCGTTGATCGCCGAAGCGAAGCGAGCGTCGCCGTCGGCCGGCGCGTTCTCCCTCGGCCCCGGCTCGGCCGCGGTGACGGACCTCGCCGGACGCTATGCCGACGCGGGCGTCACGGCACTCTCGATCCTGAGCGAGCCGACTCGCTTCGGCGGTAGCGACGACGACCTCGTCGCCGCGGCGCGCATCGGCCTGCCCGTGCTGCGCAAGGACTTCGTTGTCGATCGGTACGGCGTCTGGCAGGCACGGGCGCTCGGCGCCGATGCCGTCCTCCTCATCGTGCGCGCACTCGGCCGTGATCAGCTGCGCCAGTTGATCGGCGAGGCGGGCGCGGCGGGCCTCGATGCCCTCGTCGAGGTCCACGATTCCGAGGAGCTCGAGCTCGCGCTCGACGCCGACGCGACGATGATCGGGGTGAACGCGCGCGACCTCGCGACGCTGAAGGTCGACCTCGACGCCACGCTTCCGCTGCTGCGTCGCGCGGCCGACGCAGGTGCCACGGTGGTGGCTGAGAGCGGGATCGCGAAGGCCGACGACGTCGCGCGCGTGGCCGCGGCCGGAGCGGCTGCCGTCCTCGTCGGTACCAGCCTCCTGCAGCGCGGCGATCCAGGGGCGGCCGCCGCCGAGCTCGTGCGATCCGCGCCGCAGCGAAGTCCATCACGGTCACTGCCACACCCGGTTCGCGCGCGCGTGAAGGCATGCGGGATGCGGAGCGCTGCGGGCATTCGCGCCGCTGTTGCCGCCGACGCCGACTACATCGGGTTCGTGCTCGACGCGCGGTCGCCGCGTGCCATCGATGCGAGCACCGCGGCCGAGCTGATGCCGTCGGTACGCGGACTCCGAGCCGTGCTCGTCTTTCGCTCAGCCTCACGCCGGGACGTCGAGCGCGCGCTCAGAACGACGGGCGCTCGTGGCATGCAGCTCGCCGGGTTCGACGGGCCGCCTCCGTGGTTGAGCGAGGTCGCAGGATCCCTCGGAACCGTGATCGGCGTCATCCACGCGCCGACGTCCGTGCGCGCCACGCTGCGATCGGCCGAGGCGTGGATCGGCGCCGGCGCCACCCATCTTCTTCTCGAGGGCGCAGCGAGCGCAGCGGGGGGCGGATCCGGCAGCGGCGCACCGACCGAGATTGCCCGTCGACTCGGTCGAATCGTGCCGGTCGGCATCGCCGGTGGCCTTCGTCCGGGCAACGTGGCTCGTGCGATCCGTGACGCGCGCCCGGCCCTCGTCGACGCGGCCAGCGGCCTCGAGCGAAAGGGCTCCAACGATCCCCCGCGGATCCGCGCGTTCGTGCGCAATGCGCGGCGCGAGCCCGCCGGCGGCGATCGGGTCGACCGTCGGGGCCGCTTCGGCCGATTCGGAGGCCGCTTCGTGCCCGAGACGCTCATGCCGGCGCTCGACGACCTCGAGGCGGCCTGGAACGCCGCGCGACGCGATCCCGCCTACCTGGGTGAGCTGCGTCGGCTGCATCGCGACTTCATCGGGCGTCCGACCCCGCTCTTCGCGATCCCGGCGGCGGCGCTCGCCGATCGCGGTGGGCGCGGCGCATCGGTCTGGCTGAAGCGGGAGGACCTCGCGCACACCGGCGCACACAAGATCAACAACGCGGTCGGGCAGTCGCTCCTGGCGCAGCGGATGGGCAAGCCGCGCGTCATCGCCGAGACCGGGGCGGGCCAGCACGGCGTCGCCACCGCCACCGCCTGCGCGCTGCTCGGGCTCGACTGCGTCGTGTACATGGGCAGCACCGATATCGAACGCCAGGCGCCGAATGTCCAACGCATGGCCCTGCTGGGTGCCGACGTGCGCCCGGTGGCGACCGGCAATGGAACGTTACGCGACGCGCTGAACGAGGCGCTCCGCGACTGGGTGGCCAACGTGGGGGATACCTTCTACGTGCTCGGCTCGGCGGCAGGACCGCATCCCTATCCGGAGATGGTCGCCGCGCTCCAGGAGGTCATCGGGCGCGAGGCCCGGGCCCAGCTGATGGCGAGCATCGGTCGCGTGCCGGACGCCGTCGTCGCCTGCGTCGGCGGCGGGAGCAACGCAATCGGCATCATGCGGCCGTTCATCGACACGGCGGCGCGGCTGATCGGGGTGGAGGCCGGCGGTCGCGGCGATGGGCTTGGGGACAACGCCGCGTCGCTGGGCCTCGGGACCCCGGGCGTGCTGCACGGCGCGTTCACGATGCTCACCCAGGATGCAGCGGGCCAGGTGGTCGAGCCGCACTCGGTGAGCGCGGGGCTCGATTATCCGGGCGTTGGCCCGCAGCTGGCGGCGCTCGCCGAGTCGGGACGGCTGGAGGTTCTCCGCGCCACGGACGCGGAGGCGCTCGAGACGACGGCGTGGCTGGCGCGAGCGTGCGGCATCGTGCCGGCGCTGGAATCGGCGCACGCCGTCGCGGCCGTGCTGCGGATGCTGCCGGATCTGCCGGAGGACAGCCACGTGCTCGTCAACCTGTCGGGCCGTGGCGACAAGGACCTCGGCATCCTCGAGCGCGAGCTGACGGCGACGTGACCGGCCCTCGGCGCATCCGCGCCGCATTCGACGCCGCCGCGGCCGATGGGCGCACCGCCCTGATCGCCTACATCCTGGCCGGCTACCCGACCGAGGCCGATGGGCTCGCCGCAGCCGAGGCCGCGCTCGTCGCCGGCGCCGACCTCCTCGAGGTCGGCGTGCCGTTCAGCGACCCACTGGCCGATGGGCCGACCATCGCCGAAGCCGGCCGGGTGGCGCTTGCCGCCGGCGGTGGCATGGCGTCGGCGCAGCGCCTGGTCGCTTCGTTGCGCGAGCGTGGCCACGAGGCGCCTCTCCTCGTCATGAGCTACCTCAATCCGCTCGTTGCTGCCGGCGAGCACGAGACGCTGGCCGCGCTCCGCGCGGCCGGGGCCGACGGCCTGATCATCCCGGACCTCCCGGCCAAGGCGTCACCGCGGCTCGAACGAGGAGCCGCCTCCCGCGGCCTCGCCATGTGCTTCCTGGTCGCACCGAACACGTCCGCCGTGCGGATCGAGGCGGCCGTCCATGCCTCCACCGGCTTCCTGTACGTCGTGCCGCTGTTCGGGGTGACGGGCGCGCGCGAGGC
>JBQTHZ010000089.1:0-10454 GCA_052388515.1 Chloroflexota bacterium | reverse complement strand
GACGCGCAGTAGGATCGGCTCGATGAGGATCCGCGATGTGCTCGACGCAGCGCCCCCGCGCCTGACCACCGCCGACGCGGAGCGGGTGGCCGCCACCGTGTTCGGCGTCACGGGGCCTGCTCGCCCGCTGGTCAGCGAACGCGACCAGAACTTCGCCGTCGTCGATGAGGATGGCAGCGGCTGGGTGCTGAAGGTCGCGAACGGCGCCGAGGATCCGGGCGTTGTCGAGATGGAGGTCGCGGCCGTCGAGCGCATCGCGGAGGTCGATCCCACTCTCCCGATCCCCCGTGCGCGTCCGACGCTCGAGGGCGACCCGATCGCGCGCGTCGAGATCCCCGGCAGCGGCACGCACCTCGTCCGGCTGATTCCGCTGCTGCCCGGGCGCAACGCACGGCCCGAAGAGCTCACGGCTGACAACCTCCACGCCATCGGCGCGGTGGTGGCTCGCGTGGGGCACGCGCTGCGCGGGTTCTTCCACCCGGCCGCGGGGCGGGTGATCCTGTGGGATCAGCAGAGGCTTCCCCAGCTCTATCCGCATGCGGCCCTCGTGGATGCGGGCGCGCGTCGCGACCTCCTGGAGCGCGTCCTCGCGCGGTTCAGCGAACGGGTGCTCCCGGCCCTGCCGACGATGCGATCGCAGGTGATCCACAACGACGTGACACTCGACAACCTGCTCGTCGACGCGAAGGGCAACGTGACGGGCATCATCGACTTCGGCGACATGGCGCACACCGCCCTGGTGCTCGACATTCCGGCCGCGCTCCAGTCCCTGTTCCGCGAGCGCGACGACCTCTTCGAGGTGGCCGCGACGTTCCTCGACGGCTACACATCGGTCCTGCCCCTCGAGGAGGTCGAGGCACGGCTGCTCGGCGACCTGCTGGCCGGCCGCATGGCCCAGACCATCCTCATCTCGGCCAACCGCACGCGCCAGTACCCCGACAATGAGTACATCCATGGGTGGTCGGAGCCCGCCTGGGCGCTTCTCTCGCAGCTCGACGCCATCGGCTTCGACGAGGCGAATCGCCGCCTGGCTGCCGCCGCCCTGCGCCCAACCCGCGTAGGCGGATGGATCGCCGATGAGGAGCTGATCTCGCGCCGCCGGCGGGTCCTCGGCAGCGCGCTCGAGCCGCTCACCTATCAGCGGCCGCTCCATCTCGTCCGCGGCGACGGCGCCTGGATGTTCGACACGAATGGACGCGGGTATCTCGACGCGTACAACAACGTCCCGGTCGTCGGCCATTCACATCCGCGCGTGGTGGATGCCATCGCCCGGCAGGCTGCCACGCTGAACACCAACACGCGCTACCTGCACGAACACGTCGTGGAGCTCGCCGAGCGGCTTGTTGCACGCATGCCAGAGGGCCTGGATACGGTGATGTTCGTCAACTCGGGCAGCGAGGCGAACGACCTGGCCTGGCGCCTCGCCACGGCGGTCACCGGTGGAGACACCGGCCTCGTCACCGAATGGGCGTATCACGGAGTCACCGCCGCGATCGCCGACTTCTCGCCATCCGAGTGGCCACGGGGCGAACAGCCTCCCGGTGTCGAGACCTTTCCCGCTCCCGACACCTACCGCGGCGCATTCGCCGATGCGGACAGCCCGGATTCGGTGGCCCGTGCCGAGATGGGAGCCGCGGTAAACCGCCTGGCGGGGCGGGGTCGCCGGCCCGCCGCGCTCTTCGTCGACTCGACGTTCACCGCGGACGGCATCTTCGTGCCGTCTGCGCCGGTCGTCGCCGAGCTCGTCGCGGCGGCACGCGATGCCGGCGCCCTCTTCGTCGCCGATGAGGTTCAGTCCGGCTTCGGCCGCACCGGCGATGACCTCTGGGGCTTTCGAGCCTGGAATGTCGTCCCGGACATCGTCACGCTCGGCAAGCCCATGGGCAACGGCCATCCGGTGGCGGCGGTGATCACGCGCGCCGAGATCGCCGACCGCTTCGCCAGCGAAACGACCTTCTTCAGCACCTTCGGCGGCAATCCTGTGGCATGCGCGGCGGCGCTCGCCGTGCTGAACGTCATCGGGGAGGAGAGCTTGATCGCCAACGCGGCCAGGGTGGGAGGCTGGCTGCGCAGCGCGCTTGCCGACCTTGCCATGCGGCACCCACCGATCGGCGACGTCCGGGGACGCGGCCTCATGGTCGGGGTCGAGCTCGTGAATGATCGCGACGGCCGTCAGCCAGCTCGCGATCTCGCGGTGCGGATCAAGGACGAGATGCGCGAGCGTGGCGTCCTGATCGGCACGACCGGGAAGGCCGGGAACACGCTCAAGATACGACCACCGCTGTGCCTCACCGACGACGAGGCATGGCTCATCGTTGAGACCCTCGACGGCGCGCTCGACGCAGTCAGGTGAAGGGTCAGACCGTCTCGACCGCCATGGCCACAGCTCCCCCGCCGCCGAGGCAGAGAGTGGCGAGGCCCTTCCCGCCGCCGCGGCGACGCAGCTCGTAGAGGAGCGTGGTCAGCACGCGAGCGCCGGATGCGCCGATGGGATGGCCGAGCGCGATCGCGCCGCCGTTCACGTTGACGCGGTCCCAGTCGAATCCGAGCTCATTGCCATCGGCCAGGACCTGGGCGGCGAACGCCTCGTTGATCTCGATCAGGTCGAAGTCGCCGATGCTGCCGCCAACGCGCTCGACCAGGCGTCGGACGCCGTGGATGGGCGCCTCGAACAGCCACTCGGGGGCGACATCGGCCTGGGCGTACCCGATGATGCGGGCCATGGGCGTCGCGCCGTTCAATGCATCCTCCGACGAGATCACCAGCGCCGCTGCGCCATCGGTGATGCCCGGCGCGTTGCCGGCGGTGACCGATCCACCGTCGGGCTGGAACGCCGGGTTCAGGCGAGCCAGCGCCTCGAGTGTCGAGTCCGACCGCGGGCCTTCATCGGCGCTGACCACCGTGTCGCCCTTCTTGCCCGGCACCGTGACCGGCACGATCTCGTCGCCGAAACGACCCGCCTCCTGGGCGGCGATCGCGCGCTGGTGCGAGCGTAGCGCGAACTCGTCCTGGGCTTCGCGCGTGACATCATGCTTGGCCGCGACCCGCTCGGCGTGCATGCCCATGTGCACGTTGCAGGTGGAGCACCACAGGCCGTCGTGCACGGTCGCGTCGACGAGCGTTCCATCGCCCAGCCGATAGCCGGTGCGCGCCTGCGGCAGCAGGTAGGGCGCCATGTTCATGCTCTCCATGCCACCGGCCACGATGACCTCTGCGTCACCGGCACGAATCGCCGATGCGCCCATCATCACCGCCTTCAGCCCGGAGCCGCACACCTTGTTGATCGTCGTGGCGCTCACGCGTTCCGGCAGACCCGCCTTCAACGCCGCCTGCCGGGCGGGCGCCTGGCCGGCGCCCGCCTGGAGCACCTGGCCCATGATCGTTTCGTCGATCCGCTCGGGCGCCATGCCGGAGCGCTCCACCGCGGCACGGATGGCGACACCGCCGAGGTCGGTGGCTGGAGTGGTCGAGAGGCCGCCGCCGAACTTGCCGATCGGCGTCCTGGCGGCGGAGAGGATGTACACGTCACGCATGTGGCAATCGTACAGCGAGGCCCCGCGACCGGCTCGAGGACAGCCTGACGGCCGATCAGCCTGTGCTGCCCCGCTTCTCGTCGAAGAGGTAGGCGATCTTGTCGGCCCAGTTCGCCAGGACCACGCGGTTCTTCGTCTTCAACGATGGGGTCAGCTCGCCGGCCTCCTCGCTGAGCAGCCGCGGCAGGAGCGCGACCCGCCGCGGCCGCTCGTACACCGCGAAGCCGTCGAGCGTGCGCTTGACCTCTGCGTCCATCAGCTTCTGGACGGACGGCTCTTCGACGAGCTGCTCTGGCGGCATCTCCGCCACGCCGTTGGCCGCCGCCCAGGCGCCGAGCTCATCGAAGTCCGGGGCGATGAGGGCGCCGGTGTACGCCTGCCGATCGCCGAGGACCACCGCCTGCGCCACGAAGCGGGAGGTGGACAACGCGGCCTCCATCGGCGCGGGCGAGACGTTCTTCCCGTTGCCCAGGACGATGATGTTCTTCAGCCGATCGGTGATCCGGATTCGACCGATCGAGTCGAGCTCGCCGATGTCCCCGGTGTGGAACCAGCCGTCTGCGGTGATGGCCTTCGCCGTCTCCTCGGGCTGGTTGAGGTAGCCCTGCATGATCTGCGGTCCGCGGACGAGGATCTCGCCGGTCGACGGATCGATCATCACCTCCGAGCCGGGCGCCGGCCGCCCGACCGTTCCGAAGACGAAGTCGTCCGGCCGGTTGAGCGACACGAAGGGCGACGTCTCGGTCAGGCCGTAGCCCTCCAGGACGAGCATGCCCATGCCATAGAAGAACTCGCCGATCTCCCCGGCCAGCGGGGCCGAGCCGGAGACGAAGTAGCGGACCCTGCCGCCGGTGCGCTCGCGGATCTTCTTGAACACCAGCAGGTCCGCGACCTTGAGCTGCGCCTTCAACCAGATCGAGTCTCCCTTCCCGGCCAGGTGATTCGCGTACTTCTGGGCACCGAGGCCGGATGCCCAATGAAAGATCCGCTGCTTGGTGGGAGACCCCGCCTCGACGGCCGAGCTGACGCGTGCGTAGACGCGCTCGTAGAGGCGAGGGACAGAGCCCATGACGGTGGGCCTGACCTCGACCATGTTGGCCGGCAGCCGCTCGATGAGTGCTTCCGCATACACCACCGCCGCGCCGCGCCCGAGCGCCACGACCTCGTCGACGATGCGGCCGTAGATGTGGCTCAGCGGCAGGAAGGACAGGAACACGTCGGTCTCGTAGAAGTCGACGACCTGGTTGGCGGCCTCGTAGTTGAAGAGCATGTTGCCGTGGCTGAGCATGGCGCCCTTGGGGTTGCCGGTGGTGCCCGACGTATGGATGACGGTCGCCATGTGATCGCGATCGATGGCGAGCATGGCGTCGCGCCAGGCGATCCGGTTCGCCGGCTCCAGGTCGGCGCGGGCGATGACGTCCTCGAGGGTGAGCGTGCCCTCGGGAAACTTGCCGCTCTGCTCGAGGGTGATGACGTGCTCCAGCGTCGGGCATTCGGCGCGGATGCCAGCGATCTTGGCGGCCTGCTGGGCGTTCTCGACGAAGATGGCGCTGGCGCCCACGTTGTTGATGACGAACGCGGCCTGCGCCGGCTCGGACTGGGGATAGATCGGGCAGGTCACCGCGCCGAGGGCCAGGGACGCCAGGTCCGCGATCGTCCACTCCGGGCGCGTGCGCGCGATGATGCAGACGCTGTCGCCGTCGCCGATGCCGAGGTCCTTCAGGCCGAGCGACAGGCTCGTGACCCAGTCCCACATCTCGCGATACGTGCGGCTCGTCCACTTGCCGTCATCGCCCTCCTCGGCCCGCTGGGCCTTGGCGAGCTTCCAGCGCATCGCCTCGCGGTCAGCGTTTCGCTCGGCCGCCCGCGCGATGAGCGCGACGACGTTCGGCATGCGATCGGCAGCCGCCACGGTGAGCGGCTCGATCTCGGGAGTTCGCATCAGGCGGCCGGCGTTGGGCGTCGTCATCGGTCCCTCTCTCGTTTCGTCAGCCATCACGGCGCATCGTATCGAGCAGGTGCTGCGCCACGATGAGCCGATGGATCTGGTTTGTCCCCTCGTAGATCTGGGCGCCCTTCGCATCACGCATGAGGCGCTCGACGGGGTTGTCTCGCGAGTACCCCGCGCCGCCGTAGATCTGGACCGCGTCGGTCGTCACGCGCATCGCGACGTCGGAGGCATACCACTTGGCCATGCTGGACGGTGAGTTGATCGGCTGGCCGGCATCGCGCATGCGCGCCGCGCGCCAGGTGAGCAGCCGGGCTGCGTCCACCCCGACCGCCATCTCCGCCAGCATGCCCTGGACCATCTCCTGGTCGGCAATCGCGCGGCCGAACTGCCGTCGCTGGAGCGCGTAACGGGCCGCCAGCTCGAGGGCGTTGCGCGCCAGCCCGGTGCAGGCCGCCGCAATGCTGATGCGGCCGGCTCCAAGGGCCGAGAGGGCGACCTTGAGGCCCTCGCCCTCGTCGCCCAGCCGATTGACGGCCGGCACCCGCGCGTCCTCGAGCACGATCTCGTAGCCGGTGGTGCCGCGAATTCCCATCTTCCGTTCCTTGCTGCCGAGGCGAAATCCCGGTGTATCAGCCTCGACCACGAAGGCAGTGATGCCGGCCTTGCCCTTCGAGCGGTCGATGGTGGCGAACACGACGTAGCGCGCGGCCTCGCCGGCGTTCGTGATCCAGATCTTCGTGCCTGTCAGCAGGTAGTCGTCGCCGTCGCGTCGTGCCGCCAGCGATAGTGACGCGGCATCGGAGCCGGCGCCTGGCTCGGTCAGGGCGAAGGCACCAAGCTCGCGACCACCTGTCATGCCGGGGAGGAAACGATGCTTCTGCTCGTCGGTCCCGTTTGCGAAGATGCAGAGCTGGCTCAGGATGTGGACAGAGAGGCTGACCGCCATGCCCATGTCCGCCGCGGCAATCTCCTCCATGGCCAGGACCCAGGCGAAGGTGCCCATGCCGGCGCCGCCGAGCTCCTCGGGATACGGGAGCCCCGTCAGGCCGAGCTCGCCGGCGCGTTCGAAGAGGCTGCGGTCGTAGTGTTCCTCCTCGTCGCGCTGCGCTGCGCCCGGTGCAACCTCCCGCTGCGCCCAGTCGCGGACCGTGTCACGGACGCTGCGCTCCTCGTCGCTGAGGGCCAGCGGGTCGCGGATCGGCGCCATCTCCACGGCCATGGCTATGTCTTTGTTCCCTGCTCGTCGTAGGTGTAGAACCACTTGCCGGACTTGCGTCCAAGGTGGCCCGCCGTGACCATCTGCCGGAGCAACGGTGCCGCGCGGAACTTCGGGTCACCGAAGCCGCGATACAGCACGTCCATGACATTGAGCATCACGTCGTTGCCGATAAAGTCGCTCAGCTCCAGTGGGCCCATCGGATGGTTCAGGCCCAGCCTTGCGCCGGTGTCGATGTGCTCGGCGGTGCCGGTCGACTCCATGAGCGCAAAGACCGCCTCGTTGATGAACGGGCCGAGCATCCGGTTCACCAGGAACCCTGGGTAGTCCTTCGACTCGATCACCGTCTTGCCCAGGTCCTCCGCGAAGGCCTTGCAGGCCTGGTAGGTGGCGTCATCGGTCTCGAGTCCGCGGATGATCTCGATCAGCCCCATCACCGGGACCGGTGAGAAGAAATGCAGGCCGATGAACCTGGCTGGGCGATCGGTCGCCGTGGCGAGGCCGGTGATGCTGATGCTGCTGGTGTTGGTGGCGAAGATGGCGTCAGCATCCGCGCTGCGCGTCAGGCCTTCCCAGGTCTGTCGTTTGACCGATTCGTCCTCGAAGACCGCCTCGATCACGATCCCGTGGCCGGCGACGCCATCGGTCCCTTCGGTGGTCGAGATGCGGTCGCCGATGGCGCTCGCCGCGGCCTGGTCGAGCTTGCCCCTGTCGACCTGGCGCTTCAGGTTGCCGGCAATCCGCGCGGCGCCCCTCTCGGCGAGCTCGGCGGTTCGATCCGCGAGCGTGACCCGCTTGCCGGCCGCGGCGCTGACCTGCGCGATCCCGTGGCCCATCAGGCCCGCGCCGATCACGAAGACGCGTTCAATGCTCATAGGGGGAGAAGCGTACCAGCGGCGGTTGCGACAAGACGACGCATTATCGCTCCACAGATGTTGATGGTGAGGTCTGGCCGCGATCGAAATCTTCAATCCCACTTCGCTGAGCGCGCCGCCGAGCACGTACTCGCACGGGGCCCGGGTTCGCCCGGGGGCAACGCTAGTCCGCCGTGGGGCGTAACGGAGAGGAAGTGTCCGAATTGGTTCGCGGGTGGGAGCAACGGACAGGCAGAAGGGCCGATCCTGCCGTTCGTAGTCCGCTGTGGGGCGTACCGGTCACTCCTTTGTCCGTTAGTCCCAGGAGGGAGCTAATCGGTCAGAGCAGCCGCTCCGCCGTCGTGATCGGATCGAACTCGCGCTCGGCCACGGCGTGGATCGTCTCGTCCCAGTCGGGACTTCTGCGGCTCGGCGCCGGAAGGGCGGTGCCCGCCCAGCACGCTCCTCATCGTCAGCGGCGCGGCCAACGAGGACACCCTGATCGAGGTTCAGGCGCTCGCGGCGATCTGAACGTGATTGTCGCGGCGTCAGGCCTCCGGTGAGCTTGGCTCTTGCGCGTCGCCGCTATCGAACTCCGGACCGAATTCAGCCGCAAGCGCGCGGAACCGCTCAGCGGCTGCACCTCCCCTGCCTCCCGACGCGCCCCCTCTGGCCGAGAACACGAGTTGCTGACGAAACGCACGGCTGGATCGGGCGCGCTCCTCAATCTCCGGCAGAAGCTCTTCTAGTTGGTCCGAGAAGAACAGGTCGTCCATGAGTATCGACGGCTGGTACCAGTCGCCTCGCTCGACTGCATCTTCGATGAACTTCGCGATATCCTCGAAGCGCGTCAATGCCAGCCCGCCATGAATCGCCTGCTCGAGGCGCTCACCCTCGTCGCTGCGTTTGGTTTCGAACCCGGTCCAGTAATAGCCGTCGAGGAGCGACTCGGCCGCGGTCATCGGATCGACCTCACGCGCGGCGACCCTATCGAGCGTTCCGCCCCAAAGAGGCACCATGGCATCAGTGCTGGCGTGCCGTACCGCAAGGTCGGCGAGAGCGCGGCGAACCTGGCTTGCGGCGCGCTCGCGGGCTTGGAGCGGCGAGCGCGCCTGCGACCGATGCGCCTCGATGGCATCGGCCAGGGCGGTCACGCCGTCGGTGGTCGTGGCGGTGGTGACCAGGACAGGTGGCGGCTTGCGCTCGACGCGACCGCCGGCCGTCGAGAGCATGGCGCGCAGCTGGCGAGCAGCTCGATCGGCACCCGGGCGGTCGCCCTTGTTGACCGCGATGATATCGGCCACTTCGAGCAGTCCCGCCTTGATGGCCTGGACCTCGTCCCCCATCTCGGGCACCTCGACCACGAGGGTCGTCTCGGCCAGGCGCGCGACCTCCACCTCCGACTGCCCGGCGCCGACCGTCTCGATCAGGACGGGGTCGTAGCCGGCAGCGTCGAGCGCGGCCGCCGCGATCCAGGTCGTGGCGGCGATCCCTCCCAGCTCGCCGCGGGAGGCCATCGAGCGCATGAAGACGTCACGGTCGGCGGCGTGATCCATCATCCGGATCCGATCGCCCAGGATCGCACCGCGCGTGTACGGCGACGACGGGTCGACCGCCAGGATGCCGACCCGCCTGCCGCGCTTCCGCCACTCGGTGATGAGCGCGTTCACGAGCGTCGACTTGCCGCTGCCAGGCGGGCCGGTGATGCCCACGACGTGAGCTCCGCGGCCGGCGGCGAAGAGATCCGGCAGCAGCGGACGGACCGATGGATCCCCGTTCTCGATCCTCGTCAGCAGCCGTGCCAGCGGCCGACGTCCGCCGGTCGCCAGTTCGGAGACCACGCCGTCGTTCACCGCCCCAACGATGCGAGCGCCATCACGCCTCGCGGCGGACGTGCTCGCGGAAGTAGCGCGCGATCTGGCCAATCGAGGTCCCGGGACCGAAGATCTCGGCCACGCCTGCCTCCTTGATCTTCGTCACGTCGGCATCGGGAATGATCCCGCCGGCCGCCACGAGGACGTCCGGCATGCCGCGGTCGCGGAGCAGCTGAACCGTGCGTGGGAGCAGCGCCATGTGCGCGCCGGACAGGATCGACAGGCCGACGACGTCGACATCCTCCTGCTCGGCGGCATCAGCGATCATCTCCGGCGTCTGGCGCAACCCGGTGTAGATGACCTCGAAGCCCTCGTCGCGAAGGCCGCGGGCGAGCACCTTGGCGCCGCGGTCGTGGCCGTCGAGGCCGGGTTTGGCGATGAGGACGCGGATCGGCGTATCGGTCATGCGCGACCGATTCTACCGGCGGCGGACCGGCCGAGGGCTCGAAGGCTCGGGCGCAGGTCACCCGAGCAGGGTCGGGCGCGACAGATTCTCGATGCATCGAGCACCGACGTGCGCGAACGGCACGAAGGCGCGCGTGTCGTGCTGCGTGGCGCTCGATCCAGCGAGCTCATGACACGTGATCGGCCGTTCTCGGGAACCTCGCTCGATCGATCGAGCAGTGGCGCGACACGCGCGGCTGCTGCAGCGCGCGCACGTCGCCACGGGCTCGTCCTGGCGACCGTACGCGCTGACTCGCCGCCGATCGGCTTCACCGCGCGGTGGTCGCACGCTCGAGTCCTCGCGATTCGAGGGTCATCGGTCCCGCTCGGGCCGGCCTACGGTCGTCAGGACAGGCCGCTGGCGACAGCCGTGGCAGGACCAGCGTCGACGGTCGTCAGGACGGGCCGTTGACGACAACCCCGGCGGATGGGTCAGGCGAGGCCGCCGATGAGCCGTTCGATCTCGCCGGCGAGATAGACGTAGCGCCCCGTCAGTGGCGTCGCGGCGGGCGGGGGGAGCGCGAAGGAGACGCGCCGGGAGCGGGTGATCGAGATGTCGGGATGGTGGTTAGCCGCCACTGC
>JBQTHZ010000088.1:0-9068 GCA_052388515.1 Chloroflexota bacterium | reverse complement strand
GAGCTTGGCGGTGAGCGCCGCGCCCGCGCCGGGCAGCTTTGGAGGCTCTCCCCTCTGATAGAGGGCCGCGACATCGTCGGGGTAGCGCTCGACTGCATCGGCAACGCGCCGATAGGCGACCGCCTTGAAGACGACCTCGCCGAGAATCTCGAGCATGTCTCCGATCTCGTTGAAGATCCGCGCCAGGTCCGCGTTGCTGATCGTCGTGCCGCCGCTGCGCGACACGCTCCGTGGCCGAGGCATCGACCAATTCTAGGTGGGAGTGCCGAGCTGGATCATGTGCCTGGCTGTGGCTGTCCCGGCCAGCTCTGGCCCTGGTGGTCGAGACGATCGTCGGCGGGATCCTCGCCGGACTGATCGCCGCTGCGAACGCCGCATGGATCACCTGGTTCTGGTTCGGATGGCCCCTGCTCCAGAGGCTGCGAGGCCGGTAGGCGCGCTCAGGCTCCGATCGGGTGCCAGACGGTCTTGATCTCGACGAACTCGCCGATGAGGTACGGCGACTGCGCGCGCTCGCTCAGCCAGTCGTAGCCATCGAGGCCCGACGGCGGGGGCCGCACGAAACGCTTCACGTTCTCGACCGCCACCTCCTCGAGGCTCGCCGCCACCTCCGGCGCGGCGCCGAACGCGTCGAGCGCGTTGACGTCCATGTGTCCTGCCAGGTGGCCGAGCAGCTCACGACGCAGGCCGGTGATGAGGTTGACGACGCCGCCGGGCACGTCCGAGGTGGCCAGCACCTCGGTCAGGGTCACCGCCGGCAGTGGCCGCGATTCCGAGGAGACGATGACCGCGGCATTCCCACTCACGATGATCGGCGCAAGCCGGCTCACCAGCCCCAGCAGCGACGACTCCTCAGGGGCGATCATGCCGACCACGCCGGTCGGCTCCGGTACGCTGAAATTGAAATAGGAGCCGGCGACCGGGTTCACGGTGCCGATCATCTGCGGGTACTTGTCGGCCCAGCCGGCATACCAGACCCAGCGGTCGATCGCGGCATCGACGTTGCGCGCCGCCCGGGCGCGCGAGATTCCCTCGGCCGCCATCACCTCCGCGACGAACTGGTCGCGGCGCCCCTCCATGAGCTCGGCGATGCGATAGAGCACCTGGGAGCGGTTGTATGCGGTCTTCGCGCCCCAGCCCGCCTGCGCCTTGCGTGCCGCGCGAACCGCCTCGCGAATGTCCTTGCGCGTGCCGCGGCTGGCATTGGCCAGCAGGGTGCCCTTCGCGCCGAACACCTCGTATGCGCGACCCGATTCGGTCCGCGGAAACGCGCCCCCGATGTAGAGCTTGTAGGTCTTGCGCACGCCGATCCGGTCGCCGCCCGACGCCTGGGCGCCATTCGTGGTCGCCAATGGCTGGGCGGCGCGCTGGTCCAGGACCGATCCGCGGGCCGCGGAACGCCGCTTCGTGGTCGTTCGCCGCCGCTCGGCCATCAGCCGTTCGTCCCGTTGCCGGACAGGTCGAGGTACGCGCCGAGGCCGTGGATGCCGCCCTCGCGGCCGTGCCCCGACTCCTTGTAGCCACCGAACGGGGAGGTCGGGTCGAATCGGTTGAAGGTGTTCGCCCACACGACGCCGGCGCGCATGGCCGAGACCATCTTGAAGATGCGGCTGCCCTTCTCGGTCCACACCCCCGCGCTCAACCCGTACGGCGTGTTGTTGGCCTTCTCGATCGCCTCCTCCGGGGTCCGGAACGTCAGGACGGAGAGCACCGGGCCGAAGATCTCCTCCTGCGCGATCCGGTGGGATTGCGACACGCCGGTGAAGAGTGTGGGCCGGAAGAAGAAGCCGCGCGTCGGCAGCTCGCAGTCGGGCTGGAAGATCTCGGCGCCCTCGCTGATCCCGGACTCCACGAGCTCCTGCACCTTGGCCAGCTGCCCGGCCGAGTTGATGGCGCCCACATCGGTGTTCTTGTCAAGCGGGTCGCCGACGCGGAGCGTGCCGAGCCGAGCCTTGAGCTTGTCGAGCAGCGGCTCGTACACCGACTCCTGGACGAAGAGACGCGATCCGGCACAGCACACTTCACCCTGGTTGAAGTAGATGCCGTTGACGATGCCCTCGATCGCCTGGTCGAGTGGCGCGTCGTCGAACACGATGTTGGCGGCCTTGCCGCCCAGCTCGAGCGTGACCTTCTTGCCGCTCCCCGCCAGCGCCCGGGCGATCATCTTGCCCACCGCGGTCGAGCCGGTGAAGGCGACCTTGCTGACATCGGGGTGCGTCACGAGCTCCATGCCGATCTCGCCCGGCCCGGTGATGATGTTCACGACTCCAGGGGGAAGATCGGCCTGGCGCACGACATCGGCGAACAGGTAGGCCGTCAGCGGGGTGGTCGAGGCCGGCTTGAGGACCACGGTGTTGCCGGCCGCCAGGGCCGGTGCGATCTTCCAGGCCAGCATGAGGAGCGGGAAGTTCCACGGGATGACCTGCGCCGCCACGCCAAGGGAGCGCGGGTCGCGATTGGGAAAGGCGTACTCGAGCTTGTCGGCCCAGCCGGCGTAGTAGAAGAAGTGGGCGGCGCCCAGCGGGACGTCGACGTCGCGCGACACCTTGATCGGCTTGCCGGAGTTCATCGACTCCACCACGGCGAACTCGCGCGATCGCTCCTGCAGGATGCGCGCGATCCGATACAGGTACTTCGCTCGCTCGCGACCTGGCAGCTTCGACCAGGCGGACCGATGCGCGGCTCGTGCAGCGCCGACCGCGCGGTTGACGTCCGCCTTCGACGCATGCGCCACCTTCGCCAGCGGCTCCTCCGTCGCCGGGTTGATGACCATGAACGTCCTGCGTGGCTTCGACGCGGCAAACTCGTTGCCGATGAAGAGGCCGTACTCGGGCTCGATCCGCACGTGGTCGGTCGCCTCGGGCGCCGGCGCGTAGTCCCACGGGTTGTCGCCTGCGGCCAGGCCCCACGAGTTCGGCGCGGGAGGCGTGGTGTCAGGCTTCTTCGTCAGCGTCATGCCGCCCGATTATCGCATCGATCCGCTTGAGCGCCCGGCGATCGACGGATCGGGGGATCGGTTCTTGCTGGACGGATTGGCTGATGCTGCGGTCCGCCCTCGGAGTCAGTCTCGGCTGGGTGGGCATCAGCATGCTCAGCGACGGTGTGCCGGCACTGTTGCTGCCCCATCAGCTGCTCGCGACGGGTCGCAGCAACGCGACGGAGCTCGGCTTGACCACCCTGCTGGCCATCGGCCTGGCGGCGCTGGTTCAGCCCTTCGCCGGCGCATGGAGCGATCGCGTCGGTCGATTCCGGGTCGTGGCGGCGGGCGCCGTCGCCGCCCTTGTCGGGCTTGCCATGCTGCTGGACCCGGCGACGGCGCTCGCGGGAACCGTCATCGCGCTGTGCGGTGTCGGCATCGCGCAGGCCGGCTACCAGGCGCTTCTTCCCGATCGCGTCGGGGTCGCGTGGCGCGGGCTCGCGGGCGGCCTCAAGAGCGCGTTCGACGTCGCCGGCGCCTTCATCGGATTCATCCTCCTGGCCGGTCTGCTGGGTGCAGGCCGGGTCGATGCGGCCGTACCGCTGCTGGCGGTGATGCTCGTCGGCGCGTTCGCGGTGTCGCGCGCGCTCCTGCCGGCGCCGCCGGTTCTCCCAGCTCCGTCGCCGATGCGCAGCGACGTTCGCCTGCACTTCGGAGCGCATCGGCCGCTTCTCCGCCTCATCCTGGCGCGCTTCCTCTTCCTGCTTGGCATCTATGTCGTCGGACGATTCCTGCTGCTCTTCGCCGCAGAGCGCCTGGGCCTTGATGCGAACGCGGCCGGCGAGCAGGTCGGGGCAGCGTTTGCGGTCCTCGCCCTCGTCACGGTGCTCGCGTCAGTTCCGAGCGGATGGCTCGCTGATCGACTCGGGAGGCGTCCGCTCATGCTGGCTGGCGGGGTCCTTGCCGCGATCGGCGTGGCACTCCTGCCGTCGTCGACGTCGATCGAAGCGATCCTGGCCTCCGGCGGGCTCATGGCGCTCGGCTCGGCCGCCTTCGGATCGGCGAGCTGGGCAATGCTGGCCGACGTGTCGGCCACCCCCCATGCCGGGCGTCTTCTGGGCATCGCGCACGTCGGCACCGCCGGCGCGGCAGCGGCGGCCGGCGCGTTCGGTCTCATCATCGATGCTGCTGGATACGAGGCGGCATTCGGCTTGGCCGCCGCCTGCTCGCTCGCCGGAGGGGTGCTGGCATGGCGCATGACCGATGTCGTGCGGCCCGACGGCGGCCTCATCGGCTCAATGGAGGTCGCACGCTGATGTTTCGCCGGCTACGGATCGACGTTCCCACACTCCTGTCGGTGCTGTACGCACCGCTCCAACCGCTGGTGAAGCGCCTGCACCTCGTGCGGCGCGGGCCCCGCCGCTATGCACCGGATGAGATCAACCTCCCCGACGGATATGTCGCCGAGGTCGTCGCCAGCGGCTTCACCGCACCCGTGCATGTCTGCTTCGACCCTGACGGGACGGCATACGTGACCGAGTGCGGCCACAAGAGCGACTCGCCGCCCCGGGTCTTCAGCGTAAACCCGGCAACCGGCGAGCGACGTACGATCGCGGACCTGGTGGATCGATGGACGCCGACCGGTGCCGCCACCGGTGCCGCCTGGCTCGATGGCGCGCTCTTCATCGGCAATACCGACACGCTCCTGCGAGTCGACCCGGCGACCGGCGAGACCACCGAGGTCGTGACCGGATTGCCCGGACTCGGCGACCACCAGACCAACCACCCGGTCGCCGGCCCGGACGGCCGCCTGTACTGGGGCCAGGGCTGCGTCACCAACATGGGCGTCGTCGGCGCCGACAACTTCGGGTACGAGTGGCTGGCGCAGTTCCCCGAGCACTGTGACGTCCCCGGCGGCGACATCGAGCTCGCCGGCCGCAATCATGCCGTCCCGAACGTCCTCGACAACCCCCTGACGACGGTGGAGTCCGGCGCGTACGTCCCGTTCGGGACGGCCACCACGGCAGGCCAGATCATCCACGGTCAGTCGAAGGCGAGCGGCGCGATCCTGAGCTGCCTCCCCGATGGGAGTGACCTGAAGGTCGTCGCCTGGGGCCTGCGCAACCCGTATGGGCTGGCCTTCGCGCCGGATGGACGCCTGTATGCCACGGAGCACGGCTCCGACGAGCGCGGAGCGCGCTTCATCATCGGTGATCCCGACGACCTGTACGAGATCCGCGAGGGCGCCTGGTACGGATGGCCGGACTTCGCGTCGGGAATCCGCCTGGACGACCCGCAGTGGGGCACCGGTGGCCGGGGGCGCGAGCCGATCCTGGCCACGTTCCCCGATCCGGATCCTCCCCGGCCGCTGGCCAGCTTCGACACGCATGCGGCTGCCAACGGGCTCGACTTCTCGGCCGACGATGCGTTTGGCTTCAGGGGGCAGGCGTTCGTCGCCCTCTTCGGCGACCTCGCCCCACTGACGACCGCGCGCCAGGTCGTCCCGGCGGGCTTCAAGGTCGTCCGCGTCGACCCGGCGACGGGCAGCATCGCCGACTTCGCCGTCAACCGTGTGCAGGGTCCCGCCTCGAAGCTCTTCCACGGCGGCTTTGAACGGCCCAGCCATTGCGAGTTCGGCCCGGACGGTGCCCTCTACGTCGTGGACTTCGGCGAGATCAAGCTCGCGCCCGAGAAGGGCGGCATCCGTATCAGGCAGGAGACCGGCGCGCTGTGGCGCATCAGGCGTGTCGGCGGCACGGCGGCCGGCGAGCTGCCAACGCCGGCGCGGCGCGTCCCCTTCTACCCCATCAGGCCGCCGTCGTGGTGGGTGGCGTGCTCGCCACGATCGCGGGCATCGCCGCCCTCCTGCGCCGGCTCGTACGTCGAGAGTAAGGCGGACCGGCCGTGTCGAGGCGCTCGCCACGCCCGGCGCCGAACCGCGCTTCCGCAGTCGCAACGAGCGCGAATTCGCCGGATATCGCGACGCCATCGACGAGATCATGCGCGCTGAACAGCATGAACCCATCTCTCGGGCGTACATGCTGCACCTGCATTGGCGCTCGAGGCGGCTACTCCACTGAGCCGAAGAGAACGACCGATTCGGCCCATCGCACGCCGTTCTCCTCCTGGAGGCCCTCGATCGTCGAGAGGTCGAGACCCTCGACCGCGATCCGTGCGCCGCCGCACTGCGGCGGAAAGGACTCGGCAACGGCGTCGCACAGGAGCACGTCGCCGTCGGCACCGACGAAGAGCGCTCCCGCGACTGACACGAGATCGTCCGTCGCCAGGTGCCCCAGCGCGTCGGCGACGCTCAGGCCGCCGTCGCCCGGCTCGCCCTCGGCGATCACGAGCACGGGATCGGTTCCGGGAGCGGCCGAAGCAGGCGGCGTGTCGTCGCCATCGACCGGGATGTCGGTGCCTGGCGCCGAACAGGCGGCGAGGACGATCGCGAAGAGAAGCATGATCGGGGTGCGCATCGGGCCAGACGGCCTCCGTACGGTGGTTCCGTTCGCAGAACGCTGCCCGCGCCAGGATCGTTCCCCTCGATCGCGTCAGGCGCCTGCCGCTGGCCCTTCGAGCACGCCCTCGAGGGCGAGCAGGTAGCGCTTCCGATCGAGCCCGCCGGCGTAGCCACCGAGCCCACCGCCGGCGTGCAGGACCCGATGGCAGGGAACCACGATCGGGATGGGGTTCGTGTTCAAGGCGTTGCCGGCGGCCCGATACGCGTTCGGCGAGCCCGCCTCGGTGGCGACCCCGCGGTACGTCGACGTGGCGCCGAATGGGATGCGGGCGGTGGCGCGCAGCACGTTGCCCGCAAATCCGCGGACGAGGCGCCAATCGATCGGCACGTCGAACTCGTGGCGGCGACGGTCGAAGTACTCGTCGAGCTGGCGTCGCACGGCATCGGTCCTGTCGGGGGCGCGGAGGATGCGTGGCGAGATGCGAGTGGCGAGATCGGCGAGCTGCTCGGCGATCTCCTCGTGCTCGTACGAGAGGCGCACGAGACCGCGCGGCGTCACCATCACGGTCAGCGTGCCGAGCGGCGAATCGGCCGTCCCGTAGGCGAGGTCGAGCAATCCATCGTCGGCCGCTCGTCGCGCCAGGGCGTCGCGCAGGCCCTCGAGGTCGAGATGCGCGCCCGGTGCCGCCGCGCCCAGGCGCCGCTCCAGCTCATCGGTCATGGCGACACCTCCCGGCGCAGCCGGCGCAGGCCGGCGCTCACGCTCTGGCGAGCGGCCTCCTCGCTGGTTCCCATCCGGATGCCGATCTCGCCGTAGGTGAGGTCCAGCACGAAGCGGTGCACGATCGCCGCTCGCTGCTTTGCCGGCAACGAGCGGACGGTGCGCCAGATTCCGTCGTCGGTGGGCTCGGGGGCCGGCGGCGCGACCGGGTCGATGCCATCGAGATCTCGTGCCGGCCGGCGCATCACGCGGCGCACGGCATCGGTCGCCTTGCGCTGGGCGATCGTGTAGAGCCAGGCGCGAAGGTTGTCATGGTGGCGGAGTCGTGGATACGCGCGCAGCGCGGACATGTAGGTCTCCTGGAGGCAATCCTCGGCCTCGGTCGGCCCGACGAGACCCACCAGGAACCGATGGAGCTCGCGTGCGTGGGCGTCGATGAGCGTCTCGAACGGGGGGAGATGCACGCTCCTTGAAACGTCGCGGCGTGCCGCCATGTGAGATCAGCGCACCGCCCGGCGCACGAACTCATCGATTGCATCCGGGTCATCGGCCTCGATGGTGGCGAATCCCCCGCCGTTCCCGTCATCGCCGGCCCACCCGATCGTGATGCCCGGGTTCTGCGCGTTCGTCCCATCGGGCGCGAAGAGATGGGCCGAGCCGCGGACCTCATCGCCGCGAGCGACCGCCCAGTCGTCGAAGAGCGCGCGACGCGCGCGGCCCTCGTCGAGAGCATCCACGAGCGCACCGACATCGATCGATTCGCACTCGTTCGCGACCTCGAGGATCACGTGGCGCAGGGAGATGCAGCGGCTCGCGCCCCAGAAGGCGCGGCGCAGCCCTCGGTCGAGCTCCTCGGATGCCGCGAGCGACTGGAGCTTCGCTGCCTGGATCGCCTCCATCGGCGGGAGCAACGTCACCGGCCACGCGTGCTCCGGTGCCGACCACGCCTGCCAGCCGGCCCGGGGCGCGAGCTGCGCCGCGACGGGCCATTCGGCGGCGCGCATCTGCCGTGGAGTCGGCTCGTTGTTGAACAGCTCCAGCGGGAATGCATGGTGGTCGAAGGCAATCCGGCCGTCGAGGCCCAGGCGCCTGCGCGCATCATGGAGCCGCCACACCACCACGTGCGACCACGGACAGCCGAGGTCGGACCAGATGGCGATCGTGCCGGGATCGGCCTGCATCGGCCTAGTCGAGCGTGAAGTAGTCGCCGCCCGAGTATCGTCCGGTGCGTTCCTTGCGAATCTGCATGAGGACGTCGTTGAGCAGGCTCGACGCACCGAAACGGAACAGGTCGGGCGTCATCCATGCCGGCCCCAGGGTCTCGTGCAGGACGACGAGGTACGAGATCGCCTCCTTGGCTGTCCGGATCCCCCCGGCGGACTTCATACCGACGACACGACCCGTCTGGCCATAGAAGTCGCGGATGGCCTCCATCATCACCAGCGACACCGGCAGCGTCGAAGCCGGGCTCACCTTGCCGGTGCTGGTCTTGATGAAGTCGGCTCCGGCGGCCATGGCCAGGACCGATGCGCGCCGCGCGTTGTCATAGGTCTCGAGCTCGCCCGTCTCCAGGATGACCTTGAGATGCGCTCGCCCGCAGGCCTCCTTGACAGCCACGATCTCGTCATACACCGATGCGTAGTCGCCGGCCAGGAATGCCCCGCGATCGATCACCATGTCGATCTCGTCGGCTCCCATCTCGACGGCGGCGCGGACGTCCGCCAGCTTGACCTCGATCGGCGCCTGGCCGGATGGAAAGTAGGTGGCCACCGCAGCGATCTTGACCTCCGAGCCCTTCAAGGCCGCGACCGCGGTCGGGATCATATTCGGATAGACGCACAGCGCGGCGACCGAGGGAATGGAGGGATCGGTCGGATCCGGCCGCCGCGCCTTGCCGGCCAGGGCGCGGACCTTGCCCTGCGTGTCCTGTCCCTCGAGCGTGGGGAGATCCATCATGCGGATCGCCATGT
>JBQTHZ010000087.1:0-2447 GCA_052388515.1 Chloroflexota bacterium | reverse complement strand
CGTTGCTGGTAGCCGCCGACCTGGACCGATGGGTGGAGGACGCGCCGGATGCGCTTGCCGATCGACAGCTCGACGCAGTTGTCGGCCGTCGACGGACCGATGCTGCCGTCGCTCCACTGCTTGAGCTCGACGACGACCGCGTTCTCGGCGCTGGTGGGGGAGTGGCCGGTCAGCATCGCGTCGAGCCGGCGGCTGGTGTTACCGAGCTGGTACTCGAGGATGACGCCGTGATCGTTCAGCTCCGCCTGGTCGACGAGCATCGACAGCGCCATGAGGCTGTTCTGCCAGCTCGCCACCTCGGACGGCGCCGGCCGGTGCCCGATCTGGGTCGTGTACTCGGCGCGCAGCGTCTCCGCGATCCGATGCATCCGCGCATCGGCCCGGAACTGCTCGGTCGTCCCGGCGTAAAGCTTCACCGACTACTCAGTCGCATCAGCCATCCGCTCTTCGGCATCGACGAGAGCCTCCTCGATGGGCTCTGGGACGTCGGCGACATCCGTCTCGATCGGTCTATCCGCCGCGCGCAGCTTGGGCGCCCTCGGCTTCCACGCAGTCAACTGCTGGAGGCAGTCGCCGTAAAACGTCTTGACGTTGCCGAGGACGCTGTCGATGAATGCACCACGGCCGGCCTGTCGGTTCAGTCCCGAGTCGCGTCGCAACGACAGGCGGAATCCGCGGATCTCACGCGTCCGGTCAGGCAATACCACCGAGGGATCGGCTCGAATTGCATCGAGATTGGCGCTGAGTGTCTGAGCAGTGCGCGCCAGCCGCACATCGATGGTGAGATCCGGAGGTGCCTTCTGCAGTTGTCGCAACAGCCAGGAGATGCGGCCTCGTGATTGGCCTTCCTTCGGTGCGGTCAGCTCGGTCGCGACGACGATCTGCCTGGTGGCAAGGTCCGCGATCACCTCGAGCGGGCCGGCGGTATCCGGGATCTGGAGATCAGCGTAGAGGCGCCCAGTCTCCGCAAGCGACTGACGAAGCGCCTGATGGCGCGCGGTCGCACTCGCCTCCTCGCGGCGCTGAAGTTGCCTCACGTCACGGCCAAGCTGCTTGGTCAGGTCAAGGCTGAGGAAGCGGATGAGCTCGTCCCATCGGTTCGCGATCGCTGCCACATCCGGGTCGGACTTCCGGAGTGTCCGAACGCGCGCGCCTTCACGAACCTTGGTCCAGCTGGGGCCCATGTCGTCGAACTGCACCACTCCCGATCGCGGGTCGGATAGGTATCGGATGCCGGCCAGCGCTCATCTCGAAGCAACGTCACGGGCGACTCAAGCGGTCGGAATGTTGCGATGCGGTCGGCAGCTCGGGCATCGATCCCCTCGACAGCGAAGCTTGGGCTGGCTTGCTTCGCGGCAAGGCTACCATGGCCTGCAGCCATGTTCACTGATACTTGAGCGCAATGCGGTTCTGGGTCGGCATCACCGATTACGACTGGTTCCGCTTCCTCGCTGTTCGGCCGAGCTGCCAGAGGTCAACTTCTGGCAGCCGAGCGCGGGGCGGCGTCCGGTGACGCCCGATCCGGGGGCGCTGTTCCTCTTCAAGCTCCATGCCTCGCACGGCGGCTAAATCGTTGGCGGCGGGTTCTTCGCCCACTATTCGGCGCTGCCGGTGAGGATGACGAGGGACACGTTTGGGGTCGAGAACGGAGCGGGCACCTTCGAGGAGATGGTGGTGCGCATCGGTCGGTATCGGCGCACGAAGATCGATGTCCATGCCGACCAGGTCGGGAACCTGGTGGTCGTCGAGCCGTTCTTCTTTGAGGAGTCGGAGTGGATCGCGCCGCCGGCCGCTCCTGGTGCAGCAGCGGCTCGGGCAGGGCGCCTTCCGCCTGCTGGTGACCGATGCCTACCAACGCCGTTGCGGCGTCACTGGCGAGCGCACGCTGCCGGTGCTCGATGCCGCCCACATCCGGCCGTACGCCGAGCTCGGTCCGCATCGGCTCGAGAAGGGGATCCTGCTTCGCAAGGACCTACACGCACTGTTCAATGCTGGCTATGTGACCGTCACCCCGTCGCTTGAGCTGCGTGTGAGCCGCCGGATCCGCGAGGAGTTCGAGAACGGGCGCGACTACTACGCCCTCCAGGGCGCATCGGTCAGGGTGCCGCTCCCTCCGGCGCCACCACCGTCACCCGAGTACCTCGAGTGGCACGGCGACACGGTGTTCCGCCGGTAGGCTCGCGCCGGCGAGACCGACCCAGCACGTCGAGGAAACACTTGCGCCGCCAGGCGCCATGGTCCGAAGCGCCCCCGAGAGGTCGCGACGCGCCTGTGCATCGCAAGGGCCGGCACAGTGACGAAACGCTTGACGCGCCTTGTATCTCGACGCACGATTCGAATCGTCCAATCCGCAGGGAGAGCCGGATCATGGCGTGGCAACTGAGCGGGGGGTATATCGAGAACTGCAACTGCGAGGTGGCCTGCCCGTGCACGGTGGCGAACTTCGC
>JBQTHZ010000086.1:0-9668 GCA_052388515.1 Chloroflexota bacterium | reverse complement strand
GACCTCGGCTGGCGGACCGATATCCACCTGGTCGAGGTCACCACCCGACGGGTCAGCCAGCTCTCGCCGGGACGCGGCCGGCAGGGCTGGGGCGCGCCGGCCTGGTCGCCCGACGGGCGCTGGGTGGCCGCTATCGGCACCAGGGACTGGAAGCGCGGGGAGCTGAGCCAGGCGTCCGTGTGGCGATTCCGCGTCCGCGACGGGCACGCCGAAGACCTGATCGCCGGGTCCGACATGGAAGCGGCGGCGGCCATGAACAGCGACCTGTTCGGCGGCGCCGAGGCGCGGCTGCATTGGATGAGCGACGGGCGCTGGCTGATCTTCGCGGCGCCGGTCGAAGGCAGCTTCGAGCTGTGGCGCGTGGAGGTCGACGGTGGTCGTATCGAGCAGCTGACGCGCGACCGGCATTATCTCGGACGCCTCTCGGCGACGGTCATGCCCCGCGGCGGAGCTCGTTTCGCCGCCGTACGCACGAGCGGGACCGATGCGCACGACGTCGTCGTCGGCGAAATCCCGGCCGGCCGGCTGGGCTCAGCGGACCGGATCGAGCTGCGACGCGTCAGCAACCTCATGGGCGACGCATGGGGGGACGTGAGGCTGGTGGCACCGGTCGAGCGCTGGCACGAGGTGGATGGCCGCCGCATCCAGGGCTGGTTCCTGCCCGCACCGCAGAGCACGAAGCGCAGCCCCGCCCCGGTCGTGCTCGAGATCCACGGGGGCCCCGGCACGCTCTACGGCTGGTCACTGCTCTGGGAGTGGCAACTCCTGGCGGCGAACGGGATCAGCGTCTACGCCTGCAACCCGCGCGGTTCGCAGGGATACGGTCGTGACTTCCTCACGGCCAACGTCGCGGATTGGGGCGACGGACCAATGCGCGACTGCATGGCCGGCCTCGACGCCCTCGTGGCCGATGGCCTGGCCGACCCGGAGCGCATGGGCGTCACCGGCGGCTCGTACGGTGGGTACCTGACGAGCTGGATCGTGGGCCACACCGATCGGTTCAAGGCAGCCGTCACCTGCCGCAGTGTCAACGACATGGTCAGCCAGATGCTGTCCGGCGACATCGGCGGCCCGACGTTCGGCCTCTACGAGTACGGCGTGCAGCCGTGGGAGGACTGGGACCTCTACCGCCGCCACTCGCCACTGACCTACGCCGAGTCGGTCACCACGCCGCTCCTGATCCAGCACAGCGAGCAGGACCTGCGCTGCACGATCACCCAGGCCGAGGAGCTCTTCGCCGTCCTCCGCTCGCTGAAGCGCGTGGTGCGATTGATGCGAGTCCCGGAAGAGTCGCATGAGCTGACCCGATCCGGAACTCCTTTCCGGCGGGTGGACAACCTGAGGCTCATCGACGAGTGGTTCCGCCACTTTCTCATCGAGGGCAGGACGCGGCTGCCGAGGGTCGACCCGAAGCGCGGATGAGCTCGCGTGTCGACACGGAGAGGGGACGGGCGAGCGTCTCGCCGCACTGTCAGCGCATATACCACAAATGCTATAACCGCTGACAGCGGCGGACCGGCGCCACCAAGGTCGGGATGGGCTGGGCATTCGCCGACGATCGGAGAGTGGCGGCGGGACTACACTCGGCGCCATGTCCACCGATCTTGAAGCGGCGATCAACGCCGGCTATGGCTTCGACGCTCCCGCCATCACCTTTGGTGCCGCCATGCAGGGCGAGGAGGCCCTCCCGACGGCCCAGGTGCGCGTCCCGCTGAGCATGATGAACCGCCACGGCCTGGTGGCCGGCGCCACCGGAACGGGCAAGACGAAGACGCTCCAGGTCCTCGCCGAGCAGCTCAGCGACGCGGGCGTGCCGGTCTTCATCAGCGATATCAAGGGCGACATCAGCGGTCTCGCCGCGCCGGCGGCGTTGAACGACAAGCTAACCGGCAGGGCGGCATCCATCGGCTTCGCCGATTACGCGCCGAGATCGTTCCCGGTCGAGTTCTTCACGCTCGACAGAGATGGCATGGGCGTGCGCCTGCGCGCATCGGTCTCCAGCTTCGGGCCGATCCTGCTGGCCAAGGTGCTCGATCTCAACGAGACGCAGCAGTCGGTCCTGGCGCTGGCGTTCAAGTACGCCGATGACAAGCAGCTGCCGCTCATCAACCTGGAGGATCTCCGCTCCCTGCTCAACCATCTCAACTCGGACGAGGGCAAGTCCGAGATGGCCGAGTACGGCGGCGTCGCGACGGCCACGGCGGGGGTCATCATCCGCAAGATTGTCGAGCTCGAGCAACAGGAAGCCGATGCGTTCTTCGGCTCGCCCGAGTTCGACGTCGAGCACTTCCTGCGCACGGCGAGCGACGGTCGGGGCGTGATCAGCGTCCTCGAGCTGGCGGACATGCAGGATCGGCCCGCGCTGTTCAGCACGTTCATGATGTGGCTGCTCGCCAACCTGTACGAGACACTTCCCGAGGTCGGCGACCCCGACAAGCCGAAGCTCGTCTTCTTCTTCGACGAGGCGCACCTCCTCTTCCGCGACGCCAACAAGACGTTCATGGGCCAGATCGAGCTGGTGGCCCGGCTCATCCGATCGAAGGGCGTCGGCGTCTACTTCGTCACCCACTCGCCGTCCGACGTCCCCTCCGAGGTGCTCGGCCAGCTCGGCAACCGCGTGCAGCACGCATTACGCGCCTTCACGCCGGATGACCTGGCGACCGTGCGCGCCACCGCCGACACCTTCCCGACCACCGAGTTCTACGAGGTGGAGGAGGAACTCACCAAGCTCGGCACGGGCGAGGCGCTCGTCACGGCGCTCGACCTCAAGGGCCGCCCGATGCCGACGGCCCGGGTCATGATGCGGCCGCCGATGTCACTCATGGCCCAGGTCGAGCCGGCAATCTTCGACGCCGTCGTGACGGACTCCCAGATTGCGCCGACCTACGCGACGGACACGGATCCCGAGTCCGCCAAGGAGCTCCTCGCCGCCCGGATGAAGAAGGCGACGGACGAAGCGGTGGAGCCGATGGAGGGAGTCACCGATCCCGAGTCTCCCGCCGAGCGGAAGATGCGTCCGACGAGGGCACCCGAGAAGGGCGTCGACTGGCGCGACGTGGCCGAGGAGGGCGCCCGTTTCGCGCGCTCCGGCACCTTCAACACGATCCTGCGCTCGGTGCTCGGCATCCTGACCGGTGGTCGCCGGCGCTAGCGGGAGATGACACGGGGCGTAGACTCGAGATGAGGCGCTGGTTCGACCTCGTCGGCCACCAGGAAGACCGACGGCCGGACCGGCGTGACGACGGAGGTGTCGCATGCAAGCGTTCATCGTCAAGCTCGAGCACCGCCCCGGCAGCATGGCCGACCTCGCAGAGGCGCTGGGCGAGAAGGGGATCAACATCACGGGTATCTCCGGCGTCGGCTGGGATGCTTCGGGCGCCGTTGGCCTGATCACCTCCGACGAGGGGGGCACGCGCAGCGTGCTCGACCAGCGCGACGCCGACTATCGAGAGGCGGAGCTCGTCGCGGCGTCGCTCGAGGACCGGCCGGGACAGCTCGGCATCGCCACGCGACGGCTGGCGGATGTGGGCATCAACATCGAGGCCATCATCCCGACCGGCATGTCCAGCTCGGGCGTGATGGTCGCCTTTGCGGTCGACGATCCGTCGGCGGCGCGCGAGGCCCTCGGCCAGCTCGCCGCTGTGGGAAGCCAGCCGGTCTAGGCTTCCCCGAGTGCCTCGCGGGCGATGTCGGGAACGTCGGTGACGAAGCCCCAGAGACCGCAGGCGGCGAGGTGCTGCATGCGCTCCGGGTCGTTGACGACGTAGCAGCCGATCTCGCGACCGTAGGCCTGGGCCTGGGCCATGAGCGGCAAGGGGTCGAGGCCCAGGTCTCCATCCCAGGGAAAGACGCCGGTGTGTCCGTGCTCGGTTGCCCAGACGAGGGCCGGCTCGATCGGCTGCGTGGGAACGAGCAGGTAGCCCGTCTTGATGTCGCGGTCCAGCTCGCGGACGCGCTCGATCGCATGCTCGTCGAAGCTGATGACCGCCAGGCGACCGCTCGCCCGGACGGCGTGCCCCGCGACCGCTTCGACGACCGCATCGGCGGCCGCGCGCGCCTTGATCTCGACCACCAGGCCGATGCCGTCGGGGAGCCAGGCCAGCACCTCCGGCAGCGTGGGAACGGTCAGCCCCCGGCCGGCGAACGGGAATCCGGAGTCGTTCGGGCGTACGAACGTGGCGCCGGCGTCCGCCTCGCGAATTTCGTCCATCGTCCGGTTCGCGACCGCTCCGGTCCGGTCGGTCGTGCGGTCGAGCGAGTCGTCGTGGATGACGGCGAGCTGCCCATCGGCCGTCACATGGACGTCGAGCTCGATTGCATCGGCGCCGGCATCGACGCCCAGCCGGAAGGCCTCCATCGTGTTTTCCGGTGCCTGTGTCGACGCCCCCCGGTGGGCCACCACGATCGTCATCGGCCCATCCCCTCGACCAGTGCCTCCATGGCAGCCTCCTCGTTTTCCGCTTTCCCCTCCGGAACGCCGCGCAGAATCCCGATGCCGACGAGCAGCAGCACGAAGAGCGAGGCGATCGCCACCTGGTAGGCGCCACGGTCCAGGACCGACAGGAGCGTGGCGATAATGATGCCGTAGATGAGAGGGCCGAGAACGGCGCTGAACTTCCCGACAAGGCCGTAGAGGCCGAACATCTCGCCCACCCGGGCGGCGGGCGTCAGGCGCAGCAGCACGAGCCGATCCACCACGCCGACACCTCCGAGGCCGGCGCCGAGCAGCGCGCCGGCAGCGAGGAAGGGAATCGGGGACAGGAAGGCGGTGAGGATGATGAGCCCGATGGCCCACGTCCCCAGCACGGCGAACAGCGTCCGGCGCGGTCCCCAGCGGTCGGCGAGGACGCCCCAGCCGAGCGAGGCGATGACGGCCACCACCGTCAGCACCAGCAACACCTGGAGCGCCTGTCCCTCGGTGAAGCCGATGGCATTCACGGCGAACGCGCTCATCACCACGATCGCGGTGTTGACCGGATCCGTGTAGAAGAAGCGCGCGACGATGAAGCGGAGCAGCCCCGGCGACTCGCGCGCGTGCCGGATGGTCTGCGCGAGCTGGCCGAAGGATCGGACGGCGTGGCCGGCGCTGAAGCGCTGACCCCCTCGCGGTGCTTCGCGGACGAGGAGGAAGAGCGGGGCGGCGAAGACCGCGAACAGGCCGGCAACGAGCGCGAAGGTGGCCGACGTCGACCCGCCGTCCGCATCCGTGCTGATGCCGGCCAGCAGCAGCACGCCGACCAGGAGCGTGCCGCAATAGCCGAGCGCGACACCAATGCCGGAGAGGCGACCGCGGGCGATGGGTCGCGCGACGTCCGGGAGCAGGGCGTCGTAGTAGATGAGCGCCGCCTGGTAGGCGAAGTTGGCGATCGCGAAGGCGACGAGCCCGAGCCGGATGTCGACGAGGCCGATGGCGACCGTGCCGATGATGCAGATCCCGGTGAAGACCGCCAGGAAGGGCTTGCGCCGGCCGACGCGGTCGCTCATGGCGCCGAGGACGGGCGAGACGATGGCGTTCAGCAGCACCGACACGCTGACCGCCGCCGTGAACCAGAACGTGCCGGGTCCCTCCTCGAGGAAGCGGATCGTCCACAGGCTCATGGCGAAGCTGACGATGGCGAAGCTGAAGATCGTGTTGGCGAAGTCGTAGAGCGCCCAGGCCAGCGCCTCGACCGAGCTGCCGGATCGCGCCAGGCCGCCGAGCCCGCGCCACCAGCCCGCCGGTGCGAGGACGGTCATCGCGTGCTGGCTCGGTGCATCACGCCGCGGATCATACCCGTGGCCAATCCGGCAGACGTTGCCATCCTTGGCATCGGCCCTGGGGTGACGATTGTCTCGCTGTGTGGCGTTGCAAGCGCCGGAGGCCGCATTGCGGCGCGAATCTCGCGATCTGTGGCCACCCCACGCGCCCGAGCCCCGCCGCGGGGCTCCGCTCAGGCTCCCACGGTGGTCATGGAACGCGAGAATCGCGCCTCCCAAGGCACTCCCGCGTCACGGTCTCGATGGATGGAGACCGCAGGGCGGATGACACTCAGCGGCGGAGCGTGCGACCGACGAGGGCGATGACGGACCGCTGGACCAGGTCCGGGTCGAATCGATCGCCGAGCTCGGCCTGGTGGGCGATGACGCCGTCCATGAGCATGGTCGTGGCGAGGCTCAGCTCCTCGATGTCGACGTCCGGCTCGATCTCGCCACGCGCGATCGCCTCGCGCAGGAACATGGCGGCGAATGCGCGGATCTGGTCGCATCGGCGCCGAAGGAGGTCGCGCAGCGCGGGCTGGACATCCGCCTCGGCCCAGCCGGTCGTGATGATGGCGCCCCAGCGCTCGGCCTCGAGGCTGTCCACGAAGTGGCCGACCGCGCGCCCCAGGCGCTCCCGCGGATCGGCGATCTGGCCCATCTGATGTGCCAGCTCATCGAGCTGCGCCTGCGATACGTACTCGCACATCGCCAGGTAGAGCTCCTCCTTGCTCTCGAAGTACCGATACAGCAGCCCGACGCTGACCTCGGACTCCGCGGCGATGGCCGGCATGGTGGTCCCGCGGTAGCCGCCGGAGAGCATGGCCCGATGCGCGCCGTCCAGGATGCGCTGCCGCATCTCCGTCGCGTGGGCGGCGCTGCTTCGTGGCATGTTGATGCTCCCCAAGGATGAATTACCGTTCACTCTACCGTTGACGAACCGGTTCCTGCAAGGGTAGAGTGCCGCCACAGTGATGAATGGAGATTCAGTCCGATGCGCAGGCCGTTGATCATCGGCGCCATCCTGGCCGCCATCGCGGGGCTCTGGCTCGCGGTGCGGAACGGACGCGACGCGATCGATCCGCCGCCGGGATTGCCGGAGGGGCCTCCGGCTGTGAGCCCGGATCCCGTGCCCGATGATCGGATCGCGCACAACGGCGTCTTTGCGGCGCTCGGGAGGGGGACGTATCGGTCTCGCCGATGGCTGCCCATCGTCGGGCTTGCGCTGGTCATCGGCCTCAATGCGTGGTCTGCAACCGCCGGCGGGCGGCTGAGCCAGGGCGGGTGGCAGGTGCCGGGCTCCGAGGCGCAACATGCCGAGGCACTGTTCGCCGACCGCTTCGGCGAGCAGGCGACGAGCCTGATCGTCATCCTCACTGATCCGAACGGTACCGCCGACTCCGACGAGTTCCAGGCGACGGTCGCAGAGAGCGTGGCGCCGCTCGGCGACGATCCGGTCGTGAGCGAGATCCTCACCTACGCCGATGTCGGCGACCCGTCCTTCCTGAGCCGAGACGGTACGAAGACGTTTGCGCTCGTCCGCCTGGACGAAGACCTCGAGGGAGCGATCGACGATGCCGAGCATCTGGCGAGCCTGGTCGACGCGCCGGATGGCGTCGAAACGGTCGTGACCGGCACCCCGCTCGTGCAGTTTGAGTTCAACGAGGCGGTCGAGCGCGACCTGGTGCAGGCCGAGCTCATCAGCCTCCCGATCGCGATGCTCATCCTGCTCGCCGACTTCGGCACGCTGGTCGGGGCGCTCCTGCCGATCGTGATCGCCGCGATTGCCCTACCGAGCTCGATGGCCGTCATCGGCCTGCTCGCCAACGTGACCGAGATGAGCATCTTCGTGACGAACGTGGCCACCATGATCGGCCTTGCGCTCTCGATCGACTACTCGCTCTTCACCGTCAGCCGCTTCCGGGAGGAGCTGCGACATCGGTCCGTCGCCGACGCCGTCGAGCACACCATGGCGACGGTCGGCAAGGCGGTTGCCATCAGCGGCGTGGCCGTCGCCATCGGTCTGTCGAGCCTGATGGTCTTCGGCTCGCCCGCGCTGCGCAGCATGGGCATCGGCGGCGTGGTCACCGTCCTGTCGACGCTCGTCTTCGGCCTGACGGTGCTGCCGGCGCTGCTCGGCATGCTCGGCCCGCGGGTGAATCGCCTGCGCGTGCCGCTCCCACGCGCGCTGCGGCTGGCAGAGGACGACGCCGCGGCGGCCGACGCGCGGCAGGGCCATGGCCTCTGGAGCCGGATCGCCGGTGCGGTCATGCGTCGGCCGCTCCTCATCGCGTCGCCCGTGCTGCTGGTCCTGGTCCTGGCCGGGCTCCCGTTCTTCGGCATCCAGCTCTCGACCGGAGGCAACCTGGACGACCTGCCGCCGTCTGACAGCGTGGCCGGCTTCCGGATCCTGGCCGACGAGTTTCCCGGCGGCGACGCAGATCCGATCGAGGTCGCGGTGCACTCCGCTGATCCGTTGCTCGTCGACGGCGCGCTGGATGCGTCCTGGGTGAAGGAGCTCGAGGCATACGTGGACGACCTGGCGGCGGTCGACGGGGTCACCGAGGTGGCAAGCGTCCTCGATCCGCCGGGGGGTCTCGACGGGGCTGCCTACCTTCAGCTCATCTCGCTGCCGGAGGAGCAACGGCCACCTGAGGCCGCCGGCATCGACGCCTGGTTGGAGCAATGGATCGCCGACGACGTCGCGCGCGTCAACGTCTTCAGCGAGCCGCTCGCCGACTCCTCCGCGGGGCGTGCCATCGTCGACGAAATCCGGGCCATCCCGGTGCCTGACGGCGCCTCCGATACGCTGACCGGCGGCCTCTCCTCGCGGTCGAACGACTTCATGGCCAGCTTCACTCGCTCGGTGCCGTTCGCGGTGGCGATCGTGGTCGGCGTCACCGGCGCCGTCCTCTTCCTCACGTTCGGATCGGTCTTCCTACCGCTCAAGGCCGTGCTCATGAGCCTGCTGTCGATCACCGCCAGCTTCGGCGCGCTGGTCTGGATCTTCCAGGATGGAAATCTCTCCGGGATGCTCGGCTTCGATCCGTCCGGCACCATCATCGCCAGCACGCCGATCCTGATGTTCGCGATCCTGTTCGGCCTCTCGATGGACTACGAGGTGTTCCTGCTCTCGCGGATCCGCGAGCGCTATCTCGTCACGCGCGACAACACGCGCGCCGTGGCGGAAGGGATCGGGCTCACGGGTGGCATCATCACCGGTGCCGCGCTGATCATGGTCGCCGTGTTCGGGGCATTCGCCCTCTCATCGGTTGTGCTGATCAAGGCGCTCGGCTTCAGCATGGCGCTCGCGGTGCTCATCGATGCCACGATCGTGCGCGGCATCCTTGTTCCGGCCTTCATGCGGGTCATGGGCGCAGTCAACTGGTGGGCGCCGCGCTGGCTGCAGCGTGGGGTCGCGCGGCTCGGGCTCTACGAGGGCGCGCCGGCGTAGCACCGACAAATTGGTGAGAACCGGCTCGATCGCGGGGCCGCGCTGGGAATGACCGAAGTGCCGGCGGCGCCATGGCATGAGCCCCGCGCGGGGGCAGCACTTGTGCCGGGCACGCCGAAATTTCCGCGAGAACCGGCACCAGGAAGCCGCCGCGCTCGGATGCACCGGAATTTTTGCGCGAGGCGAACACAGGGTTCGGCGAGGCTGGAACGCCACGTGCTCATCGATGGCGCATGAGACGACTGCTGCCGATGCTGGCCCTGGTCCTCGTGGCTTCATGCGAGAACCCGGACTCCGCCGCCATCGGTTCGCCAGGCGGCAGCCCGACCGGCAATCCGGTCGACGTCTCGCTGACCGAGTTCGCGATCGACATGGAGGTCTCGCTGATGGCGGGGATCACGACCTTCATCGTGTCGAACGACGGGTCGATGGAGCACAACTTCGCGCTGATCGGCGAGGCGATCGACACGCGGTTCGA
>JBQTHZ010000085.1:0-4460 GCA_052388515.1 Chloroflexota bacterium | reverse complement strand
CCGATCCCGGCCACCGCGCGCTGATCGAGCAACGCACTTCCGAGCTCCTCGAACGAGCGTTCGCGGAGGCGACGGAGCGCCTCATCGGCATCGAAGGAGCGCGACAGCAGGTCAGGCCCGAGCAGGTGCAGCGCCCTCGAACGGCGGAGGTCCGCGTCGGTCAGGAGCTCGACCACGGGCGTATCGAAGGCGACCGCGACGGCCTCAGCCGTCGCGAGGATCGCACGTGCGCGGCGAGGCGATAGCCGCCAGCGCTCGCCCGGCCGATACCGGTGCCAGGAGCCGCTCATCCGGAGGTGGCTACGCAGTGTCATCCCATCGTCGAACTGTATGAGGAGGTGCTTTCCGCGGGATTCCACGCTCGCGACGGTTGCGCCGATCAGCTGCGACAGGTCCGGCACGCTTCGCAGCCCGGGCTGCGGCTGGGCGCGGGCATCCGTGATCCGTCGGCCGACCAAGGCGGCACGAAGAACCTCGGCCGTTCGGAAGATCGTGTCGCCTTCTGGCATCCGCCCATTGTGGCGCCACTCGGTAAGCCGCCGGTAAGCCGTCAGTAAGCGCCCGCGAACGATGATCGGCGCGTGAATGCCGAACGGGTTGGCCGAATCGCTCGCACGCTGAGGGTGCGGCAGCGACTCACGCAGGCAGCGCTGGCACTACGGGCGGGGGTGAAGCGCCGAACCGTGTCGCTGCTCGAGTGCAACCGTGCAAGCGAGCTGACGCTCACGACGATCGAGGCGATCTTCAACGCGCTTGGTGCTCGCGCCGACCTCCGTGTCATGTGGCACGGCCCGGAACTCGACCGCTTGCTCGACGCGGCGCACGCTGCGCTCGGCGCATCGGTCAAGCGTCGGCTCGAACGGTGGGGCTGGATCGTGCGCGTGGAGGTGAGCTACAGCCGGTACGGCGAACGTGGCCGGATCGATCTGCTCGCCTGGCATCCTGCCACGCGGACCCTCCTCGTCATCGAGCTCAAGACGGCGCTTGTCGACATCCAGGGACTCATCGGCGGGCTCGATGTGAAGGCGCGGCTGGCCAGGCATGCGGCCGAGCAGTTCGGCTGGGACGTGCGCGCAGTGGTGCCAGCAATCGTCTTCACCGACGACCGCGCCATTCGGAAGCGGCTGAACCAGGTTGAGACCCTGTTCGACCGGTACGCACTGCGCGGACGCTCGGCGATCTCGTGGACGCGAGCGCCGGACGGCGTCCCGCCGGGTCTGCTCTGGTTCGCATCTCTCGGCGATTCGACAGCACCGCGCGCTTCGGCGCGCCGCGTCTATCCTCCGAGGCGCCCTGCCACCACACCAGGGTGAACAATGCGCGCGGTGGCGATCATTGCGCGGCCGCTGAGCAACGCGGGCGACGCCGCTGAGCGTGGAACCCAGTCCTCACGGCCGGTGGTCGCATGCAATGCACGTCCACGTGAGCAATGTTCCGAACCGATGCCGGCGTCGTGATCGATGTCGCCCTGACGCGCAATGATCAACCAGCCGCGGCCAGCGGAACGCCCGCACCGAACCCAAGGAGCGTGTCGGTATACTGCGGGCTCCCCACGAACACTCGCATTGGACCGATAGTGCACGCATGAAGATCGGCATCGACCTCGGCACCGCCAACATCCTGGTGTATGTCAAGGGCAAGGGCGTCGTCCTCAACGAACCGAGCGTCGTGGCGATCAGTGAGGAGGACAACCGCCTGGTCGCGGTCGGGGAGGAGGCGAGGGAGATGATCGGCCGCACCCCCGGGAACGTCAGGGCCATCAGGCCGATGCGCGACGGCGTGATTGCCGACTACCTCATCACCGAGGCGATGCTCAAGTACGTGCTCAACAAGGTCGCCCGCGTCCGCCTCTTCAAGCCGGACGTCATGATCAGCGTTCCCAGCGGCGTGACGAGCGTCGAGAAGCGCGCCGTTCGCGACGCGGCCCTGAAGGCTGGTGCCAAGGACGCGTACCTCATCGAGGAGCCCCTCGCGGCGGCCATCGGCGCGAACGTTCCCATCAGCGGGCCGAGCGGCAACCTCATCATCGATATCGGCGGCGGAACCAGCGAGATCGCGGTCATCGCGCTGGGCGGCATCGTGGTCAGCGACTCGCTCAGGGTCGGTGGCAACCGCTTCGACGAGAGCATCGCCAACTACATCCGGCGCAAGTACAACCTCATGATCGGCGACCGGACGGCGGAGGACGTGAAGATCCAGATCGGCTCGGCGCTGCCACTGGAGGAGCCGTTGCGGATGGAGGTCAAGGGCCGCGACATGATCGCCGGCCTCCCAAGGACCATTCCGATCACGAGCACCGAGATCACCGAGGCGATCGAGCAGCCGCTCCAGGGCATCATCACCGCGGTCCGGAACGTGCTGGAGCAGACGCCACCAGAGCTCAGCTCCGACATCATCGACAAGGGGATGGTCATGACCGGCGGCGGCGCCCTGCTCCGGAACCTCGACAAGCTGTTGACGCAGGTGACCGGCATCCCGTGCCACGTCGCGGAGAACGCACTCAATTCCGTGGCCGTCGGCACCGGCATGGCGCTCGAGCACTTCGGCACCTTCCGCAAGAGCCTCGTGAGCCAGCGGTGACCACCCCGGAGACGCACCCGTGACCGTCGCCGCCTCGGCCTCGGAGCTGCGGACGGCGCTGAAGCAGGAGCGAGAGGCGACGGGTGAGCCACCGACGGAGCAGGTCTTCGCCGACTTCCACATCCACACCCGCTTCAGCCGCGACTCGATCCTCACCGAAGAGCGCTTCGTGCGGATCGCCATCGAGCGCGGCCTCACGCACGTCGCGGTGACGAACCACAACAACATCGAGGGCGCGCTCGCCGTCCGCGACAAGATCGCCGAGCTGGGCCTCACCGACAAGCTGACGGTCATCATCGGTGAAGAGGTGAGCACGGGCGACGGCGAGGTGGTCGGCCTCTTCCTGACGAAGACCATCCCGCGGGGCCTGTCCGCCAAGGAGACGGCCGATGAGATCCATCGGCAGGGTGGCCTCGTCAGCATTCCGCACCCTTTCGACCCCTTTCGCGGCTCGCACATCAAGGAGGGGCCGCTGCGCAACCTGGCGGAGATCGGCAAGATCGACATGATCGAGGTCTTCAATTGCCGCGTGACCTTCCAGCGACACAACGTCGAAGCCGCCGAGTTCGCGCACCGCTACGGGATCCCCGGCATCGCAGCCTCCGACGCCCACTCGAGCTTCGAGATCGCGATGGCCTTCAATGCCCTCCCGCCCTTCGACTCAGCCGATGAGCTGAAGGACGTCCTGCCGGAGAACGACTGGCACGCCAGCCGATCCAGCGTCTTCATCCACGCCACGACCCGCTGGGCGGTCTGGAAGAACCTGTTCGACGGCTGGCGCGGCAAGCGGACCGCCACCGGACCGATCCTCGGCCCGCAGCCGCCCGAGGTGGTCCGCCAGGAGCCCGTCAAGCGCCCGACCGGTGCGGAGCTGCCCTCCCGGGAGCCCGATGCCGATGACTGACGAGCCGGCCGGCGAGGCGGAGGTCATCCTCGAGGACGACGTTTCGCTGCGCCGCCGCCTGCTCAACATTCGGACCATCGGCTCGGTCCTGTTCGGCCTCGTCCTCCTCTACTTCCTGTCTCGCGTGCTCTTCAGCCCGGACTTCGACTGGGGCGAGGTGGCGAGGCAGATCGGCCAGGCGGACCTGGGCTTCCTGGCCCTGGCCTTCATCGCCTACTACGCAACCTTTCCGCTGCGCGGGTATCGATGGCGGTATGTCCTCGCCCGCAGCGGACTCCACGTGCGGTTCCGGGACGCGACCGAGATCCTCTACCTGTCGTGGTTCGTCAACTGCCTGGTGCCGGCAAAGCTGGGCGATCTCTATCGCGCCTACCTGCTGCGCGGCAACTTCGGCGCGTCCATCTCGCGCACGATCGGTACCGTCTTCATCGAACGCGTGGCGGACATCATCATCATCGCCACCCTGGCGCTGTCGGCAGGCTACTGGTCGTTCCGCGGCCGCGATCGCTCGGACATCGATGCCATCTTCATCATCGGCTTCGTGGTCGCCATCGCCTTCATCATCATCCTGGCCGGGCTTCGCATCTTCGGCGGGCACATCGGTCGATGGCTCCCGGCCCGTATCGGCGACCTGTGGGACCGATTCCACGAAGGCAGCACCGGCGCCATGACGGCGCGCAGCGTGCCGGTCATCCTGGGGCTCACGGTCGCCATCTGGAGCCTGGAGGGAGCCCGTCTCTACTTCGTGATCCGCGCGCTGGCGCTGCCCGAGGTCGGCCTCGGCATCAGCTCGTCCATCTTCGTGGCCCTGGCCGCCGCCCTGCTGACCGCCATCCCGTTGACTCCCGCCGGGTTCGGGTTCGTGGAGGCAGGGATCATCGGCGTCCTGTTTCTGTACGGCGTGCCCCAGGAGCCCGCGACGGCCGTGGCGCTCGTCGACCGCGGGCTGACGATCGTGACGGTCATCATCCTCGGC
>JBQTHZ010000084.1:0-23685 GCA_052388515.1 Chloroflexota bacterium | reverse complement strand
CGACGAGCGCAGCCAGGGCGCAGTTCCTCACTGATCCGAGCCGAGCTCCGCCAGCGCCTCCGCGGCGCGAGGGGCAAGGAGCGGGGAGAAGCGATCGTTCAGCTCCAGCGCGGCAGAAAGATGCTCCAGCGCCTCCCCATCCCGATCGAGAGCCCGGGCGATCATGCCGGCGTGATAGTGCATCGATGCCTCACGCGTCCCGAGCCGGAGGGCCTCCTCGATGAACGGCCACGCTGCTTCGGGATCGCCCGACCGATACAGCGCCCACGCCAACGCGTCTGCTGCCCGGATGTTCGGCTCGGATTGGTAGGCCGCCCGCGCCAGCTCGACAGCTGCGGCGGGATCGCCGTGCTCCGCGAGGAAGGCGGCCAGCTCGAGGTCGGTTCGCACTCCGTTGGCAGCGTTCAGCTGCTGCATGGCCTCCACCAGCGCATACTCGTCCTCGGCCTCGTCCCGCCGTCCGGCGGCCTCCAGCGTTTCGCCCAGGGCGATCACCAGCTCGGGCAACGGCAGACGAGCAGCTGCCTGCCGATAGAGGTCGATCGCCTCATCGAAGCGCTCCTCGGCAGCGGCAACGCGGGCGAGACCGGCCAGGGCATGGACGTAATCTGGAAGCCGCACGAGCGCTTCGCGATAGAGGCGCTCTGCCGTCTCGAGGTCCCCACGGGCGAAATGGAGGTTGCCGAGCTGAACGCGCACGAACTCCGTGTTCTCGACGCTCGGCCCACCGGCGGAGAGGGCGCGCTCCATGGCATCGATGGCGCCGGTCAGGTCGCCATGCAGCTCCCGGAGATGCGACACGCGGCTGAAGGAAGCCAGGTCCGGGCGAAGATCGACCATCGACTGAATGGTCGCCACCGCGTCGTCGTAGCGGCCGAGCTCGACCTGAGCGTCACCGACGACGCCATACACGCGCGGGACGGCGGGGTTGATGGCGAGCGCTCGTTCTCCAATGTCGAGCGCCTCGGCGAATTCGTGCCGAGACAGGGCGAGACTCACAGTCCCGATGAGAGCTTCGAGGTTGTTCGGGTCAAGCTCCAGCGCTTCGTCGAACGCAGATTCGGCCCTGGCGTAGTAGCTCGGATCACCGGTCTCACGCGCAAGCTGGAGGTAGCCGGCTCCGAGCTGAGCGTGCGCCTCGGGATTGGTGCCCTGCTCCTCGACGACATCCTCGAGGTCGTCGACCGATTGCTCCGTATCGCTGAACGGTCGCAGGTTCGCGGCCGTTCGAAGGCGCTCCGCAGCCGGGGCGGTGCCGGTCGCCAGCTCGAGGAGGCGCGGACCGGCGACGACGCTGACGAGCACCACGATCGCGACGGCCGGAATCAGCCACATCCGGCGATCCCGCATGACGATTCCTCCGCGTGCTGAGAGGCCCGGGATCGGCTGGCGCCGACCCCGGGCCAAGGGAATTCGACAGTCAGTCCTTAGAGCGGCACGGGTGTCGTCGTGCCGACACGGTGATGCTCATGCTCGTAGCCCGAGTGTGGCTGGGCCATGTACGGGAAGTCGTCCATGAACTCGACGTCATTCTCGTTGACGCCGTCACCGATGTCATTGTTCGGCTCGTTGTTCGGCGTCAGGTCGCCGTACAGGCTGTTGACGAACGGCCCGTAGCCGTCGGCGATCGCCCGAAGCTCGATATCCGTGACATCGTCGGTGAGACGCCGGCCGTTCGGGAAGCCTGCAAGATCTCCACCCAGGACGCCGAGCGTCGAGCAGTCCTCGTCGCATGGGGGAATCCCCATGTTGAGGCGAAGGAGATCGGCTGGCGTGTCACCCGTAAAGGTGAACGGCGTCCCGTCGGGCAGCTTCAGCCCGGTCAGCAGAATCGCGACGAGGTCGGCGCGATCCGTCGTCCGAGCATCGGGCAGTGACGGATACAGGAGGTTGACGAGCGCCGCCAGCTCCGGAGTCTCGTAGTGCTCCAGGAACTGGGCGTCATCGGCTGGATCCGAGGCGTTCCATAGATCCTTCATCCCGACCGGGATGACCGCTTCGTTGATGAGCGGATTGCCGAGGCGCGAGACCTGCTGCCACTCGCCTTCGGTGCTGACCGTCCCATCGGCGTTGAGCACGGTGGTCGTCTGCCGGCTGGCGGTGGCGTAGATCCCGATGATGTCGTCCTTGTTGCGACCCTCTCCAAGCCGCGTGCGCGGGATCTGAAGAGCGATGGTGTGGACGTTGAAGCCGCCGACACTATCGATGCCGGGCGCCTGGTCCAGCGGGATCAGGTGCGCGGGATTGAACGGTCGGAGACCACCGAGATCAAAGATGGAGCCGATGTCGACGAAGAACGGGTCGTCGCGCGGCCCGGCGAAGACCTCGAGCCCGCCGCGCAGGCGCTGCTGTGCCGCATCGGCGAGGGCAGCGTAGTCCGGCGTGGAGCGCGGACCAACGTTGGCGGGCGGGACGGGCAGCGGCTCATCGTCCGTATTCAGGATCCGCGGCTCCATCCCCTCCTGGACCAGGGTGACCGTGTAGTGCTGGCGGAAATTGAAGTCGGGATCGTCCAACGAGGTGATCGGTCCAGTGTTGTACAGGAACGTGTCCGGATTGAGGATCGTGGTCGTGAAGCGGAACTGGTAGGTCAGGTCCTCGACGGCATCGCCGTCGTTGTCGACCTTGATCTCGTACAGGACGTTGTCGTCGAAGTTGTGGAAGTACGGGCCGCCGGTCGGCTCCTCCACGGGAATGAAGTTGGCAACGATCGTCACGGTGCTCATCTCGTCAGGAGTGACGTAAGCGTAGAGATCCGTGTTGTCGGCGGTCGGATCCTTCGCGATGAGCGGAGCCTCGCGGTGGCTGGAGCCACGCAGAGAGGACGGGACGAGCGCGGTGATCACGAGGGCGGCGATTGCCAGCACGATCAAGTAGTGCTGGCGACGGAGCCCAGGAGCGGAACTCGCCATGGGTGTTCCCCTTGACTGTAGTTTGGGCTTGGGAAACCGCGTGGGCCGATGCTGCCGGCATCCCTCCTTTCGAGTTGCGTGGTATCGCTCGGCACCGCGCTGATGAACGACGTGGGCGATACGGACGGGATACGAAGACTCATGCGGGGTGCATCAGTCCTCACCAAAGTGCACAAGAGTGCACCCGCCGTGCCCCCACGGGCCTGCGGTGACCACGAGCACCGGGGCAAGTTGTCACCTCGGGCTTCGATGGCTGGCTCATGGCTCCGCGGACGGGCGATTGGGGCCCGGCGGTGTCGGCCCGAGGTGGACGCTGACCTCGACCAGTCCTCGCTGAGGGATTTTGGGAACTGCCCGAATACGGTCAGAACGGCTTCGCGACCATGAGCCAGATGATGAACGCGAGGCCGATGCCGCCGACGGCGGCAAGCCACATCGGTCGGCTCGAGGTCGCCAGCGAAACCAGGTCCGCTTCGGTGACGGAGGAGCCGTACCGCGAGGCAACCTGCTCCGGCACGGGAGCTCCGGCCGCGACGCGCATCCGCCCGTAGAACGGCGTCGCCACCGCGTACATGACCGCCATCACAACCACCAGCGTCGCGATCGCGGCCCAGATCCAGCCACGGCCCCAGTGATTGCCGAGGAAACCGGCGGCGATGCCGGCAAGCAGCAGGACGGCGAGACCGACATACATCAGGTTGATGCCGGCACTCGACAGCTCGAGCAGGTGCGCCTGGCGAGCACGATCGCGTTCGCCGCGCAGGCGGAAGCTGACCAGCATCGAGATTCCATGCGCGAGCACGAATCCGAAGGCGCCGAGCACGTGGAGGAGAACGACCAGGCTGTACATCGCCGGCATGGTACCCGCGTCCGGTGGCCGGGGACGACGTGATCGCGGTACAATAGATGCAACACGGACGGACATCTGAGATGCCCGTTGCCAGCACAAGAGACCGCGGAAGCCGACTCCGGGCATGGGGCCCGCGACGCGCGGCCGGTCGACTCACATAGCCGACCCCATCGCCAGGTGGCACGGGCCGGACGTAAGGAGGAGACCGTGGCGACCACCCGCCCTCGCCCAACCGCGACGTCGCTCGACGCGACCTATCGCAATCTGTCCACGGCCGAGCTGTACGAGCACGCCGTCCGCAACGCGGAGGGCACCATCTCGGCCCATGGCTCGCTCGTCGTGCGGACCGGCAAGCACACGGGTCGCTCGCCACTCGACAAGTTCGTCGTCGACGAGCCATCGAGCAGCGCCGACATCTGGTGGGGATCGGTGAACCAGCCCCTTACCGAGGAGAACTACGCCCGCCTGCGCGAGCGTCTCGTCGCCTACCTGGCGGATCGGCCCATCTACAGCCAGGATCTCTACATCGGCGCCCATCCCGATCATCGGCGTTCCCTGCGTGTCTTCACCGAGACCGCATGGGCCAGCATCTTCGCCCGCAACCTGTTTCGGCGTCCGCCGGCCGCCGATCTCGAGCGCTTCGCGCCCAACTTCACCATCATCGACGCGCCGTCCTTCAAGGCCGATCCCGCCACCGAAGGCGTCCGCAGCGAGACGGCGATCGTCGTCCATCTCGAGCGGATGGAGATCATCATCGTCGGAACCGAGTACGCCGGCGAGATCAAGAAGTCTGCCTTCACGGTCATGAACTATCTCCTCCCCGGGGAGGGCGCGCTGCCGATGCACTCGTCCGTCAATGTCGGCAGGTCCAATGACCCGGCCGTCTTCTTCGGCCTTTCGGGCACCGGCAAGACGACACTCTCTGCCGATCCGGAGCGGTCGCTCATCGGCGACGACGAGCACGGATGGGGCACCGACGGGCTCTTCAACTTCGAGGGTGGCTGCTATGCCAAGACGATCCGCCTCTCGCCGATGTACGAGCCCGACATCTTCGCCACCACGCGTCGCTTCGGCACCATCCTGGAGAACGTCGACCTCGATCCGGCCACGCGTGAGCTCGACCTCGACTCCGAGCGCTTCACCGAGAACACCCGCGGGGCCTACCCGCTCGACTTCATCGGCAACGCCGACCCGACCGGCATGACGACGCATCCGAAGAACGTCGTCTTCCTGACAGCCGATGCCTTCGGCATCCTGCCGCCGATCAGCCGGCTGACGCGCGCGCAGGCGCAGTACCACTTCATCAGCGGCTACACCGCCAAGCTGGCCGGGACCGAGATCGGCGTCACCGAGCCGAGGGCGACGTTCTCGGCCGGGTTCGGCGCCCCGTTCCTGCCACGCCATCCGGGCATCTACGCCGCAATGCTGGCGGAGCGGCTCGAGGAGCACGACGTCCCGGTCTGGCTGGTGAACACCGGCTGGACCGGCGGCCCCTACGGCACCGGCGAACGGATGGGCATCGACCACACGCGCACCATGGTCCGCGCGGCGTTGAGCGGCGCGCTGGTCGACGTGCCGTACGAGACGGACCCGGTGTTCGGCGTCGAGGTCCCCACCGAGGTACCCGGCGTGCCGAGCGAGATGCTGCGACCGCGAGACACGTGGCCGGATCCTGCCGCCTACGACGCCAAGGCACGGGAGCTGGCGGCGATGTTCGCGGACAACTTCGAGAGCTACGCGAGCGGGGTCTCGACGGCCGTTCGCGAGGCCGGCCCGCAGACCGAGGACTGAAGCGCGCCGCGTGGCCCCGGCCTGCCGCAGCGCTCGGTGCGCACGCATCGCCCCGAGTGAGATGACCGAATGAAGCTCCGTGTCGTTGGGGATGCCCATGAGCTGGCCGTCGCTGCGGCCGCGGAAGTCGCCGACGTCGTTGCCGGCCGGCCGGACGCGCTGCTGCTCGCCGCCACCGGTCACACCCCGATGGGTTGCTATGCCGAGCTGGCGCGATTGCGCAGAGACGGAGCGCTGGACGTTTCGCGGGTCCGCGTCGCCCAACTCGACGAGTACGTCGGCCTGGGCGAGAATGATCCTCGCTCGCTGTACGGCTGGATGGATCGCGCGCTCCTCCGGCCGCTCGGCATCGGCCAGGAGCGCGTCCTTCCCCTGCTCGACGGCGATGTTGATGCCGGTCGGGCGGCGCGAGCATACAACGCCGCGCTCCAGGCGGCCGGAGGTATCGATCTCGCGATTCTCGGCCTCGGCGCGAACGGCCACCTCGGCTTCAACGAGCCTCCCTCGGATGCGGAGGCGGCGACGCGAGTCGTCTCCCTCGACCCTGCGACGCTCGACAGCAACGCGAGCTACTGGCAGGGACCCGTGCCCGCGCAGGCGCTGACGGCAGGCATGTCGGCCATCCTGGCGGCGCGTCGCATCCTCCTCCTCGTGTCAGGCGGCGCGAAGGCACCGATCCTCGACAGGATGCTGCGATCTGGACCAGATCCCGGCCTTCCGGCCTCGCTGCTTCACGATCACCCGGACGCGATCGTCCTGGCCGACCGCGCGGCTCGACCGACGCCCTCGGCATGAACGATCGAATGGTCAGGGCGTGCCGAAGAAGAGGTCGACCCACTGCTCGAGCATCGGCTTCGGCGGCTCCGCGGCGGCGGCGAGCTCCTCGGGGAGCGGCTCCTCGGCGCCAGGCGGGATGATGAGCACCTGCTCCCCGACCGCTCCCAGGTTGGCCAGCCGACGGGCCTCGGCGCTGATGTACGCGTCGCTCTGGAGGTACGCAAGCTCCCGACTGAGCTCGCCGTTCTCTGCCTCGACATGGGCGATCTGCGCCTGGATGGCCGCCGCGCGCTGACCGATCTCCCAGTTGGCGTACACCTGGCGCCCGAACTGCACGACCAGCAGGATGCCGATGATGGTGACGACCACCATCCACGCGATTCCGCCACGGGATGCCGGCAGCCGCCACCGCCGGCCGGAGGGCGGCGGTGGCGCACTGTCGGCGGAGAGATCGATTTCGGTCATCGGTGGAAAAGTCTACCCGAGGTCATCCACGCGCCACCGGCCATGACGGCCGCCACCGCGAGATCGCCATCCAGCACCACGAGGTCGGCCTCTCGACCGGGTTCCAGGGTTCCGACGCGATCGACGATCCCCAGCACCCTCGCCGGTGTGGTCGATGCGGCCTCGACCGCGCTCGCCATCGGCAGCCCGAGACTGCGGACTGCTCGCCGCATGGCTACGTCCATCGTCAGGGTGCTCCCGGCCAGGGTCTCGCCGTTCGCCAGCCGGACCGCGCCGTCGCGAACCCGGACGGCCGCGGAGCCGAGACGGAAGTCGCCATCACCCACGCCGGCAGCCGGCATCGCATCGGTGACCAGCGCCACGCTCCCGGCCGCGCCGCCCGCGAAGGCGACACGCGCCGTCGCGTCGTGGAGATGGATGCCGTCATTGATCAGCTCGCTCACGACGCGCGGCGAGGCCAGCGCGGCACCCGCCACACCGGGCTCCCGGTGGTGCCAGGGCCGCATGCCGTTGAACAGGTGGGTCACCAGCGATGCGCCGGCCTCGAACGCGCCCACCGCTTCCGCATGCGTGGCGTCGCTGTGGCCAATGGCGACCACGACGCCCGCGGCCACCGCCCGCCGCACGAGATCCAGCCCGCCCGGCAGCTCCGGCGCGAGCGTGATCACGCGCAGGGTCCCAGCGGCCGCTTCGAGGAGGCGTTCGAATGCGATCGGGTCCGGTGCGAGCAGGTGGCGTGGATCGTGGGCGCCGGCGCGCCGGGGATTGAGGAATGGACCCTCGAGGTGGCTGCCGACCACGTGAGCCTCCGGCGTCGGTCCGGCCTCGACGACCGATCGGACGGCGGCAAGAGCCTCGAGCATCTCGTCGAGCGGGGCCGTGATGATGCTCGCCAGGCTGCGGGTCGTGCCGTGCCCGCGATGGTATGACGCCGCGGCGCGAATCGCGGCCGGGTCCGCCGAGGACATGGACTGCCCGCCGCCGCCGTGGACGTGGAGGTCGATGAAGCCGGGCACGACGGACCGCCCACCGAGCGCCTGTCGCTCGACCGCCTCGAAGGGAGCGGAGCCGGATCCGAGCCTGGCGATGCGCGTGTCATCGACAAGGATCCAGCCTGGCTCGAGCACACCTCCAGGGGTCACGACCCGCGCGTCGGTCAGCAGGATGGACATGGCGGAAGCATAGGTCGTCCGCTCGTCGCGACAGCAAAGCTGTCGCATCGGCTCCTGAGGATTCGAACACCTGTGCTATGTTCGCGTGCGAACAGATGTTCGGTTTGAGTCTGACGAGCAGGAGAAGCCCCGATGCTGACCGCACCGCCAAGCAACGCCGACCAGGCCATCGCCGCTCTCCTGGCGGATCGATCGCTCGCCGCCCTGATCACGGCACACCGTGAGCTCGAGCCGCGACCGCCACGCCACGCACCGTGGCCGGCGACGCTCGAGCCGCAGCTCATCGAGGCACTGCGGGGTCGCGGGATCGAGGCGCCCTACACGCACCAGGCCGCCGCCTTCACGGCGGCCAGCAGCGGACGCAACGTGGTGGTGGTCACGCCGACCGCATCGGGCAAGACCCTCTGCTACAACCTTCCCGTCCTCGACGCGGTGGCAAAGGACGAGGCGGCGCGGGCGCTCTACCTGTTCCCCACCAAGGCACTCGCCGCCGATCAGCTCGTCGAGCTGCGCGCGCTCGCGGAGGCGGCCGAGCTTGGCCTCAAGACCCACACCTACGACGGCGACACGCCGGCCAATGTGCGAAGCGTGGTCCGCGCCGCCGGCCAGGTGGTGATCACCAACCCGGACATGCTCCACGCGGCGATCCTTCCGCACCACACCAAGTGGTTCAAGCTGTTCGAGAACCTGCAGTACGTCGTCATCGACGAGCTGCACACCTACCGGGGCCTGTTCGGCAGTCACGTCGCCAACGTCATCCGCCGCCTGCGCCGCATCTGCAATCACTACGGGGCAGACCCGGTCTTCATCTGTGCCAGCGCCACCATCGCCAATCCGCGCGAGCTCGCCGAACGCGTGCTCGAAGCACCGGTCGCGCTGATCGACGACAACGGCGCGCCGTCGGGTCGCAAGCACATCCTCGTCATCAACCCGCCGGTCGCCAACGAGCAGCTCGGCATTCGCGGGTCGGCGCTGCTCACGGCACAGCACCTTGCCGAACGCCTGATCGGCGGCGGCGTGCAGACGATCGCCTTCGCCCGTTCGCGTACCGCGGTCGAAGTGCTCACGACCTACCTTCGCGAGACGTTCGCGCCGCCGCCGGGCCATGCCCACACCATCCGCGGGTATCGCGGCGGGTATCTGCCGAACGAGCGGCACGCCATCGAGGCTGGCCTGCGCGACGGCCGCGTGCGCGGCGTGGTTGCCACGAACGCCCTCGAGCTCGGGATCGACATCGGCGGACTCGACGCCGCCATCAGCGTCGGTTACCCCGGCACCATCGCGAGCACCTGGCAGCAGATGGGCCGATCCGGGCGCCGCGCCGGCACCAGCCTCTCGGCGCTGATCTGCTCGTCGGCGCCGATCGACCAGTTCCTCGCCGCGCACCCCGAGTACCTGTTCGACAGCTCGCCGGAGCACGGGCTCGTGAACCCCGACAACCTCCATGTGCTCCTCAATCACCTGCGCGCCTCGAGCTTCGAGCTACCCGTGCCCGCGGCGGAGCGGTTCGGGATCGAGGAGACCCCGACGCTGCTGGAGGTGCTCGAAGAGGATGGCTATCTCCGTCGAGCCGACGACGATCGCTACTACTGGAGCCACCAGAACTTCCCCGCCAGCGATTTCAGCCTGCGCAGCGGAGCGCCCGAGAACGTCGTGATCGTCGACACGACCGGTGACCGGCACAGGGTGCTGGGCGAGGTTGACCTCTTCGCGGCCCCGCTCCTCGTGCACGAGAAGGCGATCTACATCCACGAGGGTGTCCAGCACCATGTCGATCGGCTCGATTGGGACGAGCGCAAGGCGTATGTCACCCGAACCGACGTCGACTACTACACCGATGCGGACCTGGGCATCACGCTCAAGGTGCTCGAGGTGTTCGACGAGGCCAACGAGCCTCCCGCCGGCGAGCGACAGCGCGGCGAGGTCATGGTTGCGTGGAAGGTGACCATGTTCAAGAAGCTCAAGTTCCACACCCATGAGAACGTCGGGTGGGGCTCGATCAGCATTCCTGAGCAGGAGATGCACACGACGGCCACCTGGCTGGTGCCGCCGGCCGAGCTCGTCAACCGGTACGACCGCGACACGCTCGACGGGGCGCTGATCGGCCTGGCGCGCGTCGCCCGAACCGTTGGCGCGTTGCTCCTCATGTGCGATCCGCGAGACCTGGGGGTGCTCGCCCAGGTCCAGGCACCGTTCACCGGCCGTCCGACGCTCTACCTGTACGACGCGGTTCCCGGTGGCGTGGGGCTGACCGAACGGCTCTTCTCCCTGATCGACGATCTCATCCGCGCCTGCCGGGAGGCGGTTGACTCGTGCGCCTGCCAGGACGGCTGCCCGGCGTGCGTCGGCCCCGCCATCGAGGTCGGTGTCCGGGGCAAGGTCACGGTCGCCGAGCTGCTCGCCGCGATGGCCGCATGAATGCCGGCGAGCCGATGACCACTTCACTGCCTGCGCGCCCGTCCCGGACGCTCGCGGAGCGCCTGGCGGCGGCACGCGGCGAGCGCGCCAGTCCGCCACCTCCACGGACGGCGGGCGAGGATCGGTTGAGCCGTCTCGCCCGCTGGTTCGACGCCCGCACCGACGTGACCGAGAACGGCGCGGTGCTCATCGTCGAGCGCGGCGCGGCCGCATCGGCGGCAACGGTCGACGCCTTGGCCGCCCTGCCACCGGCCGCCTATTTCGACACCGAGACGACCGGCCTCTCGACGGGTGCCGGCACGGTCATCTTCCTGGCCGGCATTGCCCGCGTGTCCGACGGTCGCGTCCGCGTCCGCCAGTACCTCCTGCCGGACTACCCGTACGAGCCGCCGCTCCTTCGAGCCGTGGCGGCCGACCTCGCCTCCTCGCCACGCATCGTCACCTACAACGGGCGCACCTTCGACCTGCCGATGCTGGCCGCACGTCTCACGTTCCACGGCTTGTTCCGCGACCAGGCGACGCTGCCGGCCGCGCATGACGACCTGCTCCCCGATGCACGACGCCTCTTCCGCCGTCCGCTGGGCGGCGCCCGGCTGGCCGACGTGGAGTCCGGCGTGCTCGGCGTCCGCCGTGGATCCGACTGTCCGGGCAGCGAGGTGCCAGCACGCTACTTCGGCTACCTCCGCGGCGATTCGCCGGACATCCTGGCCGAGGTGCTCGATCACAACTTCCAGGACGTCGTCAGCCTCGTCCTGCTTGAGGCCGAGCTGTGCCGCCTCCGGGCCGGGGCCTGGCGCGATGCGCCCGTCCTCGATCCGCGCGGCATGGCGCTCGAGCTGCTGCGCGCCGGCGCCGTCGAGGACGCCCTCGAGCTGGTCGACACGGCGCAGGCGGTGACGGGCGATCCGGCCGAGGCGAATGCGCTGCGGCGCGTCGCCTCGCGCCTGCTGATCGCCCTCGGCCAGGTTGATCGCGCGGAGCAGCTCTGGACGCTCGGGACGCGTCGAGCGTCGGTGGACGCGGCAGGGGCGTGGATCGAGGTGGCGCGCATCCGTGAGCGGCATCGCGGCGACCTGGCAGGGGCCATGGAGGCGGCGGCTGCCGCCTCCCGCGTGCTCGACATCGCCTTTGCGCTCGGTCGCGGCGGGTCGATCCAGGAGGTCGGCCGAACCCGGATCGCGGTCGAGCGCCGCCTGCGACGCCTGCGCCGATGGGTGGCAGCGGCAGAGCGCCGAGCCATCCGCGACGCTCGCCAGCGGGTGGCATGACACGCCCAGGATGCTCGCCATCGCGATCCATCGCCACGACAGCGCCCGAGCCGGCTGGCGGGCGGGATTCCCGCGATCCATGACCGCTGGCTGAGCCTGAGCGGTGCCGGGCGGCGCGGGTCAGGCGCATGGGTCCTGCACAGACCGCGAGAATCGCGCCGCAGCACGGGCTCCGGCGCGCTGGCCTCGCTGGATCGCGGCGACCGACGGGGATGTGAAGCGTCAGGCTCCCCGGCGTGCCTCGAGGACCCTGATCACGCGGTCGGTCGCAAGGTCGGCGGCCACGAGCGGCGTCGCGCCACGCGCCAGGTTGACGGCCAGGCTGGCACCGAACGTGTCACCGGCGCCGACGGCCGAGACGCCCGTCACGACCCGCCGCGGCACGCTGGCCAGGACACGGTCCCGCGCAGGATCGTCGAGCAGGTAGCCCTCGGTGCCGAGCGTGACGACGATGATCGGCTTCGGTCCGCTTCGCTCTCGGAGCGCGGCAGCCTGTGCGAACGGGTCACCCGGCGCCTCGATGAGATCCTCGGTGCTGACGACGATCGCGTCGGCTTCGGCGACCACCCGCACCTGCTCGGCCGTCAGCGCATCGAGCGCCAGCGGCAGCACCTCCTCGCCCACCACGAGGTGTCGCAGCCACCCCTGGATGAGCAGCACCACCATGGCCGGTCGCAGCTGAGCCCGGAGCGCGTCGACCAGCGATGGCTCGACCTCGTCGGCGATCGGTGCCACGAGCGCCACGGCGGGCTCCTCCAGTTCGCGCATGCCTCCTCGCCCGATCGGCGCCGCCGCGCGCACCTCCAGGACGAGCACGCGCACTCCGTCGCGCTCCTCGTGGCGATACGTGATCGTGGACGGCGCGCGCTGGTGCGCGAGCCTGCCCAGCTCGTCCAGCCGCGCAAGGCCCTCACGGGCGGCATCCTCCTCACCGGCCACCGTGAGGGTCGTCAGCGTCGCGCCCTCGGCGATGGCGGCCAGGCCAGCATGCAGCACCGAGCCGCCTGGCGCGACCGACCCATCGGTGAAGCGGTCGATCGTCAGACCGCCCACGATCAGGGCCTCCGTCATCGGTCTATCATCGGTCGATGCGACTCTACTTCTACGAGCTCCACGAAGGCGCCACCGACCTGATGACCGATGCGCTCCTGGTATCGGAGCGCGACCATACTCCAGAGCAGTTCGCCTCGATGGTGCTTGCGGCGCGAACCGCGATCATCGACACCTTCGAGGAGGACACGCTCGTCGAGGCCATCGCCCGCGAGCTGGAGCGATCCCACGGCTTCACCTACATCGGCGACGACAAGCTGCACGCCAGCATGAGCGTCGGGATGGATGAGGAGGACACCTACCTGGTGGAGACGAGCGACGAATTCCGCACCATCGTCGCCGAGCTGGAACGCTCCTAGCGCGCGACGTTGAACAGGATTTCCAGAATCTCCCCGTCTCGGACCTCGTATGCCTTTCCTTCCTGGCGAAGCGTGCCGCGCTTGCGCGCTTCGGCCATGGAACCAGCGCCGATCAGCTCCTCGAATCCGATCACCTGGGCACGGATGAAGCCGCGCGCCAGGTCGGAATGGATGGCGCCCGCGGCGTCGACCGCGGTTGAGCCGACGCGCAGCGTCCAGGCACGGCACTCGTCCTCACCGGCGGTGAAGAAGCTGAAGAGGCCCAGCAGGGCGTAGGTCAGACCGATGACCCGGCCGCGCGACGGTTCGGCGATCCCGAGATCATCCATGAAGAGCCGGGCGTCTTCCTCCGCCAGCTCACCGATCTCCGCCTCGATCTTGCCCGCCAATGCCGCGACGTCGCTGGATGGCTGGCGGTAGCGCTCGCGTCCTGCCGTCTCGAGGGCGGCGACCTCCGGCAGGCGACCCTCGTCGATGTTGAGGACCACCAGCACCGGCTTCTGGGTCAGGAACCGGTAGCCGCGCAGCAGGAGCTCCTCGTCGGAGGTGAGGCCGAACGACCGGATCGGCCTGCCGTCGGAGAGGTGCGGCTCGATACGCGCCAGCAGCTCCTGCTCGCGCTGCGCCAGCTCGCGCTCGGCCTGCGATCCATGGCGCCCCTGGGTCGCCAGCTTCTCGAGCCGCTTCTCGATGACGGCCATGTCCGCGACGGTGAACTCGAGATCGAGGTCCTCGACGTCGCGCCATGGGTCCGCCGGCGTCGGATTGGCGGGATCGTCGAAGGCGCGGACGACGTGGACGAGGGCATCGGCATTGCGGATCAGGGCCAGCACGTCGGGGTTGACCGTCCCCTCGCGCGCCGCGCCTGCCGGGATGGCGACGTCGACATAGGTGACATCGGCGTAGGTCGTCTTCTTCGGCCTGAACAGCGCAGAGAGCTGGTCCACGCGCTCGTCGGGCACCTTGACCACGCTGAGGTTCGGTGCCGCCCGTCCGCCCGAGAAGGCACCGGTCTCGGCATGGCCGCCGGTGAGCGAGTTGAAGACGGTCGTCTTGCCGCTGCCGGGAAGCCCGACGATGGTGACCTGCATGGTGGAGCTTAGTACCCCGCCGCGAGGTCGACGATGTTGCGCATCGGCTCGCCGGCCCGAAAGGCGTGCAGGTTCTCGATGAACAGGTCCACCGTCCGCTCGGCAACTCGGTCGGATGCCCAGCTGGTGTGGGGAGTGATGACGAGGTTCGGCGTGTCGTACAGCGGCGAGTCCGGCGACAGCGGCTCCTCGCCGAACACGTCGAGCACGGCCCCGCCGATCCATCCCGAGGCGAGCGCGCGGCGCAGCGCGATCTCGTCGATCAGCCGGCCTCGCGCGACATTGATGAGCCAGGCGTCCTCGCGCATCTGCGCAAGCTGCTCGGCACCGATCAGGCCGGCCGTCTCGTCGGTCAGCGGCGCTGCCACGACCACGATATCGCTGGCGCGGAGCACGTCGTCGAGCTGATCGAGCCCGTGCAGCTCCACGTTCGTGGCGTCACCGGCGCCGCGCTCCGGGTGCCGGCGGGTGGCGACGATGCGGCTGCCGAACGGGTGCAGCAGTCGCGCGACCTCGACGCCGATGCTGCCGTACCCGACGATGCCGATGCTCAGCTGCGACAGCTCCCGGCCGCGCAGCGGCTGCCAGGTCCGTTCGCGCTGAAGCTCGAGCAGCTGCGGCAACCGCCGAGCGACGGCCAGCGACATCATCACCACGTACTCGGCGATCGGCCGGCTGAAGACCCCGCGTGCATTGGTGACGAGGAGGCCGCGCTCGCGCACGACCGGCGTCGTCACACGGTCCACCCCGGCAGCGGCCGAGTGGATCCAGCGCAGGCGGGTCGACCGGGCAACGACGTGGTCGAGCACCGACGCCGGGACCGAGCCGAGCAGGAGGACCTCGGCCTCGTCGAAGGCTGACTCGGCGGCATCGCCGTGGATTTGGCCATCCGCCGCGATGCGCGCGCAGCGCACGCCGTCCGTCGACTCGATCCGGCCGATCAGCTCGCGCGAAAGCGGCGCGCCGAGAACCGGCGTCACCAGGACGGTGAGGGTGGGTGCCTCGCTCAGGACGCGGTCCCCTCGATGCGCGAGATCCACCGGTCGGGCGCGCGGATCTCGTCGAGCGACGGGAGCTGCTCCGGGCCCGTCCACACGCGGTTGAGGAACGCTCGATCACGCTGCGCGATGACGCGATCGGCAAACCGCTCGCCGGCGGCGTACTGCTCCATCTTCAGGTCCAGGCCGGTGAGGCGCATGATCGCGCGCTCGACCGCACCACGCCGCTCGCCGCGTCGCTCGAAGCGGTCGTGCAGCTCGGCGAAGCCTGGCAGGATCTGCGCGCCGGCCGCGTTCATCACGTGGTTCGAGTAGCCCTCGAGGAGCGACATCAGCGCCTGGGTGCGGTTGAAGGTCTCACGCTGCCCGGGGGTCAGGATCCGCTCGATCCAGTGGCCCTCTCCGCCGGCGACCGCCTCTCGCACGCGTCCCACGAGGCCGCCGGATTCGGCCGCCAGCTGCTCCACGGTCTCGGCCACCAGCCCTGCGAAGTACGGACGCAGCCAGGCATGCGCCTCGAACTCGAAGGCGTGGGTGGCCTCGTGCAGCGCGATGAAGGTGCGGAACTCGTCGCGCGGAACGCGCATGGCGGCGGCCGTGGCGATGATGTTCGGCTCCACGAAGTGCAGGCGGCCGCGAGTCGGCCCGGCCGCCAGCAGGCTGACGTCGTACTGGCCGAGGACCTTGCGGCCGAGGAACGCGAGCATGAAGCCGAGCTGCTGGTTGCCGACGGTGCGGTTGACCCAGCGCGACATGGCCCGGCCGGCGGTATCCGGGCCCTCCTGGCTGGCCAGCAGGGTGTGTTCGATGCGCTCGAACAGCACCTTGAAGGTCGAAAGGTTGAGATCGACCCACTGGGCCCGATCGACGACGGCCGGCGTCTCGAGCGCCTCTGGCAGGTCGGAGCCGATCTCGGCGGCCACGATCGGCTCGATGCGCAGCAGCGTGGCGCGGTAGAAGGCCTCGGCCTCGGCCCGCTGCCCTCGTGGAATCGGAGCCGCCGCGTCGGCCAGGCGCCGATGCGCGATCTCGCGCACGGCATCCCAATCGATCAGCCTGGTGCCGGCGCGGCGCACGATCTCGCGCGAGGCGACGCTCGCCCCAAGGGCAAGCAGGCCGCCGACCAGGATGCCCGCCCCGAGGCGAGTGGTGTGTCGTGACATGCCGATCAGTCTAGGGGAACGGCGACCGCGGGCCCGATGCGGACCGCCTCCACGTTCGGCAGGCGGTCGCCGAAGAGCCGCGAGGCGACGGTCACGAATGCGTCGAGATCACCGGTCGTCGCCACCCGGTGCTGCCCGCCGTCGGGTGTGCCGGACCGTGCGCCGAGGGCATCGAGCAGATCCTCGACGGCCAGCGCCGTCGTCAAGGCCGAATCGACGACGGCCACGTTCTCGCCGACGATGCCCTCGATCACCGGCCGCAGCAGGGGGTAGTGCGTGCACCCCAGCAGCAGGGTGTCGATGAGCGGCGCGCCGTGCAGCAGCGGCTCGAGATAGGCACGCAGGACCGACTCGGCGCGGCGTCCCTCCAGGATGCCGGCCTCGACCATCGGCACGAGCTCGGGGCACGCCAGCTGGCTGACGTGCATCACTCGGGCCGCCTCGATGATCGCCTCGGGATAGGCTCCCGACTCGACCGTGCCGGCGGTGGCGATGACCGCCACGTGGGCGCTGCGGGTGGCGGCGGCGGCCGCCACGGCGCCCGGCCGCACGACGCCGATGACCGGCACCGTCGACCGGTCGCGCACCGCGTCGAGCGCGCGCGCGGTGGCCGTGTTGCAGGCCAGCACGAGCAGCTTGACGTCCTGGGCGAGGAGCCAGTCGACGGCCTCGAGGGTGAAGCGGATCACCTCGTCGGCCGGGCGAGGACCGTACGGCGTGCGGCCGTTGTCACCGAGATACACCGTCGATTCGTGCGGCAGCCGACCGCGCAGCTCAGAGAGGACGGTGAGCCCCCCGACGCCCGAATCGAAGACCCCGATCGGGCGGGGATCGTGCGGACGGCTCAGCGCTTCACCAGCGCAGGCGTCCGCTCCCGCAGACGCGCGGCGAGGGAGTCGGCGATCTGCCGCACACCCTGCGCGATCGGCGAGTCGGGGCTGGAGGCCACGAACGCGATCCCCTCATTGTTGGACTGCAGCACGAGCCGGCCATCCGACACGACCTCGAAGTCGATGCGCGAGCCGAGGGCCTGCTCCACGTCATCCTTGTCGAATCCGCCGGACGCGTCGGATCGGTTCAGGACGGTCGTCAGCTTCGACGGCGGGTAACCGATGGCCGTGAACGTCTCCGCGGACATCGCGAGGCTGCGGATCGCCATCGAGTCGTAGGTGAGGACCTGGAGGATCAGGTCTGCCGAATCCAGGAAGACGAGCACGTCATCTGAGAGGGCGGCCCGGGTATCGATGATGACGAACTCGTACAGCTGCCGCAGCAGCGAGAGCACCTTCTCGATGTCGCGCGTGGTGACCATCTCCGCCATCTCGACCCGCGGCGGCGCGAGCAGGATGTCGATGCCTGACGGATCGCGCCAGGCCACGTCGGTCAGATCCGACTCCTTGATCCGATCGGTCGGCAGGTTGACGATGCTGGGGGCCACCGCCGGCACGCGAAGGAGGCCGCGCAGGTCGCTGAACTGGAGCGATCCATCCACCAGGCAGACGCGGTGGTCCTGGCCAAGCGCGACGGCGAGGTTATAGGCAAGGGTCGTGCGTCCCACGCCGCCCTTGGGGCTGAAGAGGCTGACGACGAGAGAGCCGGCGCGCGCCGACTCGATGGCCCGCGTCTCCCCCACCTTGCGGATCATGGTGGTCAGGTCGAAGCCGGTGAACGGCATCTTGAGGACGGCGTCGATGCCGCGCTCCACGTCCTCGCGCACCGGGTTCTGCGGGACGGTGAGCATGATGACACCGACCTGCGGCTCGGCCCGACGGATCTGTTCGGCGACCTGCTGTCCGCTGACCCTGCCCTGGAGCAGGGCGTCGACGATGACGACGTCGGGGCGCACCTCGCTCACGCTCGCGACGGCGCGGTCCCCCGCGGTCACCACGTCGAGCATCTTGATCTGCGACTGCGCCTGGAGGAGTGACCGCACGTGTGATGCGACCTGTGGAACGTCCTCCACCACCAGGAGCCGGATCTGTTCGCCTGACATCCCTCACCCCTTGCCCGGATCGGTCGCCGTCCGTCGTGCGACGACGATGCAGCGCTCACTGTCCTCGTCGAGCGGGTCCAGGTCGTGAGACCCGAAGACCGATTCGACCTCCAGCTCCGCCTCTGCGGCGAGAGCGACGAGCATCGCTGGAGATGGATACCAGAGCCGGAAGCTGGCCGGCAGCCGCGCTATCGTACCATCGGCCCGAACGACATCCGTCAGCGTGGCATACGACACGCGCAGCCCTTCCGGCGTCTCCCGTCGCTCGATTCGGCTGCGTCGCACGACGCGACGGCCGTCCTCGGAGCGCTCCCAGTCGACGCTGAGCGGGAGGTCGTGCGGGGGCATGGCCCCCGGTCCGAGGGTATCGAGCACCAGGACGCCGTCCACGGCCAGCAGCCGCCTCGCCGAGGCAAGGGCGCGGATGGCCTCCTCGGGTCCATCGAGGTGCGCGACCACGCCGGCCATGACCGCCAGCGCGAATCGGTCGTGCCTGTCAACCCGCCGCACGTCTCCCGCCACGAGCTCGATACGACCGTCGGCCGTGGCGACGCGCGGGCCGGAGCACGTCGCAATCCGCGCCTCGGCACGCTCCAGCAGGGCGGGCGATCCGTCGATGCCCACGATCCGGGTGGCCCCGCCGGCGAGCAGCGGCTCGAACAGCCGCCCGGATCCGCATCCGAGGTCGATGGCCGCGCCCGGATGCCGGCGCGCCATCTCGCGGTAGAAGGCCAGGTCCTCGTCGACCTGGTCGTGCTCGAGGTCGTAGATCTCGGCCAGCAGAGACGCATCCGTGGGCTGGCCGGCCAGGATGTCGCTCAGCTGTCCCGCCTCCTGCCGCCCCCCTGCGCGCGGAGCTCGTCCCAGGCGCGTTCCACCAGCTCCGGGAGGGTCAACAGCTCGACCGCGGTGCCTGCCAGCACGCTGATCGCCTTCGGGAGCATCTCGTCGCCGTCCGGTCCGCCGGCGTGTGCCGCGAACTCGCGCGAGTGGCCGGGCGTGCCGGGCGGCGCGATCGCCAGGTAGGGATGGATGGTCGGGAGCTCGTGACTGACGTTGGTCATGTCGGTGCTGCCGGCATTGGGGTCGGTCGGCCCGTCCACCAGGCCGATGTCGGCGAGGTGACGCCGCCAGACCTCGAGCAGGGTCGGGTTGTTCAGCATCGTGCGACAGCGTGATGCCTCGTCCTCGGTGACCTCGACGGAGCAGCCGGTCGCGGTCGCCGCCGCATCTGCCATGGCTCGAAATCGGTCGATCATCGGCTCCAGGTCCTCGTCGACCGGGGTGCGCAGGTACCAGCGACCGCTCGTCACGTCCGGCACGATGTTCGGCGCGGCGCCACCATGGGTGATGATCCCGTGGACGCGCTCGCCAGGCTTCAGGTGCTGCCGCCACTGGCTGATCATGGTGTAGAGCAGCACGACGGCGTCGAGCGCATTCTTGCCGAGCCACGGATCGGAGCTGGCATGGGCGAGCTTGCCGCGGAAGGTGATGCCCACGTCGGTGATCGCCAGGCACAGGACCTCGGAGCTCGTGTTGTCGGCCGGATGGATCTGGAGGCAGACGTCCACATCGTCGAAGACACCCGCCCTGATCAGGTGGATCTTGCCGTTTCCCGCCTCCTCCGCCGGCGTACCGATGAATCGGATCTCGCCGTCGAAGTCATGGCCGAGCGCTCCGGCGGCAGCAATCGCGGCGCCCGCGCTCGACGCGCACATCAGGTTATGGCCGCAGCCGTGCCCGACCTCGGGGAGAGCGTCGTACTCGCCGGCGAACGCGATGACATGGCCGTCGCCGCGGCCCGGCCACCGGGCGACGAAGGCGGTCTCGAGGCCGCCGGCCGCTCGCGTGATCTGGAACCCGTGCCGCTCGAGCAGCTCGGCCGTCCACGCCGATGCCTGCCGCTCCTCGAAGGCGATCTCCGGGTTCGCGTGCACCCGGTGCGACAGGTCAAGAGCCTCGGGCGTCACGCGCGCCACCGCCGCCGCCAGCCGCTCCGTCGGTGCTGTCGTTGACAATCGATGCCTCCGGGCTATTGGTCTTGTCGGGCGAAGAACCACTCGATCACACCGGCGAGGATGATGACGAAGATGGCGATCGGAACGCTGAGCGCGCCGCCCAGGCGCAGGCCGGCGAGCGCAGCGATGGCGAGGCCGGTCAGCATGCCCCGCCGCGCCGCACGCGACCACGCGCCACGATAGACGATGCGGCGGCGCGAGATCACCTCCGCAAGGAACGCAAACGGCGCCACCAGCAGGGTCGCGCTCGCCGAGGCCAGCGTCACGACCATCGCGCGATTGCGCCCGGCGTCGGGGCAGGGCTGCGCCGCGGTCTCGACCGGACAGGCCTGCCCGGCGACGGCGACGAGCACGATGGCGAACAGCATGCCCGACAGGATCAGGATCGCCACCGCGAGCCGATGTCGTCCGCTCACCGCGAGGCGTCGGGACAGATCTCGCGGAACGGGCAGTAGCCGCAGCGCATCGCGCTCGGCGTCGCCTCGAACTGGCGGGCGCGAATACCGGTGGCGGCCTTCGTCAGATCCTGCTGCGCCTTCTCGAGACGCTTCTCGGTCGGCGCGGCGCGGCCGACGATGCCCGATTCGAGGAAATGGAGCGCCAGCTCGTCGGGCAATGCTCCGTGCTCGGCCTCGTGCGCCAGCGCGTAGATCGAGAGCTGGAGCGACTCTCGCGCGCGGCGATTGGCGGTGGCCAGGTCGCGGACGTCGCTCGACTTGTAGTCGGTGATCACGACCTGGCCGGCGACGTCACGGTCGATGCGGTCGTAGCGGCCGCGCAGCCGATCCTGGCCGAACGCGACCGTGAACTCGCGCTCGACCGCCGTGGGGCGCGCCGGATCCCGCTGCTGCTCGTCCCAGAAGCGGGCGATCGTCTCGTGGGCAGCCGCACGACGTGCCTCTTCGTGAGCGCGCGTCAGGAATCCGATCGACTCCCAGTTCGCGTCGAGCGCGGCGTGCAGCTCCTCGACCGGCATGGTGCCGCCCGCCAGCTGGCGGCGGTGGTAGGCCTGCACGGCGGCATGCAGCGCGCGGCCGTAGACCATCTGGTGCGAGGCCGGCGTCGGGATGCGGACGACGTGCCCGAAGCGGTACTTGGCCGGGCACTCGAGATAGTCGTTGATCTGCCCGTAGCTGAGCCGCAGCGGCCGGTCACCCAGCCGTGGTGTCGCGGCCGGTGCCGCCGGTGCGGCCGGCGAGGCCTGGTGCCGAGCCAGCTGCTCGAGGAGCACGGGCCGGATGGCATCGATCGGCGTGGCCGGCGGAAGGTCGAGGGCCTCGGCAACGAAGCGGCTGATGCCGCGCGAGCGCCGGCCGCCGTAGTCCTGCGCCGAGCTCAGCACCAGCTCCTCTCGCGCCCGGGTCATGCCGACATAGAACAGGCGGCGCTCCTCCGCGGCGTGCTGGTCGCCATCGGGAGCCGGCCCGCTGAGGAGTGCGTCCGGCAGCTCGAGCGCGTCTCGCCGATTCCAGCCCGGGAAACGGTCATCCACCAGGCCGACCATGAAGACGACGCCGAACTCGAGGCCCTTCGCCTTGTGGTACGTCAGGACGTGGACCGCGTCGCCCTCGTCAAGATCGACATCCGCGGTGGATGGATCATCGCCGGTCTCGATCAGGGTGTCGAGCTGCGCCACGAGAAACGGAAGACGATCGTCACGCAGCAGGCTCCCCTGCCGCCGGACGATCTCGAAGAAGCGCGCCACGTTGGCAAGCCGCTCCTCGCCGGTCTCACGGCCCTCGTGCGCCAGGCGCGCCAGCCAGCCGCTCGCCGTGATGAAGTGGTAGAGCAGCTCACCACTGCTCTTCTCCGTGCTCATGGCCCGATGCGCCTCCAGGCTGCCCAGCAGCCGCTGCACGACCTCGATCGCGCGCAGCGCGAACGGCGAGCGCTCGGGATCGGCGACGGCATCGGCCAGGGCGACGGCCAGGCTGCTGCGCCTGCGGCGCGCATTCGTCAGGGCCAGGGTCACGTCGGAGGCGGCGAGTCCGAAGATCTCGCTGGTGGCCAGGTCATACAGGCTGACCGAGTCGTCCGGGTCGTTCAGCGCGCGCAGGAAGCTGATCAGGACACGCACTTCCGGCTGCCGGTACAGCCCCGCCGTGCCACTGAAGCGCCACGGGATGCGAGCCATGTTCAGCGCGCGCAGGTATGCATCGGCGTCGCGGTTGCCGCGCACCAGGATGGCGTGGTCGCCGGCGCGGCGGCCGGCGCGGATGGAGGCACCGATCCGGTCGGAGATCGCATCGGCCTCGTCCGAGCCGGTGGCGAAGGTCAACAGCTCGATCGGTCCGGCAGGAGGCTCCGGGCGGTCGAAGCGCAGACGCCCACGCAGGCGCTTGTCGAGCCCCTCGCGTGCCTCGAGCCGATCCGGATCGTTGTGCCTGATGAGCCGATGCGCCGCGTCCAGGATCGGCTGCCGGCTGCGGTAGTTGTCGACCAGCACCACGCTCGCCGCCTTCGGATACGCGTCATTGAAGCCGAGGATGTTCCCAAGGGCGGCCCCGCGGAATCGGTAGATGCTCTGGTCGTCGTCCCCCACGACGGTCACGTTGCCGTGCGGCTCGGCCAGGAGCCGGACGATCTCCCACTGGGCGTGGTTGGTGTCCTGGAACTCGTCGACCAGGATGTACCGATAGCGGGCGCGCTCCTCGGCGAGCACGCCGGGGTGGCCGCGCAGCAGCCGGAGGGCCAGCCCGACCTGGTCGCCGAAGTCGAGCCGATCGGTCGTGCGCATGAGGCGCTCGTACGCGTCGTAGGCGGCGGCCAGCTCGGCGTGCCTGGCAGCCTCCTCGGCGAGCGGCTCGTCCCCGGGGTCCTCCTCGGCGCGCCGTTGCAGATCGGCGGCGACGGCCAGGTAGGCGGCCGGCGCGATATCCTCGTCGCGCAGGCGGCCGATCAGGGTCACCAGCGCCGACAGGAAGCGGGTCGGGTCGCCCAGCGGGCGGTATCGGTCCAGCGGCAGCTCGAAGAGGTGCTCGCGCAGCAGGATGATCTGCTCTGCCCGGCTGAGCACGGTCGAGCGGTCGGAGAGGCCGGCCTCGAGCGCGTGCTCGCGCAGCAGCCGGTCACCGAAGGCGTGGAAGGTGCCGATGGCCGCATCGGTCTGGCCGTACGGCACGAGCCGGTCGACGCGCTCCACCATCTCGAGCGCCGCCCGATCCGTGAACGTGAGGGCCAGGATCTCCGACGGCAGCGCCCGTTTCTCGGCGATCAGCCAGGCGATGCGGCGGGTGATGACCGTCGTCTTGCCGGTCCCGGCACCCGCCACGATCAGGAGCGGACCCGCCTGGTGGGTGACCGCCTTGCGCTGCCGCGCGGTGAGGTCGGCGAGGAGCGGCGGCTGGATGCGCAGGTGCG
>JBQTHZ010000083.1:0-12378 GCA_052388515.1 Chloroflexota bacterium | reverse complement strand
CTCGTCCCCGTTCAGCGGATATATCAGGAACGATATAATCGCTGACAGGACGCGAGACGCTCGACGACAGCGCCGCGCACTCCGGTGTATCCGCCGGCCGGGGCGAGGCGCCGGTCGGGCGAGGCTCGTCTCCGTTGAGCCGATATATCAGGAACGATATAGTCGCTGACAGGACGCGAGACGCTCGACGACAGCGCACCTCCGGTCCATCCGCCGGGCAGGCCGCGCCACCGGCGGGCTGCCGGCAGTGTGGCCGCCCGGCCACCCGCACTGCGGGGCCACCGACGAACGAGCCCCGGATCGCGCTGCACCGGTTTGGTCAGGTGCCACGCCGGCCCGCGGATGCGCCATGGGAACCACTCATATACTGGCCCGCATGGAGCAGTCGACCGTGCCTGCCGCGACGGCCGGCATGCGCACCAGCCGCGACGCGGACGAAACGCACGAGCTCGGCCGCCGATTCGGCGAAGCAGCGAAACCCGGGACCGTCCTCGCGCTCTCAGGTGAGCTCGGCGCGGGCAAGACGGTGCTGGCCAAGGGCGTGGCCGCCGGCCTCGGCGTGACCGGCGTCGTCAACAGCCCGACCTTCATCCTCATGAACGAGCACGTTGGACGGCTGCGGCTCTACCACATCGACGCCTATCGGCTTGGCGACCCCGAGGAAGCATCGGCCGCCGGCCTGCTCGACGAGCGCCAGGCGGACGGGGTGACGGTCGTCGAATGGGCCGATCGGCTCGATGGCTGGCTGCCGCTGGAACGTCTCGAGATCCACCTGGAGACGCCGCCGGATGAGCCGATGCACCGCATCCTGCGCTGGCACGCGATCGGCGAAGCCCACGGGGAACTGGCACGCGAGGCACTCGAGGCACGCGAGGCATCGTGATCATCGCGATCGATGGCGCCTCGACCGATCTGTCGGTGGCGCTCGCCACGCCTGACGGGGCGCTCATGGCGGAAGACGCGTGGAGCAGCGCTCAGCGGCAGTCCGCGGAGCTCCTCCCGCGCCTCCTGGGTCTGCTGACGGACCGCTCGCCGCATGATGCGACCCTGATCGCGGTGGGCACCGGCCCCGGCTCGTTCACCGGCCTGCGCGTCGCGATGGCCCTGGCCAAGGGCCTGTCGCTCGGCCTGGGCATCCCGATCGTGGGCGTGCCGAGCATGAGCGCCTGGCTCGACGCCGATCCGGAAGCGGCGGCGGCGATCGGGCGTGCCGGCGCGCGCGAGGCCTTCGTGCTCATCCGAGGGGAGTCCGAGCCCCGGATCGTGGACCGCGACGCGCTGGCCGGCGCCGGCAGCAGCATCATCGTCGCGCCCCGTGAGGTGGCGGCCGCCTTCGAGCTGACCGATGCCCGTCCGCCACGAGGTGCTCGCGCCATCGCCCAACGCGCATCCGAGCGCATCGACGAGCAGCCAGCCGGCGACGAGCTGGCCACCCTGGAGCCGATCTACCTGCGCGCGCCGCGCGGCGTCGCGGTCGAGAGCGCGGAGCAGGTGCGATGGCTCTGACCGCGCGGGTCGTGGTCGACCCGATGCGCCTCGATGACGTCTCCGCCGTCCACGAGATCGAGCGCCTCAGCTTCCGCACGCCATGGCCGGCGTACGCCTTCGAGCAGGAGCTGAAGGGCAACCGCCTGGCGCGCTACGTGGTCGCGCGGGCGGGGGATCGGATCGTCGGCTTCGCGGGCATCTGGATGATGGTCGACGAGGCGCACATCACGACGTTCGGCGTGCATCCTGACTGGCGCCGGCAGGCGATCGGGCGGCAGCTGCTGCTCAACCTGTGCGAGATCTCGACCGCCATCGGTGCACGACGCATGACGCTCGAGGTGCGCGAGTCGAACCTGGTCGCCCAGGCCCTGTATGCCGGCTTCGGCTTCGAGGTGGTCGGCCGCCGCCGTGCCTACTACACCGATGACGCCGAGGATGCGCTGGTGATGACCACGCCGAACCTGGATGAGCCGGCCATGCGCGCGATCGTGGATGCCGAGCGCCGGCGGTGGGCCGGGTGAGCGGTCCCCGGATCCTGGCGATCGAGTCGTCCTGCGACGAGACCGGTGTCGCGATCGTGGTCGGGGGCCGGCGTATCGAGGCCAACCAGGTCGCCAGCCAGGTGGCGCTGCATGCGGCGACAGGCGGCATCGTGCCGGAGGTCGCCGCCCGCCAGCAGCTGCGCTGGATCGTGCCGAGCCTCGAGGCGGCCATCGAGGAGGCCGGCGTCGACTGGAGCGATCTCGACGCGATCGCCGTGACCTATGGACCGGGGCTCATCGGCTCCCTGCTGGTGGGAGTCAATTTCGCCAAGGCGCTGGCTGTCGCGCACGACCTCCCGCTGGTCGGCGTGAACCACATCGAGGGCCATATCTATGCCAACTGGTTGACCGATGCAGCAGCCGATGCGCCTCTGCCGGCCGAGCCGGACTTTCCGCTGCTCTGCCTGGTCGTGAGCGGCGGCCACACCCAGCTGGTGCTCATGCACGATCACGGGCGGTACACCCTGCTCGGCCAGACCGTCGATGACGCGGCGGGCGAGGCATTCGACAAGGTCGGCCGCCTCCTCGGCCTGCCGTATCCGGGCGGCCCGGCGATCTCGGCCGCCGCCGCCGATGCCACGCCGGCCACCCGCTTCCCCCGCGCGCGCACGGCGGGACCCTACGATTTCAGCTTCTCCGGCCTCAAGACGGCGGTCCTGCGCGAGGTCGAGGGCTACCGGGCGCGCGGTGAGCCGATCCCGGTCGACGGGATCGCCGCCGCCTTCGAGGAGGCGGTCGTCGACGCGCTGGCCACGAAGACGCTGGCCGCGGCGCTCGACCACGGCGTGGCGGCGGTTGCCCTCGGTGGCGGCGTGGCGGCGAATCGCGTCCTGCGCCGCACCCTCGACGAGCGCGTGCGCGCGGAGCGCTTGCCGCTGCTCGTCCCGCCACCCGCGTGGTGCACCGATAACGGCGCCATGATCGGCGCGGCGGCGGGCTTCCGGTATGCGGCCGGCGATCGCGCCGACGCGACCCTCGAAGCGATCCCGAACCTGGCGCTGCCCTGGCTGGCGTCATGAACGACCCGCTGGCGCCCGACCGGCTCCAGCCGCCGACGCCCGGCCAGCTGCGACGGCTGATGGGCGCCGAGCGCCTGCGGCCGAGGAAGAGCCTCAGCCAGAACTTCCTGACCGATCCCGAGACGCTCGACGCCATCGTGGCCGCGGCCGAGCTGGAGGTGGGGGACAACGTCGTCGAGATCGGCCCAGGGCTCGGCGTGCTCACTCGCCGGCTGCTGGCGGCCGGCGCATCGGTCACCGCGGTCGAGCTGGATCCTCGCCTGGCCGAGTACCTGCGCCGTGAGCTGTACGGGGTCGACCGATTCGAGCTGATCGAGGCCGATGCGCTCTCGCTCCATCCGCGCGAGCTCTTTCCGGAGCAGCCGATCAAGGTGGTGGCAAACATCCCGTACCACATCACCAGCCCGCTGCTGCACACGTTCCTGGAGGGCGATCGGCCGCCGGAGCTGACCGTGCTGCTGGTCCAGCTCGAGGTCGCCGAGCGCGTGGCGGCCCCGCCCGGGCAGATGAGCTACCTGTCGGTCTTCGCCCAGAACGTGGCCACCGCCGAGGTGGTGGCGCGCGTGCCGGCGGCCGCCTTCGAGCCGGCGCCCGCCGTGGATTCCGCCATCCTGCGGCTGCGGCGCCGCGACCGGCCGGCCGTGCCGGTGGGACCCGCGCGCGAGCCGTTCTATCGCGTCGTGCAGGCTGGCTTCCGACAGCGCCGCAAGCAGATCCACAACGGACTGTCGCGGGAGCTTCCCGTCGACCGCGAGGCCGTGGAGGCCGCGCTGGGTTCCTGCGGCGTGGACGGTGAGCGACGCCCGCAGACCCTCAGCGTGGACGAGTGGGCGTGTCTGACCGCTTCGCTCGTGGGCGCGTCGGCGGAGGGCACCCTCTTCGACCCCATGAAGTGACCGTGGCGATGCGTCGAGGGAATCCGGCAGACGAACCGCCGATCTCGATTCGGGGCACCATAGTCAGGTGAACCCACCATCGAGCTCCCTCACGGCCGGGCCGCTGCGTCTCGACGCCCCCGCGAAGCTGAACCTGACGCTCAGCGTGGTCGGGCGACGCCCCGACGGGCATCACCTGCTCGACAGCGTCTTCGTCCTGCTCGAGCTGGCGGATCGGCTTCTCCTCATGCCGGGCTGCAGTGGGCTGCGCATCGAAGGAGCGGGCGCCGACGCGCTGCCGTTGGGCGACGACAACCTCGCCCTGCGCGGATTGCGAGCGGGACTGGACGGCGAGCCGGAGCTCGCATGCCTGGCACTCGACAAGCGGATCCCGGCTGCGGCGGGACTCGGTGGTGGCTCATCCGACGCTGCTGCCGCGTGGCGCCTCGGCCGGGCCTGGCGAGGAATGGATGACGCGGCGAGCGACGACCACCTCGTCGAGCTCGCGACCATCGGCGCCGATGTCCCGTTCTTCGCCGCCCAGCAAGCCGCGGCACGCGTGACCGGCATCGGCGAACGGATCGAGGCGCTGGACGCGAAGCAGCACCACGTCGTCCTCGTGCATCCCCCGTTCGGCCTCTCCACGGCCGCCGTCTTCGCCGAGCTTCGAGCCGACGAATGGGGCCGACTTGAGAACGACCTGCTGGCGCCCGCGCGTCGCCTGCGCCCGGAGCTGGACGCTCTGCTCGCAACGGTGACCAGGGCCGGTGGACAACCGCGCCTGACCGGGTCGGGTCCGACCATCTTCTCGCTCACCGACGATCCCGAGCGCGCCCGGGTGCTCGCGGGAAGCATCGGGGAAGCGGGCCTTCGCGCAACGGTGACCCGCACGCGGGACGCAGCCGCTAGCATCGAGCGCATCATCGAGGAGGAGACCTGACACCCGTGCGCGAAGCGATCAGCACCGATGGCGCCCCGGCCGCCGCCGGCCCCTACAGCCAGGCAATCCGAGCCGGCGAGCTCGTGTTCACCGCAGGACAGCTCGGGCTCGACCCCGCGACCGGCGAGTTCGCGACCGATGACGTGGCCGGGCAGGCCGATCGTGCGCTGGCCAACCTGGCGGCCATCCTCGAGGCGGCGGGCAGCGGGCTGGATCGGCTGGTGAAGGTCACCGTCTACCTTGCCGACATCGGCGATTGGCCGGCGGTCAACGAGGTCTACGCGCGCAAGGTCCCCGAGCCGTTCCCGGCGCGCAGCGCGTTCGCGGTGAAGGACCTGCCAAAGGGCGCGCGGATCGAGATCGAGGCGGTCGCCACGGTGGGCGCCGGTTGACGCTCCGATTCGGCCGCCTCTACCATCGGCCAACGTGTCTGCACAACTGACCGCCCCCGCGGCCATCGTCCTGGCCGCCGGCCAGGGGATCCGCATGCGTTCCCGCATCCCCAAGGTGCTGCATCCGCTTGCCGGTCGTTCCCTGATCGACCATGTTCTCGACGCGCTCGCCGATGCGGGCATCGGTCGACCGGTGGTCGTCACCGGCCATGGAGCCGATGCGGTCGAGGCGGCAGTCGCCGAACGAGCCGCGACGGCGCGCCAGGTGCCCCAGCACGGCACCGCCGATGCGGTGCGGGTCGGCCTGGAGGCGACCCCGGCGGACGCGACCACCATCCTGGTCACGATGGGCGACGCGCCGCTCCAGCCGTCCGGCCTGTTCCACGCGCTCCTGCGCGAGCGTGAGCGCGACGACCCGGCCGTCGTGCTCGTCTCGGCTCGCCTCGCGGATGCCACGGGCTACGGCCGCGTCGTGAGAGCCCGCGACGGAGGAGCCGCCTCGATCGTGGAGGAGCCGGACGCCGACGAGTCCACGCGCCAGATCACCGAGATCAACGTCGGCACGTATGCCTTCGACGCCACCTGGCTTCGGACGGCGCTCGATCGCGTGAAGGCCTCGCCGTCCGGCGAGAAGTACATCACCGATCTCGTGGCCATGGCGGTCGCGGACGGTCGGTCGGTCAGGATCGTCGAAGCGGAAGACGCGGCCGATACGATCGGCATCAACGATCGCGTGGCGCTGGCAACGGCCGAGGAGCGGATGCGCCGCCGCATCCTGGAGCGGCACATGCGCGACGGGGTGACGGTCGTGGATCCGGTCACCACCCGCATCGACGCGGGCGTCGAGATCGGGCAGGATGCCCGCATCGAACCCTGGACGATCCTCGAGGGTGCCACGGTCATCGCGCAGGACGCGCTGATCGGTCCGAACGCGCACATCCGCGAGAGCCGGATCGGCCCGCGCAGCCACGTGTGGGCCAGCGTCGTCGAGGAGTCGACGGTGGCGGAGGACGTGGAGATCGGTCCGTTCGCGCACCTGCGCCCGGGGTCGGAGGTCGGGCCGCACTGTCGCATCGGGAACTTCGCCGAGATCAAGAAGAGCCGGCTGGGGGCGGGGACCCAGCAGCATCACTTCAGCTATCTCGGCGACGCGGAGATCGGCGAGAACGTGAACGTGGGCGCCGGATCGGTGACCGCCAACTTCGACGGGACGGCCAAGCACCGCACCGTGATCGGTGACGGGGCCAGCATCGGCGTGGACACCATGATGGTCGCGCCGGTCACGATCGGGAAGGGCGCCACGACCGGCGCCGGATCGGTCGTCAACCGGGACGTCGCTCCGGGCAAGAAGGTGGTCGGCGTGCCGGCCCGCCCGATCGAGCTGAAGCATCGCTCGAAACCGCCCGTGGGCGGATCGGAACTCGTAGGGAGGCGGAAATAACACCGCCCGATGGACGGTAGCAGTACCATCGGCAACCTCCTGGTTGTCGTCATCCTCGTTCTCGTCGGCGGATTCTTCGCCGCCAGCGAGATCGCCCTGATCACGGTCAAGCGTCACCGTCTGAGCCAGATGTCCGACGACGGCAACGGCGCGGCGCGCACGGCCCATCGGCTCACGGAGGATCCGAGCCGCTTCCTGGCCACCATCCAGATCGCGATCACGTTCCTCGGCTTCCTGGCCGGCGCCGTTGGTGCATCGGCCTTCTCCGATGACCTGGCCGCCGTCATCCGGCTCCTGCCCGAGCCGTTCGGCTTCATCACCGATGCGGCCGGCACCATCGCCTTCGTCGTGGTGACGCTCATCATCGCGCTCGTCTCGATCATCATCGGCGAGCTGGTGCCGAAGACGCTGGCGCTCAACTTCCCCGAGTCGCGGGCGCGCTTCGTGGCGCGACCGATCGGCGTGATCCAGGCCATCCTGTCGCCGATCGTATGGCTGGTCTCGAGGACGAGCCTGGTCCTCGTGCGCCTGATGGGCGGCACGGAGAAGCCGCAGGGCGGCTACCTCTCAACCGAGGAGCTCAAGATGCTCGTCGAGACCGGCTCGGAGCAGGGCGGGATCGAGGAGGAGGAGAAGGAGATGATCCATGGGGTCATCGAGCTCGGGGACAAGCGCGTTCACGAGGTCATGGTCCCGCGCATCGGCATCCGCGCCATCAACGTCGACGATCCGCTCGACGAGGTGCTCGAGATGATCATCGCCGCCGGCCACTCCCGCCTGCCCGTGTTCGACGAGAGCCTCGACAACATCGTCGGCATCCTGTACGCGAAGGACCTGCTGCCCTACCTGAAGGGCAACGGTGTGGCGAACGGGCAGATCGACATTCGAACCCTCGTCCGTCCGCCGGTCTACGTGCCCGAGTCGAAGGCGGTCGACGAGCTGCTGCATGACATGCAGACCGCCAAGCGGCACATCGCCATCGTGGTCGACGAGTACGGCGGCACCGCGGGCCTCGTCACCATGGAGGACGTGGTGGAGGAGATCGTCGGCGAGATCCAGGACGAGTACGACACCGAGGAGGCGATGGTCGAGACCATCGAGTCCGACGACGAGCTCGCCTTCCGGCTCGACGGCCGGGTCAGCATGGACGACCTGCGCGACCTGTTCGACCTCTCCGATGACGACGAGCCCGATGAGGAGGCCTACGACACGGTCGGTGGCTTCGTCGTGCACCGCGAGGGACGGATTCCGCTGCCCGGCGCCGAGACCCCGTTCCGGGACGGCGTCACGTTGCGCGTCGAGGCCGCGGAGCCGCGTCGCGTCGCCCGCGTCGTGGCATCACGGGAGCGCCGCGCCGAGGATGCCGCCCAGGATGACGAGCGCGAGCGCGCCGGCGGGCCGAACTCCTGATCCGAGCGTTGTGTCGGAGGTCGCGCCGCGGGGCCGCGGTTCCTGCCGTGTACCAATCAGGACCGGCTCAGGATGGCCCCGGCTGCCGCGCACGGCAGATTTGGTCACTCGAGTCGCCATAGCCGGTTCGTGATTGGTAGGCGGCAACGAATGCCGATGGGCGCGTGGCTAAGCCGATCCTGGTTGGTACCTGGCACCCGACGGCCTCGCTCCGGCGCCGGCGTGGTCGCGATCTGTCGAGCCGGCTGCGCCGGAGGGCTCGCAGCGGCGCGATTCTCGCGTTCCCGGCGCCCTTCCTCCGGCAGGCGGTAGACGCCGATGCGTCGCTTCAGCCACTCGGTGCGACGGTACTCCCGCAGTGAGCGGAGCGCGAAGATGAGAGATGGCACGGCGATGCCTGCGATGACGAGCGTGGACATGAGTCCCCCCTTGCATTGATGTCCTGCCGGCAGCTCGGGCAGGCAGTCGGCACTTTACTGCACCAGACCGCACACTGCCCGGTCATTGCGTCGCCGACGCGTGGCGGTATCGGCTCCACGCCGAAATCCCGGTGGGGCGGGTCGCCGGCAGTCGGCCGATTTGCGGTGGAGCGCAACGAACAACCAGGTTGTGGCTGGCCGCGACCACGGCTTGCCATGGGACGCAAGATCCGACCGAAAACGACCTTGAGGTTCCCAGGGACGTTCCTCACGTCGGCACCGGTGGTCCGGCCGAGGCGCGTTTCCCTCTCAGCGAATATATCAGTAGCGATATATCCGCTGAGAGTGGAACAAGGCGCTCAACGATGGCTCCCCCCGGTCCATCCTCCCGGTGCGCGGCGTCGCGCAGACCGGAGCACCGCAACACAATCTCGTTTGGGATTCCCAGCTACGCGGCGATCACCGAGCGGACGAGAGCGGCGAGGTCGCGCTTGCCATCGGGCGGGCAGGGGAGCAGCTCGAGCTGCTCAAGGGAGCGATCGCGGTAGCGCCGCGCTTCCGACAGGGCATGCTCCCGTGCGCCGCATCGGTCGAGGATGTCGAGCACCACGGTGACCTCGTCATCGGTCATCTGGGACACCGCGGTCGGCTCCGGCCCCCGACCATTTGTGGCGCGGATGCCGTCGAGGTAGATGGCATTCAGCCGGTCGCGATCGGCTTCGGAGGCGTTGGCAAGCGCCCACACCAGCGGCAGCGTCTTCTTGCGCTTGCGGACGTCGCCGGCCTCCGGCTTGCCGGAGTCGGTGGAGCTCCAGAAGGTGCCCTTCACGTCATCGGCCATCTGGAAGGCCATGCCCAGGTCGAACCCGAACCGGCGGTACGCCTCGATCACCTCCGCATCGTCGGTGGCCAGGATGGCGCCGGCCTGGACCGATGCCGCCAGCAGCGCGGCCGTCTTCTTGCCGATCATCTCCAGGTAGGCATCGACGCTGACCTCGGTCTGGCGCTCGAAGCTGATGTCCAGGTACTGGCCCTCGCACAGGGCCAGGCAGGTCTCGTCGTAGACGCGCATGAGGGCGAGGACGCGTCGCTCGCTGAAGCCGTCCTCGAGCAGCCGATAGAGCGCCAGGCGCGAGAGCGCAAAGAGCGCGTCGCCGGCGTTGATGGCGAGCGGCACGCCCCAGATCGCCCACAGGGTGGGCCGATGACGGCGCTCGACATCGGCATCCTCGATGTCGTCGTGGACCAGGCTGAAGTTGTGCCCCAGCTCGACGGCCGCGGCGCCCGGCAGCGCGGGCCGGTAGTCGCCGGTCAGGGACTGGTAGGCGAGCGCGCCGAGGAGCGGGCGCATCCGCTTGCCGCGCAGGCCCGACTCGCCGTCCAGCCCGAGGTGGTAGGCCAGCATGTCGTAGAGCGATCGCGCGTGGCCCTGGCGCTCGTCCAGGACGCCCGACATCTCGTTCTCGATGTCGGCCAGGATGTGACTAAACTCGGTCCTGATGTCCACGCCGGAAGGGTACCCGACCTCCTCGAGGAGCCGTGTCATGGCGCGAGGCTGCGGTGCAGGATGGGGGACATCGAGATCATGATACGCGAATGTAGCAAGTTCTGCTCCACCGGCACGGACATGGACCGATGAGCCCGCGACCGCGCGTCTACAAGACCGAGGCCATCGTGCTGCGCTCGATGAACCTCGGCGAGGCGGATCGCGTGCTCACCGTGCTCACGCCGCGGCTCGGCAAGCTGCGCGTGATCGCCAAGGGCGTGCGGCGCACGCGCTCGCGGATCGGTGGGGCGCTCGAGCCGTTCAGCGACGTCCAGCTGGTGCTGGCGGTGGGGCGTACGTGGGACGTCGTCACCTCGTCGTCACTCGAGGATCCGCATCTCGGGCTGCGCAACGACCTGCACTCGACGGCGGCGGCCTGGTACGTGATCGAGCTGGCGGATCGGTTCTGCGAGGGTGCCGCCGACTCGCACGAGGCCTTCCGGCTGCTCGCCCAGGCCCTCTCGGCGCTCGACGCGGGGTCCGAGATCGAGCGCGAGGTCGTCGTCCGCTGGTTCGAGGTGGCGCTCCTCGACGCGATGGGATTCCGCCCCGAGCTGGCGCAGTGCCTGGAGTGCGGCGCGCGGATCGGGCCGGAGGGCAATGCCTTCTCGCCGGTCGGCGGTGGCGTCCTGTGCCCGCAGTGCCTGCACGCCGCGCACGGCACCCGGCCCATCTCCGCCGATGCGCTCAAGGTGCTCCGCCACCTCCAGCGATCGGCCCTCGTCGGCGTGTTGCGTTTGCGGCTGATGCCGGCCGTCCATCGCGAGGTCGAGCGTCTCCTCCACGCCACCGTCTCGGCGGTGTTGGAGCGTGAGCTCCGTTCCCGCGACTTCCTCACCGAGGTCGCCGCCCGCGAGGCCGCTGCGGCCGAGGTCGCGCCCACTCCCTGAGCCGGCACCTCGTTGGCCGCGGGGAGCCGTTTCTCGCCACCTACCCGCGGGAATCGCGCCGCAGATCGGCTTTGGGCGGATGGGCCGCGACGGATCGCGACGAGGTCGATGATGGGCTTTAGTCGGCTAGACTCGATATCCCAACGCAGGAGCCGCCGTACCGCCGTGCCAGCGCCGAACTTCGACGTCATCGCCAGCCTCGCCAAGCGACGCGGCTTCGTCTTCCCGAGCAGCGAGATCTACGGCGGCATGGCCGGCTTCTGGGATTACGGCCCGCTGGGCGTCGAGCTCAAGAACAACGTGAAGGCCGCCTGGTGGCGCCACCTCGTCCACCTGCGCGACGACGTCGTGGGCATCGACGCGTCGATCATCCTGAACCCGCGCGTCTGGGAGGCCTCCGGGCACGTCGCCGGCTTCAGCGATCCCATGGTCGACTGCCGCAACTGCAAGCATCGGTTCAGAGAAGACGACCTGAAGGGCAAGCCGTCGGAGATCGCCTGCCCCGACTGTGGCACGCGCGGCAGCCTGACCGAGGCGCGCCAGTGCAACCTCATGTTCGCCACGCACGTCGGGCCGGTGGCTGAGTCGTCATCGGTCGCCTACCTGCGCCCGGAGACCGCCCAGGCCATGTTCGTCCAGTTCGACAACGTGGTCACCAGCATGCGGCGCAAGCTTCCCTTCGGGATCGCCCAGATGGGCCGATCCTTCCGCAACGAGATCACGCCCGGCAACTTCATCTTCCGGCTGCGCGAATTCGAGCAGATGGAGATGGAGTTCTTCGTCCATCCGCGAGACGAGGACGAGTGGTTCGCCCACTGGGTTGCGGCGCGACATGCCTGGTGGACCGATGTGCTCGGCATCGGCGGCAGCCGCCTCCGCCTGCGCCCGCACGAGGCCGATGAGCTCTCCCACTACTCGAAGCAGACCACCGACATCGAGTACGAGTACCCGATCGGCTGGTTGGAGGTCGAGGGGATCGCCGACCGGACCGATTTCGACCTGCGCGCCCACGCCGCTGGCAGCGGCAAGCGGCTCGAGGTCTTCGACGAGGCGAGCGGGGAGCACGTCGTGCCGTACGTGATCGAGCCGGCGATGGGCGTGGATCGCGCGGTCCTCACCGTGCTGGTGGACGGCTACACCGACGAGCAGCTGGCGAAGGAGACGCGGGTCGTGCTCCGCATCCGGCCGGAGCTGGCGCCGAGGAAGGCGGCCGTGCTGCCGCTCCTGCGCCACCGCCCGGAGCTCGTCGAGCGAGCGCAGCGGCTGACGACCGACCTCAAGCAGCTCCTGCCGGCCATGTACGACGACACCGCCTCGATCGGCAAGCTCTACCGGCGGCAGGACGAGATCGGCACGCCGTTCTGCGTGACCGTCGACCCCGAGTCGCTCGAGGACGGCGCGGCCACCATCCGCGAA
>JBQTHZ010000082.1:0-2154 GCA_052388515.1 Chloroflexota bacterium | reverse complement strand
CCCTGCCGGCCCCCTTCGCGCCCTCGAGGTAGTTGCGGTACGTGCGCTCGGCCAGCCGCTTGTCCTGCTCGGCAGGAACGCGTCGAGCGCTTCATCGATCGTGGTCACGGTCGGTCCTCCGAGTCGTGTACCGCTGCGCGGGCGTCGGCTTGCTGCGAGTGCCCTTGCGGCCCTTAGACTCAGAACCGTCGTCGAAACACGGCAGCGACATGGGTCGTCGCCGATGCCGGGGACACAGTCCTCGGCTACGCGAGCCTGTCGATGACGGGAATCGACCGTCCGAGCGCGCCCACAGCTCTTGCGAAGCAGGCGCCGGACCCGGTGCCTGCGCTCCTCATCGGTCGCTTGGCGGTCGACCGATCGGTCACCGGACTCGGTGTCGGCACTGCGCTCGTGGCCCACGTCCTCGCGACGGCCATCTGCCTGAACGAGCGCGCCGCCTGTCGCGCCGTCGTTGTCACGGCGCTGGGAGCGGCGGCCAGGTCGTGGTGGGTGCGGTTCGGGTTCCGCCCTTTCGACCCGAGCGATCCTGACTCGATGGACCTCTACCTGTTGACGACCGAGATCCGAGCGACGCTCGAGTCGATGCGCTGACGCGCCGGCGGGACGTTCGGACCCCGCGTGCCACCATCGGCGTCAACCCAGTGCGCTGGGTCGTGCTTCGTCGGCGCTTCCGTCACACGTGTCGGGTCCGCGAGCGTCCAGCCGTGCGGGAGCGTCACCCGCAAGTGCGCGAAAGGTTCGATGGCCTCGAGAACGCGGGCGTCGTCCTCGAACCACTCGTAGGAGTAGACGAGCGAATCAGGTCGGAGTCGTCGCAGCCGGGCACTCGGTTCGACGAACTCGGCCGCGAATTGAAGCCGGGCCTCGTACTGCTCGACGATCTCCTCGGACGTCACACGTCATCCTCCCTCGGCCGCGCGAACGCCGAGCCGATGACCGCGGCGGCGCGTGTGTCGGCGCTGGGAGGTGGCTGTACACCTTCAGCGTCGTCGACGTGGTCGCGGTGGCCGAGGCGAGCTGCAACGACCGTGACCGCCGCGCCGGCATCGAAACTTGGAGCATCGACGCCTGGAGATGGCGCAGGTCGTGGAGGCGAGCCTTCACGCCGAGCTCCTTGCAGTTGGCCCGACTCCCATCGGTCGTAGTTGCCGTATGCGGTGGCGTCAGCGGCAGCGAGGATCGTGAGGCCAGCGTCCGCGTCGCAGCTCCCGGAGCACGGCGCCGAACCGATACACGGGATGTCCCATGCACTTACACTCGTGTGATTCCGGTGTCCATGGTCAACCCGAAGCTCGGGCGCGGCGGCCGGCGCGGGCGGCGAACTGGTCGAGGGCGTCCAAGACCTCGGGAGCACCCCAGAGCTGGTTGCGCTTGCGGTCGGTGAACTCGACGAGGACGCCGGCGTCGACGAGCGGCCGAACTGACCGGTAGGTGTTCTGCGGCGCAATGCCGACCTCGCCTGCGATGAGCGCGGCGTTCACGACCGGGTGGCGCAACAGCAGGTCGGCGACCCGCCACGTCACTGCGTCGCGGCGGGCTCGCACCCGCTCCTGCCAGTCCTGTCGGACAGCGTGGAGGTCGTCGACGAGCCGACGGCTGTTGGCGACCGCCTGGAACGCCGCCGAGGCGAAGGACTCGACAATGGGGGTCGGCTCGCCGTCCCGGTATCGGGTGAGCGCGGCGAAGTAGGCGTCGACGTCGGTCAAGAGGCCGGCTGACACCGGCACGGTGACGTTGCGGATCAGGCTCTTGGCACGGAGGTGCGCGTGCACGAGCGTCCGGCCCGTGCGGCCGTTGCCGTCTGGGAATGGGTGGATGGTCTCGAACTGGGCGTGGGCGAGTGCGGCGTGGACGAGGATCGGCACGTCGTCACGGGCGATGAACCTCACCAGGTCGTCGATGTTCGATCGAACTCGCGAGTGGTGCGGTGGTATGAAGGCGGCGCCATGAGGGCCGAGGTCGCCTCCACCGATCCACACCTCCTGGACACGCCACCGTCCCGCGATCTCGGGATCGGCTCGCTCGAGCAGGGCTGCGTGCATGGCCAGGATGGCGTCAGCATCGATCCGCTCGGCGAGCGCGATCGCTGCGGTCATCGCCCGTTGGTTGGCGACGATGAGCGAGGCGTTGCGGCCGGCGCGGCCGTGCAGC
>JBQTHZ010000081.1:0-49608 GCA_052388515.1 Chloroflexota bacterium | reverse complement strand
CGGTCGGTCGTCCATCATGGTTCACCTCCAGTGCGAAGATCCGAGCGCAAGCGGCGTGCCGGTAGGATGAGGCCCCATGACCGATGCGCTCCTGGTAGCTCTGCGCGGCATCGTCGGCGACCAGCACTGCCTGACCGATGCGGCGCTGCGCGTCTCCTACGAGACCGATTGGACGCGCCGCTTTCACGGGGAGGCACTCGCGGTCGTTCGCCCCGCCTCCACCGAGGATGTTGCCCAGGTGCTCGTCGCCTGCGCCGATGCCGGCGTCGGTGTGGTGCCGCAGGGAGGCAATACCGGGCTGGTCGGTGGCTCGGTGCCGCGCGGTGGCGAAGTCGTGCTGAGCCTCCGGCGCCTCGCCGAGATCGGCGACGCGGACCGCGGCGCCGGCGAGATGACGGTCGAAGCCGGCGCCACCCTCGCGAACGTGCAGGACGCGGCGCGCGGCGCCGGCTGGGACGTGGGCGTGGACCTGGGCGCACGCGACTCGGCCACCATCGGCGGCATGGTGGCCACCAACGCGGGCGGCGTGAACGTCGTCCGCCACGGGCCGATGCGCTCTCAGCTGCTCGGCTTCGAGGCGGTGCGAGCCGACGGCACGGTGCTTCGCCGCCTGCCCGGGATGCCGAAGGACAACACCGGCTACGACCTTGGCGGCCTGCTGGCCGGCTCCGAGGGAACGCTGGCGGTCATCACGCGTGTCCGGCTGCGTCTCGTTCCACAGCTTCGGCGGCGGGCAGTGTGCGTCATCGGCTTCGCCGATGCGGTCGCCGCGGTGGCAGCGGCCTCCGAGCTGCGCCGCCGACTGGCATCGGTCCTGGCCCTCGAGCTCTTCACGGATGCGGGACTCGGCCTGGTCATGCGACACGCAGCCGTGGTGGCGCCCTTCGCCGTGCGGACGCCGGTCTACCTGCTGGTGGAGGTCGCCTCCGACGACACCGACCCGTCGGAAGGGCTCTTTGCGGCGATCGGCGGGCTGGGCGTGGACGAGGCATCCGTGGCGGTGGCGACCGACCCGGCCGGACGCCATCGGCTGTGGCAGCTGCGCGAGCGCCATACCGAAGTCATGAATGCCGAAGGCGTGCCGCACAAGCTCGATGTCTCGGTGCCGGCCGACCGCTACGCCGAGCTGGTCGAGCATGTGAGCATCGCCGTCGCTGCGGCCGATCGCGATGCGCGGACGATCGCCTATGGGCACGTCGGCGACGGAAACCTGCACGTCAACGTCCTGGGTCCGGCGCCCGATGACCAGCGCACCGACGATGCAGTGCTGGAGCTGGTGCTGGAGCTTGGCGGCAGCGTCAGCGCCGAGCACGGCATCGGCGTTGCCAAGGTTGGCTGGCTCGTTCGCGATCGGGGTGAGGAAGCCGTGGCCGCCATGCGCGCCATCAAGGCGGCGTGGGACCCGGCCGGCATCCTGAACCCGGGCGTCCTCTTCGAGCGGTAGCATCGTTGCATGACGAATGAGACCGGTTTCCTGGAGACGAATGGCGCCCGCCTCTACTACGAGGTCGACGGCGACGGACCACCTGTCCTGCTCATCCACGGAGGACTCGGCAGCCTGCGGATGTGGGACGAGGTCGTGCCAGCCCTGAGTGACCGGTCCCGGGTCGTTCGGTATGACACGCGCGGCTTCGGGCAGACCGATACCCAGGATGTCGAGTTTTCCAATCGGGCCGATGCGGTCGCCGTCCTGGATCACCTCGGGATCGACGCAGTTGTCGTCGTCGGCCAGTCGCGCGGCGGCAACATCGCGCTCGATCTTGCAATCGAGCAGCCGCAGCGGGTGGCGGCCCTCGTCTCGGTCGCCGGGGGCGTCGGCGGCCACGATGCAGATCTGCCCGAGGGTGTCGAAGCGCCACCGTGGGACGAGATGGAGCGCCTGGCGGATGCGCGCGACTGGGGCTCGCTGTCCGAGCTCGAGACGCGGGTGTGGGTGGACGGCTGGGGGCAGCCGATGACGCGCGTGGACCAGGCGATTCGATCGCGGGTCCACGACTGGATCCTCTCGACCTACGAGGCGGAGAAGCCGGAGGGCAGGCCGATCCCCCTCGAGCCGCCGGCGGTGCATCGCCTGGCCGAGGTGCGGATACCGGTCCTCGTCATGCTCGGAACGGCCGACGAGCCGGGCGGCATCTTGAGCAGCCGGCACCTGGCCGGATTCGTGCCCGGCGCGCGGCTCGTCGAATTCGAGAACGTGGCTCACATGATCCAGCTCGAGCAGCCGGATCGGTTCACGCGGCTCGTGCTCGACGTCCTGGCGGAGGTGGACGGGAGCGTCAGATGACCTTTCCGGGATTGAGGACCCCCAGTGGGTCGAGCGCGCCCTTGATCGCACGCATGACGGCGACTGCCTCGGCGCCGCGCTGCTCCACCAGGAATCCCTTTCGCGCAGCACCGATGCCGTGCTCGCCGGTGACCGTGCCGCCCATGGCAATCGCCGCGCGGTAGAGGTCCTCGCAGGCCGCCTGTGCGCGCTGCTCCGCCGCGTCGTCGCCCCGATCCCAGACGAACGTCGGATGGAGGTTGCCATCCCCCGCGTGGCCGAACGTTCCACAGCGGATGTCGTGGGCGGCCGAGACCCGCTCGATGGCAGCGAGCAGCTCCGGCAGGCGCGATCGCGGCGCCCCGACGTCCTCCATGCGCGCCACGCCCAACCGTTCCATGGCGCGAAACGCCATGCGCCGGACCTGGCGCAGCCAGTCGGCCTCCATTGGGTCGGTCGCCCGGGTGACCGACGCGGCGCCTGCATCGCGACAGCAGGACTCAGCCGATGCAAGGTCCGCCTCGGCCGCGGAACCGGATCGGTCGGACTCGATGAGCAGGAGCGCAGCGGCGCTCCGGTCCAGGCCGAGGTTGTGCCAGTCGTCGACGGCGGCGATCGTCTCGCGGTCCATGAGCTCGAGCGTGCAGGGCTCCAGGCCGGCCCGGGTCATCGCGGCCACGGCATCACCCGCCGACACGATCGTGGGGAAGAAGGCGAGCATCGTCTGTTGCGGGGGCGGAGCGGGTCGCAGGCGGAGCGTGGCTTCCGTGGTGATGCCGAGCGTCCCCTGCGAGCCGATGAACAGGTGGGTCAGCGCGTAGCCCGCCACGTCCTTCACGTTCCGACCGCCGGTCCGGATGATGCGCCCATCTGCCAGGACGACCTCCAGCGCGAGCACCGCGTCGCGCGTGACGCCGTACTTCACGCAGCACAGTCCGCCAGCATTCGTGCCGATGTTGCCGCCGATCGAGCAGAACTCGAAGCTCGCCGGATCAGGCGGATAGAAGAGGCCCTCCTTGGCCACGGCCGCCTTGAGATGGGCATTGATCACGCCAGGCTGGACCACGGCGACGAGGTTCTTGCGGTCGATCTCCAGGATCGCGCTCATCCGCGTCAGCACGATGGTCAGGGCGCCTTCAATACCTGCCGACCCGCCCGAGAGGCCGCTCCCCGCGCCGCGAGGCACGACCGGCACGCGGTGTGCGGTCGCGAGCTGCATGATCGCCGAGACCTCGGCGGTCGACGACGGCATGGCGACGGCCAGCGGCAGGCCGGGCTCGAAGTGCGCGGTCTCGTCACGCCGATACGACTCGCGGTCGACCTCGTCCGTCAACAGCCTCAACCCCGGAAGCGCCTCGCGAATGGCGTCGAGGAAGCCGCTCGTGGTCATGGCATGCTGTCCGGATCGGTCAAGGCCGCGATGAGGCCTCGAAGCCGATCCGCCCGCTCGCCCGGAGCGACACCCGCGAGCGCGACGCCCGCGAGATAGGTGGTGAGGGGCGCTGCGATCCTCTCACTGGCGTGCGCCGCGATGCGGGCCAGGTCGAGAAGCAGGCGTTCCTCGTCGGCGGACAGTGCCAGAGAAGGGTCGTCACCGAGCCTGGTTCGCAGGAGGTCGAGCCACGCAGCGAGCGTCACCCGACCATGTTGCCATGCCGGCGCGCGTGGTCCCAAGATGGCCACATGCTCGCAACGTCCGGGATCGTCCTCGCCGGTGGCGCAAGCCGACGGATGGGCACCGACAAGCGCCTCATCCAGGTCGATGGAGCGCCGATGCTGCGGCGGGTCGCCGATGCGGTGAATGCGGCCATCGATGAGCTGATCGTCGTAGTCTCGGCACGAGATCCACTGCCCGGAGCAGTGTTGCGCGGGCTCGGCGCTCGCATGGTCGTCGATCGGCGGACCGATGCGGGGCCGCTCGCGGGGCTCGAGGCCGGCCTGGTGGCCGCGCGATGCGAGCGCGTGATCGCGGTGGCAGGAGACATGCCATGGCTGGAGCCGGCCCTGCTTCGGCGTCTGCTCGCGCACCTCGATCGCGCGGCGGCCGATGCGGTCGCGGTCGCGACCGACCGAGGTCGCGAGCCCCTCCTGGCGGCCTACCGGCGCTCCCCGGCACTCGCCGCTGCCACGCTGCTGCTGGATGCCGGTGAGCGTCGACTCGGCAGTCTTCTCGACCGGCTTCGGGTGACGACCGTCATCGATCCGGCGGGGCGCTCCGCCGTGAACGTCAACGAGCCGGCCGACCTCCTCGCGGTGGAACGATGACCACCGCGGGACGGCGCCACGCGCAGCGGATGAGCCGCGTCTCCATCGTTGCGGTCGAAGGCGATCGTGCCATCGCTCGCGACGATCTGCTGGCGGGCGAGGAGCCGCTCCAGCTCCTCGCCGCCGGCCCCGGTCAGGAGCCGGTCGAGGTGGCGGTCACCATGCGCACGCCGGGGCACGAGGACGAGCTGGCCGTCGGCTTCCTGTTCAGCGAGGGCCTCATCGGCGCGAGCGACCTGTGCCGGGTCTCCACCGCCGACCCGAGCGAGTCGTCACGTCCTGATGATGCCGTCACGGTCCACCTCCTGCGTGTGCTCGACCTTGCCCTGCTGGCCGAACGGCGGACGGTGGCCACCGCGAGCTGCGGGATCTGCGGCAAGGCGAGCATCGATGACGTTGCGCGGCGCCTGGACGCGCTGCCTGGAGGGCCATCAGTAGCTTCCTCGGTAATCGCGAAGCTGCCGGCGCGACTCCGCCGGGCCCAGGAGACGTTCGAGGCCACCGGCGGACTGCACGCCGCCGGCCTGTTCACGCCGGGCGGGACCCTGACGACCCTGCGCGAAGACGTCGGCCGACACAATGCACTCGACAAGCTCATCGGCGAGCGCTACCTCGCCGGTGATCTCCCGCTGCATGAATCCGTGCTGCTCGTCAGCGGGCGGATCAGCTTCGAGCTCGTCCAGAAGGCTGCCGCGGCCGGGATCCCGATCCTTGCCGCCGTCGGCGCGCCGACCGACCTCGCGGTGGCCACCGCGGAACGGGTCGGGATGACCCTCGTCGGCTTCGTCCGCGCCGGTCGTCTCAATATCTACAGCCGTCCGGATCGGGTCCTCCTGGAGCACGGGCCGGGATGAGCGCCCGCGTCACGAACAGCGCCGACGAAGTGTATCGGTCCCGCAAGCGCGCCCGATGGCTGCGGCCATCGCTGTGGGTGAGCTGGCGCCCGAACGGGATCGGGCTCACCAAGCCGAACCACTACGGGGAGATGCTGGAGACGATCTGGCAGAACCGGCGCAACCTTCCGTACGCGTGGCGAATCCTGACCAGGGGCGCGTGCGACGGCTGCGCGCTCGGCGTCGCCGGGCTGAACGATTGGACGATTCGTGGCATCCACCTGTGCACCACCCGGTTGAACCTGCTCCAGGTGAACACGGCTCGCGAGCTGCCGGATGACACCCTGAGCGACCTGGATCGGCTGCGGTCGTTGAGCGCGACCGAGCTTCGACGCCTGGGCCGCATCCCGTATCCGCTCGTGCGGCACGCGGGCGAGAACCGATTCGTGAGAGTGACATGGGACGCGGCCCTCGAGCTCCTGGCGGAGCGGGTCCGGGCCGCGCGAGCCAGGGAGGGCGACCGCCTCGGCTTCTACCTGACCAGCCGCGGCATCACGAACGAGGCGTACTACGCAGCGCAGAAGGTTGCCCGCGCCATGGGCACGAACTCGGTCGACAACGCGGCGCGCCTCTGCCACGCCCCGTCGACGAAGGCACTCAAGACCGGCGTCGGCGCGGCGGCAACCACGATCAGCTACGGCGACCTCATCGACAGCGATCTCATCGTGCTCATCGGCGCCAATGTCGCCAACGGGCAGCCGGTGACCATGAAGTACCTCTACATGGCGCGCAAGCGAGGCGCTCGAGTCGTCGTCATCAACCCATACCGCGAGCCGGCCCTCGAGCATTACTGGGTCCCATCGAATCCCGAGTCGGCCCTGTTCGGCACGAAGATGGTCGACCAATTCTTCACGCTCGACATCGGCGGCGACGTCGCATTTCTGACGGGCGCGCTCAAGATCATGGCGGATGAGGGCCTGGTCGATGATGCGTTCATCGCGTCGCACACGACCGGCTGGCCGGAGCTGCGCTCTGTGCTCGACGCGCAAGCGCTCAATGACCTCGAGGTGTGGAGTGGCGCGTCGGTCGGCGACATGCGCGACTTCGCTCATCTGTATGCCGCAGCCGGTTCGGCGATCCTCGTCTGGTCGATGGGCGTCACGCAGCACGTCACCGGCTCCGACAACGTGGCCGCAATCATCAATCTGGCGCTGGCGCGGGGCAACGTCGGCCGGCCCGGGGCTGGCCTCATGCCGATCCGCGGACACTCCGGTGTGCAGGGCGGTGCCGAGATGGGCTGCTACGCGACCGCGTTCCCGGGCGGCGAGTCGATCACCCCGGCGTCGGCCGCCGCCTGGACGGAGCGCTATGGGTTCCCGATCCGTGGCGAGCGCGGCCGCTCGGCGGCCGAGATGGTCGAGGCCGGGGGTCGTGGCGAGCTCGATGTGCTGTGGAGCGTTGGTGGCAACTTCCTGGAGACGCTGCCCGATCCGGCGGGCGTGCGTGTGGCACTCGAGCGCGTGCCGGTCCGCGTCCACCACGACATCGTGCTCTCCCCACAGATGTTCGTCGATGCCGCCGAGCTGACCGTCATCCTGCCGGCAACGACCCGTTACGAGCAGCCGGGGGGTGGAACCGAGACGACCACCGAGCGGCGCATCATCTACAGCCCGGAGATCCCGGGACCGCGGATCACCGAAGCGCGTTCCGAGTGGGAGGTGCTCCGTGATCTGGCCCGTCGCGTCGACCCCGGACTCATCGAGCGTCTCGGCCTGGCGGATGCCGACGCGATTCGCCGCGAGATCGCCGAGATGGTGCCTCTCTACGATGGCATCCAGGACCTGCGGCGCACCGGTGACCAGGTCCAGTGGGGCGGCCCACGGCTCTGCGACGGTTGGACCTTCGCGACCGATGACGGCCTCGCCCACTTTGCCTCGATTGCGCCGTCGGAGGCATCCCTGGCACCCGGTCGTTTCCGTCTCGCGACGCGGCGCGGCAAGCAGTTCAACTCGATGGTCTGGAAGCAGACGGACCCCATGACCGGCGCCCCTCGGGACGCCATCCTGATGGCGGCCGCCGATGCGGGCTCGCTCGGGTTGGCCGATGGCGCCCAGGTGCGCGTGCGGTCGGAGGCCGGAGAGGTTCGTGCGCGCGTACGGATCGCGCGCATGCGCCCGGGCAATGTCCAGATGTTCTTCCCGGAGGCCAACTCGCTCGTCGATCCCGGTCGTCGCGATCCGGAGGCACTGGTGCCCGACTACAACGCGACCGTCGAGATCCTCTCCGCCTGAGTCCGTCAACGGACTCGCGCTTCTTGACGGGGCAACGGCTCGGGCGTAGCCTCGTCCGGAGCGCCTCTGACGGGCGGCAGGTGTCCTCGGGAGCCGCCACCCGGCCGCCTCGCAGGCCTCGCGATCTCAGGTGTCACGCGGGCTGTGCCCGTCTCCGGCGGGCCTTCCTCGCGCTTGGCACGAATGGCGAGCGATAGGAGAAGGTGGCCATGATCCCGGGCGAATTCGACTACACCAGGCCGGGTGATCTCGGCGCCGTGCTGAAGGTGCTCAACGATCGCGAGGGAGAGGCGAAGCTCCTCGCCGGAGGGCACAGCCTGCTTCCTCTGCTCAAGTTTCGCCTGGCCGCACCCGCCGTCTTGGTGGATGTGCGCGGCATCCCCGGGCTCGACACGATCTCGGAGGCGGACGGCGAGCTGCGCATCGGTGGTCTCGCCACGCATCGGCAGATCCTCGAGCACGAGATCATCGCGCGTTACCCGATGCTGCATGACACGGCCGGCGGTATCGGCGATCCGCAGGTGCGTAACTGGGGCACCATCGGTGGCTCATGCGCGCACGCCGATCCTGCCTCGGACTGGCCGGCCGTGCTGTTGGCCGCGAACGCCTCGCTTGTCTGCCGCAGCCAGGCCGGGGAGCGCGTGATCGGGGCGCGCGAATTCTTCCTCGACACCTTCAGCACCGCCATCGAGCCGACGGAGATGCTGACCGAGATTCGGCTCCCGAAACGGCCGCCGGGGTCGGGAGGCGCCTACCGCAAGCTCGAGCGTCGGGCCGGTGACTTCGCATCGGTCGGCGTGGCCGCGCGGCTGCGGCTCGGCGACGGGAAGATCGCCGACGCCGGCATCGGCCTGACAGCGGTGGCAGAAACGCCGTTCGCCTCGACCGACGCCGAGGCACTGCTGATCGGGGCCCGGCCGGACGACGAGGTGTTCGCCGCGGCTGCGGCCGCGGCGGCGGCACAGAGTCGACCGACGACGGACGGGCATGGGCCGGCCGAATACAAGCGCGCCATGGTCGTCGAGATCACCAACCGCGCCCTTCGCGTCGCGCTCGAGCGCGCGACTGCGTACGCCTGAGTAGAAGGGAGGACCATGAGCACGCACCACATCAGGCTCACCGTCAACGGAGAGGAGCGCGAAGCGGATGTCGAGGGCCGCCTCCTGCTCGTCCACCTGCTTCGCGACGGCCTCGGCCTGACCGGCACGCACATCGGCTGCGACACGAGCAACTGCGGCGCCTGCACGGTCCTGGTCGACGGACGCAGCACGAAGTCCTGCACGATGCTGGCGGCATCGGTCGATGGCGCGGAGGTCAGGACCATCGAGGGCATGGCCGATGGCGCGACCCTGCATCCGCTCCAGCAGGCCTTCTGGGATCAGCATGGCCTCCAATGCGGCTTCTGCACGCCGGGCATGATCATGCAGGCGGCCTGGCTGCTCGAGCGGAACCCGGATCCCAGCGAAGCCGAGATCCGCGAGGGAATCGCAGGCAACCTCTGCCGATGCACGGGCTACGTGAACATCGTCAAGTCGATCCAGCAGGCGGCCGGCCAGCTGAGCACGGCTGAATCGGCACCGGTGGTGGCCGAGGAGACGGCGGATGCCAATGAGCCGGTCGCGGCGGGAGGCAGCTGACATGGTCGATACGCAGCCTCAGACCACGCCCGAGGTCGGCGGAATGGGCCACTCCGTCAAGCGCAAGGAGGACCCACGCTTCATCCGCGGCCAGGGAACCTACATCGACGACCTCGTCCTGCCCGGCATGCTGTGGATGGACATCGTGCGCAGCCCATACGCGCACGCCAAGATCACCAAGATCGACACCACCGCGGCCCTCGCCATCCCGGGCGTGCTGGCGGTGATCACCGGCGCCGACCTCGAGAAGGCCGGATTGCACTGGATGCCGACGCTGATGAGCGATACGCAGATGGTGCTGCCGACCGACCATGTCGTGTACCAGGCACAGGAGGTCGCGGCGGTCATCGCCACGAGCCGCTACATCGCCGCCGACGGCGTCGCGGCGGTTGACGTGGACTACGAGCCGCTGCCGGTGGTGGTCGACCCATTCAAGGCCATGGACCCGGGCTCGGAGCTCGTCCGTCCAGACAAGGAGAAGCAGTCGAACCACGTCTGGCACTGGGAGTCGGGCGACCGCGACGCCACCGACGCAGCCCTCTCCGCTTCCGACGTCCGCGTCAGCGAGGACATCTACATCCCGCGCATTCACGTCGCCTCGATCGAGACGTGTGGGGCGATCGCGGACTGGGATCCTGTGGCCGAACACCTGACGGTGCACATGACCAGTCAGGCGCCGCACGCCATCCGCACCGTCTTCAGCCTGGTCAGCAAGATCCCCGAGCACAAGATCCGGATCAAGACGCACGACATCGGCGGGGGATTCGGCGGAAAAGTGCCGGTGTATCCCGGCTACGTCCTCGCCGTGGTGGCTTCCCTGACGGTCGGCAAGCCCGTGAAGTGGATCGAGGACCGGTCCGAGAATCTCCAGGCCGATTCATTCGCTCGCGATTACCACATCCACGCCGAGCTCGGCTCCACGAAGGACGGCAAGCTCACCGCGCTCAAGGTGAAGACACTGGCCGACAACGGTGCGGCCGATGCGGCGGCCAACCCCTCGAAGTTCCCGGCGGGGCTCTTCAACGTCATCACCGGCTCGTACGACATGGAGAACGCCTTCGTCGAGGTCGACGGCGTCTACACCAACAAGCCGCCCGGCGGTGTCGCCTATCGGTGCAGCTTCCGGGTGACCGAGGCGGTGCATGCCATCGAGCGCATGGCTGACATCGTTGCCCACGAGATCGAGATGGATCCGGCCGAGTTCCGGATGAAGAACTTCATCAAGCCCGAGCAGTTCCCGTACAAGTCAGCCACCGGGTGGGAGTACGACTCCGGCGACTACCACCGTGCGCTGCGCACGGCGATGGACATGATCGGCTACGAGGACCTCCGTCGCGAGCAGGCTGAGAAGCGCGCGCGTGGCGAGCTGATGGGGATCGGAATCAGCAGCTTCACCGAGATCGTCGGCGCCGGGCCGTCGCACACGTTCGACATTCTCGGCATCAAGATGTTCGACAGTTGCGAGATTCGAGTTCATCCGACGGGCTCGGCAACGGCCCGGATCGGGGTCCAGACCCAGGGCCAGGGCCACGAGACGACCTTCGCCCAGATCATCGCCGAAGAGCTGGGTATCCCGATGGACCAGGTGACGATCGAGTACGGCGATACCGATACGGCGCCATACGGTCTCGGCACCTATGCCAGCCGCTCGACCCCAGTCGCCGGCGCTGCGACGGCCATGGCCTCTCGCAAGATCCGCGAGAAGGCCAAGAAGATTGCTGCCCACCTCCTCGAGGCCAACGAAGACGATCTCGAGTGGGCGAATGGCAAGTTCAGTGTGAAGGGCTCACCAGACCAGACGAAGTCGATCGGCGAGATCGCCTTCGCCGCCTACACGAATCACCCGCAGGGGATGGAGGCCGGGCTGGAGGCGGTGAACTATTACGATCCGCCGAATCTCACGTTCCCGTTCGGGTCATACATCTGCGTCGTCGACATCGACAATGGGACCGGCGAGGTCAAGGTTCGACGCTTCGTCGCGGTCGACGATTGCGGCAACATCATCAACCCGATGATCGTCGACGGTCAGATCCACGGCGGGCTGACGATGGGCCTCGCTCCGGCGTTGTACGAGGCCATCAACTATGACGAGAACGGCAACAACATGGCAGGAACCTTCATGGACTACCTGCTGCCGACCTCTGTGGAGACGCCGGCCTGGGAGGTTGCCAAGACGGTGACGCCGTCCCCGCACCATCCGCTCGGCGCCAAGGGCGTCGGTGAGTCGGCAACCGTCGGTGCGCCGCCGGCCATCGCCAACGCCGTCGTCGACGCACTGTGGCACCTGGGTGTCCGGAACATCGACATTCCGATCACACCCTGGAAGGTGTGGGCCATCCTGAAGGAGAAGGGGGTGGCCCCATAACCACCGCCGCGGGCGACCTCTACGGGCGCATTGCCGAGCTGAGCTCGGCGGGGGAGCCGTTCGCGCTGGCAACCGTGGTCGCCGTACAACGGCCGACCTCGGCGCGCCCGGGCGCGCATGGCCTCGTCCATGAGGATGGTCGAATCGAGGGCTGGGTGGGCGGCAGTTGCGCGCAGCCGATCGTGATTCGCGAAGCCCTGCGTGCGCTCGCCACCGACGAGCCACGGCTCCTGCGACTCTCGCGCGAGCCGCGCCCGTCGGACGAGCCACGCGTGGACGGCGCGATCGAGTACGTGATGACCTGCCACTCCGGCGGCACGATGGAGATCTACGTGGAGCCGCACCTCCCGCGGCTGGACCTGTGGGTGGCCGGCGCGACGCCGATCGCGGGCGCGCTCGTGGCGCTCGGATCGGCGATGGGGTTCCGGACCACCCTCTTCGACCCTGCCGCCAGTGCCGAAGACCACCCCGCCGCGCATGCGGTGCATGGGCACGACGACATCGCGGGCACAGAGCCAGGCGCGCGACCATACGTGGTTGTGGCGACGCAGGGCCAGTGGGACGAAGAGGCGTTGGCCGCCGCCCTCAGCCGTGAGGCGGCGTACGTCGGCATGGTGGCCAGCCCCACGCGCTCCGCGGCGGTCAGGGCCTGGTTGCTGGAGGAGGGCGTCGAGCCAGGGCGTGTCGACGCGCTGCGGGCGCCATGTGGAATGGACCTCGGCGCCGCAACCCCCGAAGAGGTCGCGATCTCGATCCTCGCCGAGCTGGTCGCGGTGCGTCGTGGGCGTGCGACGTTCGCGAAACAGCCCGCAGGTGCGACAGTCGCCGAGGAGGCGATGGGCGGAGAGAGCATCGTGCTGCTCGACCCGGTGTGCGGCATGACGGTGGATCGCGCGTCCGCCCGTCATATCGCCGATCATGCAGGTGTCGTCTACGCGTTCTGCTCCGTCGGCTGTCGCACGGCCTTCCGCAAGGATCCCGAAGCCTATGTGCATCCCACGCCAGCAGAGATCAGCGAAGCTGGCTGACGACCCTCAGGCTTCGAGCTTCGTCTTCACGCAGGTAAAGGTCTGGCCGATGAGCTTGTTGGCGGTGCCCTCGATGAGCCGAGCCCCGAGGCTGGCCATCATGCCGCTGAACTGCACATCCGCCGACCAGTCCATGATCGTGGTTCCGTCGGTATCCCCGTCGCGGAGGCTCATCTCGGCCGATCCGTCGACCGCGGTTCCTGGCGCCTTCGCTTGCGCACGGACCTTCGCCTCGTGGGGCGCAGTGCGCTCGGTGAACTCGGCGTTCACCGTGAAGCGGGCGCTGATCGGGCCAACGACGATCTTCGCTTTGGCGGTGAAGTGGTCGTCGTCCACGATCTCGACCGTCTCGACTCCCGGTCCGCAGCCGCCCATCTGCACTGGATCGCTGACGAAGGCCCAGACCTTGTCGCGGGCGGCCGCGATCTCCACGCTTCCGGAAAACTGCATCGAACGTTGACCTCCCTACGATGAACTGGAATGCCCCGGCATCCGTCCGCCGGAGGCGCCATGTCGGTCGGCGACGATCTCTGCCATGACGGCCAGCGCCACCTCGGCCGGCGCTCGTCCGCCGAGGTCGAGGCCAATCGGACCATGCAGCCGGGCCAGCTCCATGGCGCTCACGCCCGCTGCCAACAGCCGATCTCGACGCTCCGCCTGCGTCTTCCGCGAGCCAATGGCGCCGACGTAGCGACAGCCGGCGCGCAGTGCGCCGACGATGGCCGGTTCGTCCAGCTTGGCGTCGTGGCTGAGGATGGCGACGCTGTCGCCGCGGTGCAGGCCGATGGTCGCGAATGCGTCGTCCGGCCAGGCGAGGTGCACCTCATCCGCGTCTCCCGTCCGCTCCTCGGACGCAAACGTCGCGCGGCGATCGATGAGGACGGTCCGATAGCCGAGCTCGCGGGCGTAGCGCACCAACGGAAGCGCTGCATGGACGGCTCCGACCACCACGAGCCTCGGCGGAGCAGCGAACGCCTCGATGAACCACTGGCGATCCGTGTCGTCGCGCGTGACGCTCGATACGTTGTCTGTCAGTGCGATCTGCACGGCAGCTCGCAGGTCGGGAGGTGCCTCCTCCGCGCTCCGCACCAGGTGCCCGGGTGCGGGCGGCTCGCCGACGCCCGTCTCCATCGGAACGAGCTCGTCACCCGGCGCATCCAATGGAAGCCGCACCAGGAGTGCACCGCCCGGCCTGCCGTTCGCGGCGGCTTCGACGGCCGCAATGGCCTCCGGCCTGATCTCGGGCTCCACGAGCACGTCGACGATGCCGCCGCAGGCCAGGCCCACGTCCCAGGCCAGGTCATCGCTGATCCCGTACCGAATCACCCGCGACCGCCCATCATTGCGCGCGCGGCGCACCTCCTCGGCCACCGCGCCCTCCACGCATCCGCCGCTCACCGAGCCCGCGATGCGCCCGTCGTCGGACGCAAGCAGCACGGCGCCCGGCGAGCGAGGTGCGGAGTGGAACGCGCGCACCAGCGTGGCGCGGCCAATACCGGTGCCCTCGGCCTGCCAGCTGCGCAGCGTGGGGAGGAGCTCGACGAGGCTCAAGCGGGGCTCACGGTTGATCGACTGGCCAGGAGGGCGCCGAGCGTCTCGAGGTCGGCGACGGTCGCGGCGGGCAGGAAGCGATCCACGAACGGCAGGGCGGCGGCCATGCCACCCGCCAGCGGCTGGTAGTTCTCGGAGGCGGCCAGCGGGTTGAGCCATACCAGCTCATGGCAGCGGCGCGAGAGACGCTCCGTCTCCGCGGCGATGATGTCGGATCGGCCGTGATCCCACCCGTCCGAGAGAACGACCACGATGCCGCTCCCCGACAGGACCCGGCGTGCCCAGTGACGGTTGAACGTGCCGAACGCGCGTCCAATGTGCGTGCCGCCGGCACCGAAGGCGGCTTCGGCACCGATACGCTGCAGCGCGCGATCCGGGTCGCGATCGCGCAGCATGCGGGTGACCCGGGTGAGCTGTGTCCCGAACACGAAAGCCTCCGTGCGAGTCTGCGCGCGGCCCAGGGCATGGACGAAGCGCAGCAGGAGCCGCGCGTAGCGCTCCATCGAGCCGGAGATGTCGACCAGGCTGACGATCGATCGAGGCCGATGCATCGGCCGCTGCCAGGCCCACGCCAGGGGCTCGCCACCGGTGGCCAGGTTGCGACGGAGCATGATCCGCGGGTCGAGCCGCCGGCCGTGAGCGTGCGGCTCGTGCCGGCGCGTGCGCCGCATCGCGAGCCGCGGCTCAAGCGCGTCGATCATGCGCTCCGCATCCACAAGCTCCTCGGGGGTCATCTCGGCGAAGGAGCGATGGCGGGTCACGTCCGCCGGCGACCAGCCGACGCGGCGGATCAGATCGCCGTCTTCCGCATCCTCGCCTGCATCCGCGTTGGCCCCTCCGCCGTCGAGCGGGCGAGTCGCGCCCCGCGGAAGGACGGCTTCCCCGAGGCCACGGTTGCGTCGGGCACGCCACCAGCGCGTGAACACGTCGTGATAGATCGGGAGCTCGTCGCGGCGCCGCACGAAGCAGGCGGCACCGGCGTTGCGTACCTGCCCGCGGTCGCCGATCTCGATAAGTGTCAGCGACGACGCGAAGTCCATGGCCGAGCTCAGGTCTCCGGAAAGGCCGGCGGCTCGCAGCTCCCGACCGAATCCGATGGCAGATCGCAGCAGTGCGGTACCGCTGATCTCAGCCATGCGCGACGACCTCGTCGAGATAGGCTCGCGCGGTTGCTCCCCGCACCGAGCGCACGTCCTCCTCCACCTTGAGGACGACGCCCAGCGTGTCGTCGATGAGCTCCGCTTCCAGGTCGGTGGCACCGAGCGCCATCAGCGCTGCCGCCCAATCGAGCGTCTCCGCGACACCGGGCAGCTTGGCGAGGTCGGCTCTGCGCAGGCGGCCGACGAAGCTGACCACCTGCCGCGCGAGATGCTCCGGAACGTTCGGCAGCCGTGCGGTCACGATGGCGAGTTCACGCGCCGCATCGGGATAATCGATCCAGTGGTAGAGGCAGCGCCGCTTGAGCGCGTCGTGCACCTCGCGGGTCCGGTTGCTGGTGAGGATCACCCGCGGGCGCCGCTCGGCGCGGATCGTGCCGAGCTCGGGGATGGTGATGGCGAAGTCGCTCAGCAGCTCGAGCAGGTAGGCCTCGAACTCCGCGTCGGCGCGGTCGATCTCGTCGATGAGCAGGAGCGGCGGCTCGCCGTCCGGCGTGGCCTCCAGCGCGGCCAGCAGTGGGCGGCGAATCAGAAACTCGCGGCTGAAGATGTCATGCGGTGTCGGCGCGTGGTCCGCACCGCGCGCTTCGAGCAGCCGGATCTCGAGCATCTGGCGGGGGTAGTTCCACTCGTAGACTGCAGTCGAGACATCGAGTCCCTCATAGCACTGAAGACGAATCAGCTGCGACCCGAGCGCATCGGCCAACGAGCGCGCAAGCTCGGTCTTGCCAACCCCGGCTTCTCCCTCGAGCAGCAGCGGTCGCTCCAGCTTGAGCGCCAGGAAGGTGGCGGTCGCCAGCGCCCGATCGCAGACATAGCCCTGCGCCGCGAGTGCCGGCGCGACGTCGGTGATCGCGCGAATGTCGCTCATGGCTGAGGCAGGTCAGCCGCCCGCGTCGAGCGCTGCCTGAACCGCCCTCCGCACCTGGATCACCGCCAGGGTGGACCGATACTCCGCGTCAGCGTGAATGTCCGATCCGACAGTCTGGCCTTCGGTGGCGTGGGCCGCCGCCGTGGCCGGGTCGGCACCACCGGCCAGCGCCTCCTCCACCGCCCTGGCGCGATACGGCATCTCGCCGACGCCGGCGACCGCGACGCGCGCGTGGCCGTCGCCGATCACCGCGGCCGCACCGGCGAGTGAATAGCCGCTGGCCGCCTGGGACAACGATGACCACGCGGTCCCGGCTCCGCTCGGCAGGTCGGGCAGGCGGATCCCGATGATCAGCTCGCCATCGCCGAGGCCGGTCGTGAAGGCGCCGTCGAAGAAGGCATCGAGTGGTGCGCTGCGCTCGCCACCGGCGCCACGAATCAGCACCTCGGCGTCGAGCGCGAGGGCGACGGCAGGGAAGTCGAGGGCCGGGTCGGCATGCGCGATCGCACCGCCGACGGTTCCGCGATTGCGGACCTGGGTATCGCCGATCTCGTTCACGGCGTCGACGAGGATGGGAAACGCGGCGCACAGCTCGTCATGATCCAGAAGGTCGCGGTACGTGGCCAGCGCGCCGATGCGCCAGCCATCACCATCACGGCTGATCTCAGCCAGTTCACGCAGGCGGCCGATATCGAGCAGCGTTGCCGGCTGCGCCAGCCTGAACTTGAGAAGAGGGATGAGGCTCTGGCCACCGGCCAGGACCTTGACCTCCTCGGACGAACCGAGAAGCTCGACTGCCTCGTCGAGCGATGAGACGCGGATGTAACCGAACGAGGCCGGGATCACGAGCGCACCTCCGAGGATGTCGAGCCGGCGTTGGCGGCAGCATCGCGCATCGCGCGCCACACACGCTGCGGCGTGAGGGGCATGTCGAGATGACGGATGCCAAGTGTGCTCAGCGCGTCGACGACCGCGTTGACGACCGCGGGCGTGCTGGCAATGCTGCCGGCCTCGCCCACGCCCTTCACCCCGAGGGCGTTGATCGGCGAGGGCGTCACGGTCTCGTCGAGCTCCAGCTCCGGGAACCACGAGGCCCGCGGCACGGCGTAGTCCATCATCGAGCCGCTGAGGAGCTGGCCGTCATCGTCGTATACGGCACCTTCCCACAGCGCCTGGCCGACGCCCTGCGCGATGCCGCCGTGGAGCTGGCCATCGACGATGAGCGGGTTGATCTTCTTGCCGACGTCATCGACCGCCACGTAGCGCACGAGGTCGACCTTGCCGGTCTCCTTGTCCACCTCGACCAGAGCGACGTGCGTGCCGAATGGCCACGTGCAGTCGGGCGCGTCGTAGTACGCGGTCTCGTCGAGATACGGTTCCATCCCCACGGGCAGGTCGTAGCCGACGTGCGCGGCAAGCGCCACCTCGGCGATCGTCTTGACCTTGTCGGGCGAGCCCTTGACGCGTGCGCCGCCGTCGACGTACTCCATGTCATCGGGACTCGCCTCGAGCATATGCGCGGCGAGGCGTTTCGCCTTCTCCTTGATCTTCTGCACCGCCGTGTGGGCGGCCATTCCGCCCACTGCAACCGATCGGCTGCCGTACGTCCCGTAGCCGAACGGCGTGCCCGACGTGTCGGAGTGCTCGACCAGCACATCCTCGACGGGGACGCCGAGGCCAGTCGCCACGATCTGGGCCATGGTCGTCTCGTGGCCCTGACCGTGTGACTGGGTGCCGATGGTGAGCACGACCTTGCCGGTCAGGTGAATGCGGATGTTGGCCGACTCCCACATGGCGGCGCCCCACCCCTCGCCGACCACGCCAATCCACTTCGACGGCGCCACGCCGCACATCTCGATGTAGGTCGACACGCCCACGCCAAGGTAGCGGCCTCGATCGGCTGCCTCGACGCGCTTCTGATCGAGATCGGCATAGCCAATCATCTCGAGCGCCCGATCCAGTGCCGGCTCGTAGTTCCCCGAGTCGACTGCCAGCTCGACCCCGTTCCAGCTGCGGTAGAGGCCGGACGGGTTCCTGTACGGGAAGGCATCATTCGGCAGGAAGTTCCGCCGTCTGACCTCAACCGGGTCGACTCCGGTCTCATCAGCAACGAGGTCCATGGCCCGCTCGAGCGCGTAGGTCGCCTCGGGGCGGCCCGCGCCGCGGTAGGCGTCGACGAAGGCGGTGTTGGTGTAGGTGCCGATGACCTCGCAGAACACGTTCGGAATCTTGTACGGCCCCGATAGCAGTCTGCCGTACAGGGTGGTGGGAACGCCGGGGCCGATGGTCGACAGTCGTCCGCCAAGATTGGCGTAGGTCTTCACCCGCAGGCCGGTGACCTCGCCGGCCTTCGTTGCTCCGACCTCGAGGTACGTGATGTGATCGCGCCCGTGGGTGGTGGCCTGGTAGTTTTCCGAGCGGGTCTCGTACCACTTCACCGGTCGGCCGCCGAGCCGCTTCGAGGCCCAGGCCACGAGCGCCCACTCGGGGTAGCAGAAAATCTTGGTGCCGAACGCCCCGCCCACGTCCGGCGCGATGCAGCGGAGCTTATGCTCCGGGATTCCCATCACGAATGCCGTCAACAGGAGACGCATGATGTGCGGGGTCTGGCTCGTCATCCAGATCGTGTAGTCGTCGCCGCCGGCATCCCACCGTCCGATGGCGCCGCGAGCATCGATCGGATTGGGGATGAGGCGCTGGTTGACGATACGCTGGCGGATGACCACCTCGGCCGCATCGATGGCGGTGGCGGTTCCGTCGGCATCGCCCACCGACCAGGTGAAGGCGACGTTGTTCGGTGCGTTCTCGTGGAGCTGTGGCGCGCCGTCGCTGGTTGCCTTCTCGGCGTCGACCACGGTCGGCAGCGGCTCCCAGTCGACCTCGATCGCCTCGCGCGCGTCGACCGCCTGCTCGAGCGTCTCCGCGATCACGACGGCCACCCCCTCGCCGGTCCACTTCACGTCATCGAGCGCCAGGACGCGCGGCGTGTTGATGTTGTTGGTCACGCCACCGACCTCGCCGCCCGACGCGCCACCGGCGGCCCAGGCGCAGGGCAGCGGATTGAGATCGGTCTCCATGTCCTTGCCCGTGAACACGGCGACGACGCCGGGCATCCGCGCGGCCGCCGCGCTGTCGATGCCTCGGATCCGCGCGTGCGCATACGGCGAACGCAGGATGGCGGCGTAGGTCATGCCGGGCAGCTTGATGTCATCGAGGTAATTGCCGGCGCCGGTGATGAAGCGCGGGTCTTCCTTGCGCTTCAGCGGAGCGCCGTGAGGGCTGGCAACGGCCATGGCTGCGGTCTCTCCTTCTGCGCTCAGCGGTTGGCGTCGGTCAGATCGGCGTCGAGCTCCTCAGCGACCGGTCCGGCGGGGGCTGCCTCGCCATCGGTCGTCGTCGATGCGAATGCGTCCTCGCCGTCATCTCCGACCGGCAACGCGGTCGTCCCGCCGAAGCTCTTGATCCGTGCCGCTTCGCGGATGGCGGCGACGATGTTCTGGTAGCCGGTGCATCGGCAGAAGTTCCCCTCGATCGCATGGCGGATCTCGCCGTCGGTCGGGTCCGGATTGCGGCTCAGAAGGTCCGCCGCCGTCATGATCATGCCCGGCGTACAGAAGCCGCACTGGAGGCCATGCTTCTCCCAGAAGCCGGTCTGCAGCGGATGCAGCTCGCCGTCGACGGCCATGCCCTCGATCGTCGTGATCGCGGCACCATCGGCCTGGAGGGCCAGCATGGTGCAGGACTTCACCGCGTCACCATCCACCAGAACGGTGCATGCCCCGCACTGGCTCGTGTCACAGCCGACGTGCGTGCCGGTCAGCGAGAGGTCGTCGCGCAGGAACTGCACGAGCAGCCTCCGCGGTTCCACCTCGCGGCTGTGTGCCACGCCGTTCACGTTGATGGCAAGACGTTGGGTCACCGGCTACCTCCATTCTCGGGATGTGCGCCGGAGCCGCACACGGTCGGAGCCGACGTGGGGCACGGGTCGGGAAGCGGGCATCAATCATGGCTCCGCACCCATCGACTGGTCAATACGGGAATCGGCGGAGATCTGTATGAACCCCGCCGGTGCGCTAGAGTCGGCTGGAGACCATGAGCGAGCTGACCGACGTCCTGGCCGCCATCACCACGCTCCACGAGCGCGGTGAACGGATGGCGCTGGCGACCATCGTGAGCGTCCGCGGATCGACGTATCGGCGGCCCGGCGCGCGGCTCCTGGTCCCGGAGCAGGGCGCGCCGATCGGCAACGTCTCGGGCGGTTGCCTGGAGGGTGATGTCGAGCGCATCGGTCGCGAGGTCATGATCGACGGGTCGCCGCGGCTCGAGCTCTTCGACCTGACCGCCGACGGCGATGAGGTGTGGGGATATGGCCTCGGCTGCAATGGCGCCATGGAACTCTTCATCGAGCCTGCGGAGCACGCCATTGCCACGGCTGCTGCACTCCGTTCCGCCGTCGAGGATGAGCGCGCCTGCTGCCTGGTGACCGTCATTGCCGGTGCCGGCGCGGTCGAATCCGGTGCCCGCCTCCTGCGACATGCCGACGGCGGCACGGAGGGCAGCCTGGGGTCCGATCAGGCCGATGCAGCCGCGGCCCTGCTGGCCGACCGCGCCCTTGCCACCCAGGCGAGCGCCGTGGAGGAGGCCGATGGGCTGCGCCTGTTCGTCGAGGTCCTCGAACCTCCGCCACGCCTGCTCGTCTGTGGCGCCGGCCACGATGCCGTGCCGCTGGTTCGCTATGCAGCCGAGCTCGGCTGGCGGGTCACGGTCGCGGATGTTCGGCGGCCGTTTCTCACCCACGATCGCTTCCCGCAGGCGACTGCGTTCCTCGACGTCGACGCGGAGCGCGTGGCGGAAGCGTTCGCGCCGGATCGCCGCGCGTCCGCGGTGCTCATGAGCCACAACTACCTGCGTGACGTCGAGTACCTCGGCGCGCTGCTCGACGTTGAGCTCGCCTACCTCGGGGTGCTCGGACCGCGCAAGCGGACGCTGCAGCTGCTGCGCGACCTCGACCGCGTTGATGCGATCGACCGCATGCACGCCCCAGCGGGATTGGACATCGGCGGCGAGGGTCCCGAGGAGGTGGCCTGGGCCATCGTGGCGGAGATGCTCGCCGTGCGTCGCAGCCGGCCGGCCGGCTTTCTGCGTGAGCGTCGCGCCCCGATCCATACCGCCACGTAGCGTCCTCAGCGGAGGGCGGCGCGAACGCGATCTCCCAGGAGCGCGATGCGTTCGACCGGCTCGCGGCTGAAGGGTTCCTCGACTATCCCCCGATGAAGCTCATCTCCACCTTCGGCAGGTCGACCGTGTCGAGCGAGCGCAGCTCCGAATAGCGGTCCGACCGTCCGGTCCAGATGACACGCAGCGCATCGGCCAGGTCGGCATCGGTCGCGCCAGTGCGGATGAGGCCGCGCAGGTCGTGACCGGTGGTCGCAAAGAGACAGGTGAAGAGATGGCCATCGGCCGAGAGTCGGGCCCTGGTGCAGTCGCCGCAGAACGGCTGCGTGACGCTGCTGATGACCCCGATCTCGCCCGCGCCGTCGCGATACCGATACCGCTGCGCCACCTCGCCGCGGTAGTCGGGATCGACCGGCTCAAGTGGCCATCGCCCGTGAATCGCGGCCACCACGTCGGCCGCCGGCACCACGTCGTCCAGGCGCCAGCCGTTGGAGTGGCCGACGTCCATGTATTCGATGAAGCGAACAGTTGTGCCGCTGCCGCGGAAGTGCGCCGCCAGGTCCTCGATGGCGTGCTCATTGAGGCCGCGCCGGATCACCGAGTTGACCTTGATCGGTCCCAGCCCGGCAGCCTCGGCGGCCGCGATCCCGTCGAGCACGCGCGCGACCGGGAACCCGACGTCGTTCATGGCCTTGAAGGTCTCATCATCGAGCGCATCGAGGCTGACGGTGACCCGCTGCAGGCCGGCATCGGCGAGTGACTGTGCGTGGCCGGCGAGCAGCGAGGCATTCGTGGTCAGCGTCAGGTCCTCGATGCCGTCGATCTGCCCCAACATTGCCACCAGGGTCTCGAGGTTGCGTCGCACGAGCGGCTCGCCGCCGGTCAGCCGCACCTTGCGAACTCCCAACGCGACGGACGCGCGGACGACTCGCTCGATCTCCTCGAAGTCGAGGATCTCGGCTCGCGGGAGGAAGGCGTGGTCGCGGCCGAAGACCTCTTTCGGCATGCAGTACACGCACCGGAAGTTGCAGCGGTCAGTAACGCTGACGCGGAGATCGCGCATCGGGCGGCCGAGAGTATCGAGAACGGTGAGCGGGTTGGTCATGGACGGATGATCGTGGCAGCCATCGGCCGCGAGCGCAACGAGACACCGTCGGGAGGCGTCTTGTACTCGACATGAGGCCGACCGCTCGCCATCTCCTCGGGCTGATCGCGCTCGCGGTCCTGGCGGCGCTGGTCGTACTGCTGCTCTTCCGGCCGCAGGTCGCGGCCCCGACCGCCGACGGCCGGCGGTGGACGCCCGTCGGTCCGTGCGACGGCCAATCGGTAACGGTGTCGCGATCGGCGTTGCGATCCGTGACCGACAGGTGCTCGCCGTAGCCGACCACTTCGATGGCAACCGGTCCGAGACTCGGATCTGGCTCGGGTCCGCCAACTAGGAGGGTCTCGTTCTGTCGAGCCCGATGCGCCCGAGGGGCCAGTCCGGGGCGCGATTCTCACGACCGGGAGAGGACACCTGGGCCCTGAGCCGCATCTGCAGGCGCTGGTCAGGCGTCGAGGGTGGGCACGGGCTGCGAGAATCGGCGCCCCGCGGCGCGTTCCGGCCTTCGCCGCGCCGCCGTTTGCGCTGGACCGCAACTACCTGCGACTGTGCGGCAGTTGGCTCTCATTCGGCGACCGGCGATTGCGATTGTGCGCAACCCATGGCCCTCGATGAGTGATTTCGGCGTCGATACGGGTTCTCCTTCGTAGTTGCTTGCGTGGGTGCGCAAGTGGACGTTCTGCGTCAGCCGAGCAACCGTGACGCGCCGATCATGCCGCCGAGAAGGACCGCGGCCAGGCCACCGCCCACGAGCGCGACGCGGGACGCCAGCCGCTCGCAGCGGGGGAGCGACATGCCCCCCAGGCCGAGCCCAAGGCCGAGGGCGCCTGCCAGCAGGAGCGCGGCGGCGACCACGGTGGCCGGATTGAGGAACGAGACGATACGGCCCTCGTCGATCGCGTCCGCGGACATCGTGAAGGCGAACCGCTGACGGGAGATCTCGGTATCGCCGGCTTCGGTCAGGATGCGGACGCTCGTGTCCCACCGGCTCGTCGCCGGCAGGATGACTGCATCGGCGATCCAGTCGACCGTGCCGTCGTCACTGGCACCCACTTGGCCCGCGCCGGACATACCACCCATGCCCCCCATGCCCCCCATGCCCTCCGTGCGGCCGCCATGCTCCATCCCGCCCATGCCCTCCATGCCCTCGAGGTGAAGCGGCACGCGCGTCGTGCTGCCCTCGTCGAGCCGGTCGAGGGCCAGCTCCAGGGTGGATGAGGTGGCGACCGCATCGGTCGTGGTGACGACGACGCGGTTGAGGCCGGGCCTGCCGGGGACCAGCTCCATGCGCATGCCGGGCGCCACGTCGCCGAATGCGTCGGGAATGGGCTCGATGGCCACGCCGGCGGGTTCCTCGATCGGTGGCGTGATCGCCAGGGCGGCCGTCAGCACGAGCACGGTGGTGGCCAGCATCACCTCGATCGTGATCCGGCTGCGGAAGGAGTCCAGCCAGTTCATCATCCGGCCGCCGTCGAAAAAGTTCAGCGCACCAAGCGCCAGGGCTCCGACGGCGAAGCCTGACTTCATGAGCAGGGTCCGCCCGTACTCGGTCCCGACGTCCAGGAGCGTTCCGGTCTGGACGAAGGCGGCGTACACGCCGGTGAGGGCGACGAGGCCGATGGAGACGAGCGCGAGCGCCGAGAAGCGCGGCATGAGCGACCGCATCGGCGGGACCGGCGCCGGAGTGAGCAGGGTGGGGCGCACCGCCAGCCCGAGCAGGCCCACGATGCCGCCGATCCAGACCGCGGCGCCCAGGACATGCACCACCTGGCCGGCGATCGGCGCCGCCCCGGGCAGCGCGGCGGCGTGGCCTGCCATGACGAGCAGCACGATCCCGGCGAGGCCGGTCGCGCCGGCCACAACGCCGGCGAGCCGTGGCGCGATGAGCAGCAGGGCGGCTCCACCCGCAGCCGCAACGAGGCCGCGTGCGACCTGGAGCAGGCCATTGCGGGATCCGACCAGGTACTCGCCGATCCCTCCTGCCTCGAGACCGGAGGCGCCAGCAGCGACCATCGTGGCCGCGGCCGAGACCAGCAGAGCGGCGCCGAGGCCACGGACCAGCGGCACCGGCATCGGTCCGGTCCGAATCACGACCCGGTGGAAGACCGCCATGCCGAGCGCGAGGAGGAGCCCGACGTACGTCAGCCAGCGACCGACCACGCCGATCGGGTCGGTCTCGCTGTGAACCATGTCGCCGCCCGGCTGGCTCACGGCGACGACGTCAACGTCGCCGATGCCAAAGCTGAGGAATCCCTCCGCGGTGTGCCCGTCCGCGGCCGACAGCGTGCGCCAGCTGAGCTGATAGATGCCATCCTCCAGGCCGGGGTCGACGACGACGAGGGCATACGGATCATCGGGGTCGATCTGGCCACCGCGGGTGATGATCGCGCTTCCGTCATCGGTCGCAACGTCGAGCGAGGTGACCTGCGCCTCGAGCGGCTCGCTGAACACGAGCCTGATCTCGTCGGGCGGCTCGGGTAGCACCGCCCCGGACCCCGGCGAGCTGGCGACCAGTGCGGCGTGCCCGAGCACGCGCCCGCCCGTGGAGCCTGGCAGCGCCGGTCCCACGAGCAGGCAGAGCAGGGCGATGCCGCCGGCAAGGCGCCACGCCCTGGGTGAACGCATCAGGATCGGCGCCGGGCCAGCGTCAGGCCGAGGGCAATCAGCCCGGCCACCAGCCCCGCGCCGCCGATGACGAGCGCGAGGGTGGCCGTGCCGGCCGCCGCAGCGCCAGCCTCTGCGTCGCGAGCCGTGTCACCAGCTGCCGGAAGCACGACCGGGAACTGGCCGCCGGTCACGTCCTGCACCTCGCTGAACGTGTCGGGACCGGACGTGAACGACTCGTCGATCTCCTGACCGTCGACCGTGCCGAACACGCGGAAGGTGTACGGACCGGCCGCGGTCGGGAAGAAGACGGAGCGGTAGGCGCCGGGCTCGCCGAAGACCGGCGAGATCGGCAGGTCCTGGGCCTGGCCGTCGAAGGTGACCTCCGCCTCGAGGGACTCCTCGAGGCCCTCGACCGGCTCCTCGCCGCGCGAGACGCGCAGGTCGAGCCCGCTCTTCTGGCCGCTGTAGACCGGCTCGTCGAGGAAACCGACCACGAGCGTGTAGTCGCCGACATCGCGGGATTCGTGGGCAAGTGTGGGGCCGACGCTGATGACCAGGGTCAGCACGGCACCGAGGACGGCAGCCCGTCCGAGGCGCTGGGACATGTGTTGATTCTCCTCGTATGGGCGCAGGATGGCGCCCGAAGCATTTCGTTTCAGCCGGGCTGAGCGAACGCTCGAGGTGGCGCGCGACCCGCGATCGCGAACGCCAGCGGCGAGATGCGAGTGATCGAGAATCGGGTCGGAGGTCGCACGTGCGTGCGCGGCGCGTGACCAAATGCCCGCCGCAGCGCATCGGCAATGGCGGCCAGCAGCTCGCGTTCCAGGCCGCCGATGACCGTCGCCAGCACTGCGCCGAAGCCTGTGATGACCGCGATGACGGGCAGAGCGAGCGGATACTGCGGACCGAGCAGAGCGGCGAGCCCGGGAGCATGCATGTGGGTGAGGGCGTGCTCGACATTCTCCTGCACCAGGAAGCCGATGCAGACCACCGCGAACAGGCGCAGCCACACGGCGGGCAGGCGGCCCCAGCGAGGCCGTCCGGGCGCTGCGCCGACCTTGGCCGCCCTGTGGCGAAGGCGGTGCAGGCGAGCCAGCGCGCCGATGGCGAGCGCCAGCCCGATGCATCCCAGCACGAGGCTTGCGAGCCCCCAGTAGTCGTGGCCGGCTTGCCGAAGCGCGCGGGTCAGCGCCTCACCGGGACCGATCTGGACTGCGAAGACAGCGTCGTGGCTGAGGAACAGCACGACGCCAGCCAACGCCCAGAAGGCGAGCCGTGGCGGAACGCGCGCGACCGTCGGTCCGATCCTCACGTCAGTCATACGGTTGACGACACGCGTCCGCACGCCTCACGCGGACTCGCCGTGGCCGTGCGGGTGCTCGAGAAGGCGCATGCCGAGCGAGGGAAGCGGGCGCGGATCAGGATCCGGCTCGTATTCATCGGTCTCATCGGCGACAGCGTACGTCCATCGCGGCCCGTCGGCCGCGATCGCGCGCAGCGCATCGGCGAAGGCGTCAACGTCAGCCCTCGTGGAGCCGAGCCCCAGGCTCATGCGAGCTGCTCCTGGCAGCCGCTCGTGGTGACCAGCGCGCGTCTCCTCGACCAGCCGGCTCGCCTCCGCGTCGCTCACGCGAAGGAGTCGCATCATGAGTGGGTGGGCACAGAAGCAGCCGTGCCGGATGCCGATGCCGTGCTCGGCCGAGAGGGTCGCGGCCAGCAGGTCGTATGGAACCCCGCGCAAGTTGAAGGTCATGAGCCCGACGCGGGGATGCCGGGCCGGCCAGACGCGGTAGTGCTCGAAGGCTTCGATGCCGGCGGTCTGCTCGCGGGCGTAGTCGAGCAGCACGCGCTCTTCGTTGGCGATCTGCTGCATCCCGGCCGTCCCGAGCGTGTCGCAGGCGACGCCGAGCGCCACCGCGCCGATCACGTTCGGCGAGCCGGCCTCCTGGCGGTCCGGCAGATCGGCCCACAGCGTCTCGTTCACCGTCACCAGCTTGACCGCGCCTCCGCCGCGCAGGAAGGGGTCGCCGCTGCTCAGCCAATCTCGCTCGCCGATCAATGCGCCGGCGCCGTAGGGCGCGTACAGCTTGTGGCCCGACATGGCGAGGAAGTCGATCGAGTCGCGCTGCATGTCGATGGGTGCATGCGGGGCGAGCTGAGCAGCATCGACGAGCAGCCGCGCGCCGTACTCGTGTGTCACGCGCGAGATCTCGGCCAGCGGCCAGATCTCGCCGGTCACGTTGCTCGCGCCGGTGACGGCCACCAGGTGCGGGTCCTCGCAATGCGGCAGGTCGCGGAGCGTCGTCTCGAGCTGCTCGAGCATCTCGGCCGGCGTCTCGGGGACGGGCAGGTAGCGCACGCCGATTCGCTTCCATGGCAGCAGGTTGGCGTGATGCTCGCCGGCGAATGCGACGACGTGCGTGCCTTCCGGGAGCGTACCGGCCAGCAGGTTGATCGAGTCGGTCGTGTTGCGGGTGATGATCACCGCGTCGTCGTCGCGCCCGTTCACGAAGCGGCGGATCGACTCGCGGGCTCCCTCGTACGCGGCGGTCGAGGCACGCGACTTGAAGCCCGCGCCGCGATGGACGCTGGAGTACCAGGCAAGCAGCTCCTCGACCGCATCGTGGACGGCCTGAAGCGCGGGAGCGGACGCCGCGTAGTCGAGGTTGACATAACGGCGGCTCTCGCCGGTGACGAGCGGCACCCTCGTATCGGCGCCGACGAGGCGCAGGAGGTCGCTGCCATGGACCGATGCGGTTGGCTCTCGGGTAGCCGTCATCGCTCCCATCCTACTCTCGGGGTAGCGTGGCCGTACCGCTCGCCGGGAGGCACCGTCGGCAGGAAAAGCCGCGCAATGATCCTGGACTGTCTAGACTTGAGCTCGTGACGATCACCACGTCCCTGCGAATCGGAGCTGCTGCCGAACTGCTCGGCCTGTCGGTGGACACGCTGCGCCGCTGGGCAGCCCGTGGAGACCTCGCGGTGACGCGCACGGACGGCGGGCAACGGCTGGTGTCCCTGGCAGAGGTCAGCCGCATCCTGGCCGAGCGTCGGACCACGGGACGCCCTCCCGACCGTCCGATCGTGGCGCAGTCGGCGCGCAACCGGTTCAGCGGGATCGTGACCCGGATCGAGCAGGACCGGGTGGCAGCCGTGGTCGAGGTGCAATGCGGTCCGCATCGGCTGGTGAGCCTGATGACCGCGGAAGCCGTGGAGGAGCTCGGCCTGCGCGTCGGCGATCAGGCGGTCTGCGCCATCAAGGCAACGAACGTCGTCGTCGAGGTCCCCGGGTGATGCGTGGCGTCCTGCTCGTTGCGCTGGTGCTTGCCGGCTGTGGATCGCCGGCTGGATCGTCGGATGCATCGGTCACCGTCTTCGCCGCGGCCTCGCTGACCGATGCATTCGAAGAGCTCGCGGCCGACTACACCGACGAGTCCGGCGTCGAGGTCATCCTCTCGTTCGACTCGTCGAGCGCGCTGCGATCGCAGATCGAGGAGGGCGCTCCGGCCGATGTCTTTGCGAGTGCCGACCTCGTGAATGCCCAGGCGCTGGTTGACGCCGGGCTGACCGACGGGGACAGCCGCGTATTCGCGGGCAACGGGCTCGCGGTCGTCGTGCCGCTCGGCAATCCGGCGGGCATCGACCGGTGGACCACCTTGCCAACGTCCGGCCTGCGCATCATCGCCGCCGGCGAGGACGTGCCGATCACCCGCTACGCCGTCGAGCTGGTCGATCACCTCGCGGCGCATCCCGACGCACCCGGCGGATTCGCCGATGCGTACGCGGCCAACATCGTGACGCGCGAGGACAACGTGCGCGCCGTCCTCGCCAAGATCGAGGTGGGCGAGGGTGACGCGGCCATCGTGTACGAGACCGATGCCGCCTCGTCCGACGAGGTGACGAGGCTCGCGATCCCGGAGGAGGCGAACGTCGTCGCGGCGTATGCGCTCGTGACCATCGACGAGGCGGGCCCCGGGGCAACCGAGTTCGTGACATGGCTCCTGGGGGAGCGGGCGCAGGCGATCCTCGCCGCCCACGGTTTCCGGGCGCCTTCGGGCGAGTGACACGTCGCGTCATCGTCATCCTGGCGGCCGGGCTGCTGGCGTCGTTCCTTGCTCTGCCCGTCGTCGCCCTCCTCGGACGCGCGCTGACCGGGGGCGCGGCGCTCGACACCGGTATCGTCGACGCCCTGCGCCTGAGCGTCCTCACGACGTCGGCCAGCCTGATCCTGACCATCTGCCTCGGCTCGCCGCTCGCGTGGCTGCTTGCGCGACGTGGCTTCCCGGGTCGCAGGCTGGTGGAGGCGCTCGTCGACCTTCCGATCGTGCTTCCACCGGCCGTTGCCGGGTTGGCGCTGCTCCTGCTGCTCGGGCGGCGCGGGCCGATCGGCTCGACGGGCCTCGAGGTCGCCTTCACGACCGCCGCCGTCATCCTCGCCCAGACCTTCGTCGCGGCGCCGTTCTATGTCCGTGCGGCCCGCGGCGCCTTCGCAACGATCCACCGGGATCTCGAGGACGCGGCGCGCATCGACGGCGGCGACGAGTGGGCCGTCTTCCGGCGCGTCACCCTCCCACTGGCCGCCCCCGTCCTGGCCGGCGGCGCGATCCTGGCCTGGGCACGGGCGCTCGGCGAGTTCGGGGCCACGATCATGTTCGCCGGCAACATCTCGGGCGTGACCCAGACGCTGCCACTCGCCGTGTACGCCGAGTTCCAGTCGAGCCTCGACGCCTCGGTGGCGGCGGCTGCCATCCTGGTGGGAGCGGCGTTCGCCGTCCTGTTCGGCGTGCGCCTCCTGGCGCTCGACCGTGCGGCCGACGTTTGACCGCTCAGCAGCGAAAGCCGGCCTGCGCTGCCTCCCGGAGCTCGAGCTCGAGTTGGTCGGTCGCGATGTATGGGATGGTGGCGAGAGCCTCGCGGAGCTCGGGACCATCGTTCAGCCCCTCCGCGGCGCGCAGGTGATCAGCGAGCTGATCGAGCGATTCGAGGAGCGCCTCACGGAGCGCGCGGGCGGACTGGATTTCCTGTCCGGCGGCAAGGTCCCGTCGGACACCGGCCAGCATCACGAGTGAATCCGAGATGGAGCCAGCGCCATCCGTCTCGCCCACCCGGAGCCGATCGAGCTCGGCCTCGAGCTCGGTGAGATCCTCGATCGCCGCGCAGGTGGCGCTGCCGCCCCTCGTCTCGTCCGTCGGGGGCGACGGATCGGTCAGCGCTCCTCCGGACCACACCGAGGTGTCAGGATGGAATTGGCTCCAGGCGAACCAGAACGCCTGCTGCGCGGGGACCTCGTCGCCGCCGATGAGCTGCGCGCGCAGGCCGCCGGCATCGGCGACGATCTCGATCGACGCCAGCCTCACCTCGCCACCGTCCGCGAGCTCCGCCTCGGCTGCCTCGACTGGAAAGGCGACGGGACCCGCGCCGGGATCGACCACGCCGAGGACCTGGGCCTGCGCCGGCAGCCGAGGATCGGCCTGGCCGATCGGAAAGATCGGCCCAGCATCATCCCGCCCTCCGAGAGGATCGTCAGGATAGGTACGACCGACTCCTCCGTCCTGCGCCACGATGCGCGTGTCGGGATGCGTCTGCTTCCACTCGCCCCATGTCGTCACCACGACCGTCGCCTGCTCGAGCACGATGCCGGCGTCGTGGAGCGGGCCGGACAGGGCGCGACCGGTGAAGGTATTGAAGATCGACTCGGTCACGAGATCGAACATGACCTTGTTCGAGCGAGAGAGGAGGCCGGAGGTCCTCAGGACGGGCGTCTCGATGCCAGCCGGAACCGCATCGGTCAGGTAGGCCTGGGCGGAGCCGCAGAGCGTGCAGTACGGCAGGCCGATGCGCCGATCGCCGATGGTGAGGTTCACCATCTCGTGGACCTCCATGATGTGCTTGGGGAAGGCCACCGCCTCGTCGTCGACGATCACGCCGAACACGATTCGGTCATCGGCGTACCAATCGCCTTCTTCGGCCGAGGTGAGCATTGGATCGTCGAGCGCCGGGATGCAGCCACGGGGACACGGTTGGGTGTCGCCCGAGGCGCGATCATCGATGAGGACGCCACCCCACGAGATGAGCCGCCAATCGATCGCCGAGTCGACGTCGGCGAAGAAGGGCTCCCAGGCAGGCTCGGTGGCAAGGAACAGGCTCGCCTTGCGCTCGCGATAGTCTGGTGGCGCCGGAAGGTCCCAGGCGATCAGGAGGTTGGTGACGGACAGCCAGGGCACCGTCCCGAAGCGATCGTCGCCGCGCGGATCGACGCCGGTGAGGCGGGTAAACGCATCCACCAGCGTCTGTGCCGCGGCATGTCCCTGGGTGAAGCGCACGAGATCTGAGATGAGCCAGCCCAGGCGCGGATCTCGCGACTCGGCGACGACCAGGAGCGAATCCTGATCCAGCCCCCCATCGACGAACGCGGCGAGGAGCGTGTCGAGCGCATCCGCCACATCCGGATCGAGCGGCGTGTCAGGCACGGCCGGCGGTTCTGGCCATGGCGAGGGGGCTGTTGCGGAGGCATCCGCTGCGATCCGCTGGATCGGCGACGTCGACGGCGGACTGTCCGCGCCGCACGCGGAGAGCACGACGAGGATCGTCAGGAGCGGTGTCAGTCGCATGATGTTCGCCAGCCTGCCATCGCGGTGTGACGGGTGGATGACGCGGACGCGGCGCCGCGGTCAACCCGCGACGGCGGCTGGATCAGCGCGACGCAGGAGGATGCCGAGGTACGCCTTCCACGGACCGACCTCGCCGTCGTGCGAGCCCGCCATGCCCGCGAAGATCTGCGATACGTGGTCGAGATCATGGACCGCCCAGGTGGAGAGGAGCTCCCGGAGGGTAACCTCGCCGAGGGATGGATGCAGGCCACGACGATCCAGGTCCTCGTCGCTCACCAGCACATCCAGGCGGGCGAGGTTCTCGGCACGCAGCCGGCCGAAGCGCTCGACCAGTTCCTCGAGGGATGCGTCGAGGTCACGATCGCCGTGGGCGAAGCGGTCAAACTTCTCGAAGGGCAGCTCGGTGCCGTGCTGGAGGATGCGCTGCGTGCGCTCGATCCAGTCGGTCAGCTCGCCGGTGATCAGGTGGCCGACCACGTCGCGCGGTCGCCAGCCGTCGGCTGGCACGTCGGTCGTGTCGGTCCAGGAGTCCGGCAGCCCGATCAGCAGCGCGCGCAAGAGCTCCGGCGTCCGTCGCAGCAGGTCGGTCGTCTCGTCGATGAAGTCTGCCATCGCCCCCATCCTACTTCTCGCAAGAGCCGTTTGCGTCCGGGCGCAAACCTCTTCGTGGCGCCACCGAGCGGCCAGGATTTCGGCAGCCCGTGCCGCGCGGAGCTCGCGGCAACTCGGCCGGGGGGCTCACGGCTTCCAGATGGTCGTGTCGGGTCGGAAGATGGCCCAGGCGAACCAGAACGGCTGATCGTTCGCGATCGGTTCGAGCTGTGCTCCTTCGAGCGGCCCCTCGATGGCCACGCCGTCGGCGTTCCAGGTCGAACCGGTCTCGGTGTCGGACATCAGCCCTTCGCCAGCAGGCTCGAGCTCGAGTGTCGCACCGTCCGGGGCGGCTCGAGAGTACACGACCGCCGATCCAACGAGATCGCCACCGGCGACTGTCGAGGCACCCAGCCCGGACGACGTTCCCGGAGTCCACAGCAGGACGATCGGCTCACCACCGACCTCGTGGTTCACCACGCCGGAGTCGGCGACATCGGGGAGGGGGTACGCGACCTCGTCGCCGTGAATGACGATACCAACGATGCGAACCTTCGGTTTGAGTCGGCCGTCGAGCAGGGTGGTGTCCTGGAGCAGGAAGGGTTCGGAGTCGGCGCGGTCGTAGCCGCCATAGGGATTCGATCCGTAGTCGCGGACATGACCCGTGTCGCGTGTCAGGACCATCCCATCCGGATGCAGATCCTTGAACTGCGCCCAACTGACGAGTTGCGACGGCAGGAAGTCGAGCGCGGCGCCAGTGAATGCGCCGACGATGCCGCGACCGGTGGCCTGCTGCCACCACGACTCGGTCTGTCGGTCATACATGACGAGGTCGGAATGACGCAGGTTGCCGCTCACGCCGAAGTCGAGCACCCGTCCTTCGACCGTCCGGTCGAAGACGATGGCGGTGTGGCACAGCGGGCAGAACGTCACCGCCACCGGGACCCCGGAGATTTCGTCGTTGACGATCTCGTGCCAGATGAGGATCTGGATCGGATACGCGCGCCACTCGTCGTCGACTCCGAGCATGATCACCGGCTCCTGCTCCTCGATCCAGTCGATGGAGCTGATCTCTCCGAACCTGGGATCGTCGATGGCCGGAATGCCGCCCTTGCCCGGCCCGCCGCTCAGGAATTCATCGAGCGGCACGTCGTGACGAGTGAAATCGGTCGACCATCCCGCAGTGCTCACGCTGAGCTCGGCCTCCGGATCGGTGACGGGGCCGACCTCGTCGGTTATCCCTGGCGCTGGCGAGCTCCCTCCACCCGATGCGGGGTCATCGCTGCCAGGGCTGCCGCCGCCGCCGGAGCAAGCGGCCAGCAGCATGGCGCCAGCCAGGACGCCGGCGAACGACGGCTGCGGACGGAACATGATGCAGGTGAGCATGACGAGCCACCATCCTGTCCGCCGTAAGCGGCCTCACAGGGCACGGGCGCTGCGATGGCGACCACATGAGGGAAGTCGTCATGTGGCTTACCGCCGAGCGCACCGCGACCGATATGCTCGGCACATGCCTCGAACTGTCCTGGCTGGCGCGGTCATCATCCTCGTCCTCGCCGCCTGCTCGACCGAAGCCCCGGCCGGCGACAGCGCCTCCACGGAGGACCATGCGGCTGGCCTGTTGTCCCTGGAGCTGATGGACGTGCGAAGCGGCGACCACTTCACGTTGGGCGAGCTGTCGGCGGAGCGACCGGTGCTCCTCGAGACGATGGCCATCTGGTGCACGACCTGCCTCAGCCAGCAGCGCGAGGTCGTCAAGGCGCATGCCCTCGCCGACTTCCACTCGGTCGGGATCAACGTGGACCCCAACGAGGACGCAGGCGACCTGGCCGAGTATGCCGACCGTGAAGGCTTCGACTGGCGCTTCGTCAAGGCCGATGCCGAACTCGTGAAGCTCCTGACCGATCGCTACGGCTTCGGCGTCACCAATCCACCGTCGACGCCGACCTTCGTGATCGCCGATGGCGAGGTCCGCGCGCTGGAGTTCGGGCGCGTGCGCAGCGCCAATGAGCTGGTGGCCGAGCTCGGCGCAGGCTGAGCCTCGTCCGCACCTGATGGAGATCTACATCGGGGCGCTGCTGGCCGGAGTCGGCGCCACGATCACGCCGTGCATCCTGCCGCTGTACCCGGCCTTCCTGGCCTATATAACGGCTGGCGCTGCACCGGCGACACCAGCGAGCGGTCCGCTCCCGGCACCGGTACCCCCTGCCGTGGCCGCGCTGATCGTGTGGGCTGGCGTCGTGAGCGGCATGCTCGTGATCGGGGTGCTGATTGCCACCGTTGCGGTCCCGCTGGGCGATTTCAACCGCGTCGTGCTGCCGATCGCCGATTCGCTGCTCGTCGGGCTCGGCGTCCTCCTGTTGATCGGCATCAACCCGTTCGCGAGGCTGCCGCAACCGTCAGCGTCGGCGCTGGGTGGACGCGGTCCGCATGCCGGCGCGTTCCTCTATGGGCTCGTCTTTGCACCGATCGCCATCCCATGCAGCGGCCCGTTCCTGGTGGGCATCTTCGCGTTCAGCCTGACCATCGGCGACGCGCTCGGTCGGATCCTGTTCTTCGGGATCTTCGGCATCGGCTTCGGGCTTCCGCTGTTTCTCCTGGGCGCGGTGGGACAGGCACGCGGCGCTCAGCTGGCCAGGATGCTCGTTCGCCACGAGCGTCCCCTTCAGCTCGTTCTGGGCGCAGTGCTCATCGTCGTCGGGATCTGGGACCTCTCCGTCAACCTGCCGCAGATCCTGGCCTGACCGAGGCGGAGCAGTGGCCCGCCGTCGAAAATCCCCCGGGCATCGAATCCGAGCTCTGCGAAGACCGAGGCCGGGATGCCGACGTCGGCCAGGTAGGTGGTGCCGGCGTGGTGGGCGCCTTCGCCGATGGAGATGCCCCACTTCGGCAATGCCAGTGCCAGTGTCGCATCGGCCGAGACGGCGAAGCCGGGACGAGCGCCGCTGCTGGCGTCGATGCCGGTCGGCATCTCCAGGCTGATGACCGCACCCTGGCCCACGCCCGCCAGCTCGATCAGCGGCTGGACCATTGCATCGGGGGCTCCGCGCAGGCTGGTGCCGATCAGCGCATCGATCACGGCGTCCGCCTGCTCCACCTCACGCCGCAGCGCCAGATACGACCGGTCGTGACCAGCGACCGCCGCATCGACTCCAGCCGCCAGCATGGCCTCGAGCTGGGCGCACGGCGCCGGCCGCAGGCGCAGGATCGGCTTGGCGAAGATCGCACGCACGTCAGCGCCCCAGCCGGCAAGTCGTCGCGCCGCGACCATGCCAGCGCCGGCGTTGTTGCCCGTCCCGGTCATCACGACGATGCGGCGGCTCCTCAGCACGCCACCGAGTGTCAGTCGCGTGAACGCGGCGAGCTCGTGACCCGCGTTCTCGATCATCTGCGAGGCGCTGAGCCCGATGCCCGCTGACGCGATGCGAGCCGCGGTGAGCCAGGTCGAACCATCGATGTAGGGAACTGGCCCGTCGGAAGGGTCGGGTACGTCAGGCAGCTGCCACCGAGTGCGCGGCGTGGTGTGCGTCGTCATGCCGGGTCAGGGTGGGCGGCGACGAGCACATCGGCTGTAAGCAAGGTGACACGATCGCCCGTCAGCGGTCGGCCAGCTCCCGCAGCTGCTCGACATCCAGGATGACCACCTGTTGGTGCTGCATCTCGATGACTCGGCGTTCACGCAGGGAGGACACCGTCACGGCGAGCGTCTCGCGCGAGGTTCCGATCATGTCCGCCAGCTCCTGCTGCGTGAGCCGTGCGTCGATCGCCACGCCGGTGATGGCTTCGCGCCCGAAACGCTCGAGCAGGTCGAGCAGGCGCGCGGCGAGCCGCTGCTCAACCGAGCGGAAGGCCATGACCTCCCGCTCTCGTTCCGAGTTTGCGAGCCGGTCGGAGAGGTAGCGAATGATGTTCACGCCGACGCCGGGGAACCGGTCGATCAGTCGCCGCAGCTCATCCGGCGTGAAGCTGCAGATCAGCGAATCCTCCACCGCCTCGGCGTACACGCCGGTGAGCTCCTGGCCGAGCCACGACATGCGACCCACGATGCGTCCCTTGTCGAGGATCTCGAGTGTCAGCTGCTTGCCATCGGGCGTGAGCCGATACAGCCGCACTCGTCCGCGCTTGACGATGAAGAGTCGCTCGTCTCCGTCCTCCGGCGATGTGACGAGGCCGCCGACGAGGCACGTCTGCATCGGCAGCGTTCGGCTGACCTCCTTGAGCTGCGCGATGCTCATGCCCGCAAAGAGGTCGACCTCTCGCAGCAGTCCGACCTTCAGGTCGTCCTCGGTGAGTGGCAGGCCGGTGGGGACCTCCACCGGTGGCGCGGGCCGTCGCTCGAAGAACCGCTTCAGCACGTCGCCATCATGCAACGCGCCAGGCCGAACGTGCCAGCGGCGATGGGTGGCGTCACGGCGACGGCGCGTTGCGCGGAGCGCGGAGCCTGCTGTGTAAGCGGACTCACAGCGTTCGGCGGGAGCTGAAGCGCACGATCTGTCGCCCGAGCCATTCACTCGTGGAGGATGTGGCATGACAGACACGTTAGATCGGCATCAGGCCCGATCCCTCGGCTCGGACGTCGTGACGGGTGCGATCGCCGGGCTCATCGGCGGCCTGCCGTTTGGAGGTCTGATGGCCATGATGGCCATGCTTCCGATGGTCGGCGCGCTGGTCGCCAGCGAGTCGGCAATCGTTGGCTTCGGCATTCACATGGTGATCAGCGCCGTCATCGGCGGCATCTATGGCGGCGCGATCAGCGTCCTGCGGTTACGTCCGGCATACGCCGTCCTGCCCGGTGTCGGGATCGGCCTTGCCTACGGCAGCGTGTGGTGGGTGCTGGGGCCGCTGCTGATCATGCCGAGCATGATGGGGATGGGACCGCAGTTCGGTGCGGCACTGACCCAGATGAACGTCATGAGCCTGATGGGCCATCTCATCTACGGCGCCGTCACGGGCGCCGCCTTCGCCATCCTGGCTGGACGCCGCTGAATCCACGAGCGCCGAGGGGCTGAGACGTTGTGACGGTTGCGGCGCATGTCGGGAACGAGGTCCTGGCCGCCGGAGACGGCGCGGTGAGTCGGCGAGCCGTTTGCGCGGGGGCGCACGTAACCACGAGGTTGCGCTCGGAACCGGCCAGGGGTTGCTCCAGGCCGCAAGAACATGGCGGAGAGTGGGCGCCGACAAGGGCGAACGGGCCTCTGCCTCGTCGTTGGTTGCGTCGGGGCGCAAACGGCGCAGGTTGGGGTACCGAACGGCCAGGATTCAGGCAGCCTCAGCCCGGGAGGTCGCGGTCGGCCTCGATGAAGGCGGTGCCCAGGACGCGGGCGACAGTGGGGAAGGCGTGGATCGTATCGGCCAGGGTGGCGAGAGGGATCCCCGCACGGATGGCCAGCACGCACTCGTGGATCACCTCGGACACCGCCGGGCCAGCCAGGAAGGCGCCCACCAGCACGCGCTCGGCGCGGTCGACGACGACGGTGCAGTGCCCTTCGACCTCGGCCGTGTAGCCCTTGGCCGATGTACCGATGTCGACGCTGTACTCCACGGCATCGATGCCGCGCTCCCTGGCCTGCTCCACCAGGAGGCCGACCGAGGCCGTCTCCGGGTCGGTGTAGGTCGCCCGCGGAATCGCATCAAGGACGGGCCGATACGCCTCGTCGCCGAGGGCGGCGCGCGCGGCTGCCTCTCCGGTGTAGTGGCCGAGGTGGGTGTGCATCTCCGGCCCGCCGACGTCACCGACCGCGTAGACGTTCTCGGCAATCCGCAGTCGATCGTCCGGCCAGACCCTGCCGTCCTTCGGCGTCACGCCGATCGTCTCGAGGCCGAGCCCATCCAGCGGATAGTCACGACCGATGGCCAGCAGGATCACGTGTCCCTCGACCGGCTCACCGTCGCCGATCTCGACGACATGGGCTCCGTCACGACCCTCACCCGCACGCACGCGCGTCGCCCTCGCGCTGAGGCGGAGCGTGACGCCATCGCGCTCGAGCGACGTGCCGAGCAGCTCGGTCGATCTCGGGTGCTCCTTGTCGTTCACCCGGTCGCGCGGATGGATCAACGTGACGGGCACGCCGTAGCGGGCGTAGACCTGCGCGAGCTCGACGCCGGTCGGGCCGGCGCCCAGGATGGCAAGCGAGCGCGGCAGCTCGCGGGTGGAGGTGCCCTGCACATTCGTCCACGGGTGGGCCTCGGCGAGGCCGGGAAGGTCAGGGACGCGGCTGACGGAGCCGACGGCGAGGATGACGGCGCCGGCCTCGAGTTCGCGGTCATCGGCACGGACCCGCCCCGGCCCGGCGAGCGACGCCGATGCACGAATGACGGTCGCGCCGGCGCTCTCGAGCGACTTCACGTGGCCGGAGTCGTCCGGCGCATCGGACTTCGTGGCGTTGATCATGTAATCGCGGAAGTCGGAGGCCTTCGTCCACGGGTAGTCGCCGCCGGCACGATGGACGGCGGCCGCATGCAGGAGCGCCTTCGAGGGCATGCACGCCCAGAACGGGCATGAGCCGCCGAACAGGGCACGGTCGATCACGGCCACGGAGGCGCCTTTCGCGCGCGCGTAGTGGGTCGCCGCCTCGCCGGCGGTGCCCGCGCCGATGACGACAAGGTCGAATCGTTCCATGTCGCGGATCATAGGGTGATCTGCTCGCCGGCGATCCATGCCCGCAGCGGCCTGACGGCGCCGAGCCGCAGCGCGAAGGCGCCCTCGTGCTCCGCGTCCCAGGCAACCAGGTCGGCGGCCGCTCCTGCTCGGAGCGTCCCGAGGTCGTTGCGCCCAAGGGCGACCGCCCCGCCCGCCGTGGCCGCGGTCAGCGCCTCGGTGATGGTCATCCCGAGCAGCGTGGCGCCGAGGCCGATGACCATCGGCATCGCGCCGAAGCCGCCGAAGGTCCCGGCGTTCGCGTCACTGGCGATCGCAACGGTCGCTCCCGCATCGAGGAGGGCGCGCGCCGGTGGCAATCGGCCGCGGAGGACGATGGCTGGAGCTGGCAGCACGGTGGCAACCGTGCCCGATCCGGCAAGCGCAGGGATGCCGGCCCCGTCGAGCTGCTCCAGGTGGTCGACCGATGCGGCGCCCAGCTGGACTCCGAGCTCCGCCGCACCCGTTCGCCGCAGCTGCTCTGCATGCAGCCGCAGCCCCAGCCCTGCCCGCGACGCGGCAAGGCCGATCCGCTCGACGGCTTCCAGGTCGAAGAAGCCGGCATCGGCGAAGACATCCACGAAGTCGGCGAGGCCTTCACCGGCAACGGCCGGGACCATGTCGTCAGCGACGTGGGCGGCGTACTCGGCCATCGAGCCTGCTCCAGGTGGCACGGCGTGGGCGCCCAGGAACGTGCGGACGACTCGGATCGGCAGCCGATCTGCGACACGACCGATGATCCGCAGGTGCCTGAGCTCTTCGTCCAGCGAGAGCCCGTAGCCCGACTTGCACTCCACGGTCGTCGTTCCCGCGGCCAGGGCGGCGCGCAGGCGCGCCTCGAGGTGGTGCTCGAGGGTCGCATCGTCGGCCTGCCGCGTGGCGCGAACCGTGCGCTGGATGCCTCCATCGGTGTAGGGCGCGCCCTCCAGTCGGGCCGCCGCCTCGTCGGATCGGTCTCCGACGAAGACGGGGTGGGTATGGCTGTCCACCAGGCCGGGCGTCACGAGCGCGGAGCCCAGGTCGACGCGGGCGTCGTCCGGCGCATCGGACGGCGAGCCGATCCACGTGATCCGGCCGTCACGCATCTGCAGCGCCCACGGCGAGAGGCCCGGAGGCGCCAGGCGCCCGGTGCCGGTCAGGAGCATCGAGCTAGACGACGCGGCGGCCGGTGATGAGCCGATAGACGACGATCACCAGCGCCACGATCAGGAGCAGGTGAATGAGGCCGCCGAATGCCTGGAGCAGGAATCCCAGGAACCACAGCAGGAGCAGGATGACGACGATGGTCCACAGCATGCGTGGAATGTACCGGGTCGGTGCCGATGGCGGCATGGTTTGCCGTCGGAGGAACGAGCTTCAAGGGAAGGACCGCTCACTGGTCGTGCGTTGCTGCATGGGCAACACGCGACCAACGAGAGCGCCCGGTTGGCGCCGAACTCCGCCGTTCGTTGCTGTGCGGGCAAAACCCCGCGGAACGCCTGCGCGCCGGCCGTACACTCGTGAGCATGGCGGCCATGCCCGCGATCCTGGCGGTCGACGACGATGCTCCGGTGCTCCGCGCCGTCGAGCGTGACCTGCGCGCCCGTTACGCCGGCGACTACCGGGTCATCGGCGCCGGCAGCGGCAAGGATGCATTGGAGGTGGTTCGCGAGCTGACGCGCCGTGGCGATCCGATCGCCCTCTTCCTGGTCGACCAGCGGATGCCGCACATGACCGGCATCGAGCTGCTGACGGAGGCGCTGCCGCTCCAGCCGGAGGCGAAACGCGTCCTCCTCACCGCGTACGCGGACACCGACGTCGCGATCCGCGCGATCAACGAGATCCAGCTCGACCAGTACCTCCTCAAGCCATGGGATCCGCCGGACGAGCGCCTCTATCCGGTGGTCGACGACCTGCTCGCCGATTGGACGGCCGCCTTCCGCCCGCTATTCGAGGGCCCGCGTCTACTGGCGGGCCGATGGGCACCGCGCGGCCACGTCATCCGCGACTTCCTGACCCGCAACCAGGTGCCCTACACCTGGCTCGATCCGGGTGCGGAGGATGGCCGCCGCCTGGCCGAGTCGATCGACGGCGGCGTCGACCCGGCCGTGCCCGTGGTCCTGCTCCCGGACGGCAGCGTGCTGCGTGATCCGGCCAACCGCGAGCTCGCCGCGGCCGTGGGGCTCTCGACCCACGCGGCGCTTCCGTTCTACGACCTCGTCATCGTGGGTGCCGGCCCAGCCGGGCTGGCGGCGGCGGTGTACGGCGCCAGCGAGGGGCTCAAGACCCTCCTCGTCGAGCGTGAGGCGCCGGGCGGCCAGGCAGGGACGACGAGCCGAATCGAGAACTACCTCGGCTTCCCTTCAGGGCTGACCGGCGCCGATCTTGCCCGTCGCGCCCTTGCACAGGCGCGACGTCTCGGCGCCGAGATCCTCTCGTCGCAGGAGGTGGCCACCATCCGCCGCGCCGATCCGTACCGGACCATCGTGTTGGACGATGGCTCGGAGCTCTCCTGCCAGGCCGCCGTCGTCGCCACCGGCGTGAGCTACCGACGCCTCGACGTGCCCGGAGCCGATGCCCTCGCCGGCGCCGGCGTCTACTACGGTGCGGCGACGACCGAGGCGATCCTGTATCGCGACGCCGAGGTGGCAGTTGTCGGCGCCGGTAATTCGGCCGGGCAGGCGGTGGCCCACCTCTCCCGCTTTGCGTCCCGGGTCCACCTCGTCGTGCGCGGCGACGACCTCGGTGCCGCGATGAGCGCCTACCTCGTCGACCAGATCAGCTCGCTGCCGACCGTCGAGGTGCACACGGGGACGGAGATCCGGTCTGTCACGGGCACGACCCATCTCGAGGGCGCGACGGTCGCGTCCGGCTCGGGCGTCATCGAGCTGCCGGTGTCGGCGCTCTTCGTGTTCGTCGGGCAGCAGCCTCGGACGAGCTGGCTGGACGGGGTGGTGGCGCGAGACGATCGCGGCTTCGTGCTCACCGGGCGCGAGGTGACGGCCGCGCATGGGTGGAACCTCGACCGGGATCCGGCATTGCTCGAGTCGAGCCTGCCCGGCGTGTTCGTGGCGGGCGACGTGAGGCACCTGTCGATCAAGCGCATCGCGAGCGCTGTCGGAGACGGCGCCATGGCCGTCCAACTCGTGCACCAGTACCTGGCGGCGCTCTGATGACTCCCGGCGAAGCGCTTCGCGCCACACAGCTGTTCGCGGACCTTCCCGACGACGAGCTGCGAGCGCTGATCGACATGTGCGAGCCGCGAACGCTTGCCGCGGCCGAGTGCCTGATCGAGGAAGGGACCGATGGCGACGCCTTCTTCGTCATCGTCGACGGCGAGCTGGAGGTCACCAAGCGCAGCGGCGATGGTGAGCTGCCCCTGGCGCGCGTGGGTCCCGGCGGCATCGTCGGCGAGATGGCGGTGATCGAGGGTCGACCGCGCAACGCATCGGTCACGGCGGTCGGGCCGGCAGAGGTGCTGCGCGTCCCGAGCGATGCCCTGCTGCGGGTGCTGGAGCGTCCGGCCTCGTCGCTGGCCATCCTGCGCACCGTCATGCAGCGGTTGCGCTCGACCGAGTCCCTGCTGCGCGAGCGGGAGAAGCTGGCCGGTCTCGGCACGCTGGCGGCTGGCCTGGCACACGAGCTCAACAACCCGGCCGCCGCGGCCATTCGCTCGGTGCGGGCGCTCGCCGCTGCCGTCGAAGACACCGAGGTTCAGCCGCATCCGGTCCCGCCGCCTCGAGCACCCGCCGACACGCCTCCACCGAAGTCAGCGCTGGAGCGCGCCGATCGGATCGACGAGGTTGCCGCCGTCATCGGCGACCACGATGCGGCCAGCTCGCTCGTCGACGCGGGATGGACGGCCGCGGCGTTGAGCGCGCAGCCGTCGTCCGTGCACGGGTGGCTGGCGGCCGACGCATCGGTCCATCAGCTGCTTGGCGAGCTGGCCATGGCGGCCGAACGCATCAGCGAGATCGTGACCGCAGTCAAGGGCTACGCCTATCTCGACCAGGCGCCGATCCAGCGCGTCGACCTGCGAGTCGGGCTGGAGCAGACGCTCGTGATTCTCCGTCATCGGCTGCGTGACATCACCGTTGACCTCGACCTGGCCGATGACCTGCCCGAGATCGAGGCCTACGGTTCCGAGCTGAACCAGGTCTGGACGAATCTCATCGACAACGCGATCGATGCGATGAGCGGCACGGGGACGTTGACGATCTCCACGTCACGCGAGTCCAGTGGCGGTCTGCACGTCACGATCTGCGACACCGGCCCGGGAATCGCGGAGAGCATCCGGACTCGCCTGTTCGAACCGTTCGCGACGACCAAGCCGCCGGGCGAGGGCACGGGCCTCGGGCTTCACATCTCGCACAACGTGGTCGCTCGGCACGGCGGGCGCATCGAGGTCGACTCGGCACCGGGGCGCACCTGCTTCAGCGTCATCCTGCCGGCGGATCGCTCCTGACGGGCCCGGTCTGCAACGCGGCTTCGCGAGATCGAGACGATCGGATCCGAACGGTGACCAGCAGGAGGCCGGCGATGATGAATGCCACGCCGATCAGCTGGAAGCTCGAGGGTGCCTCGGACAGGATCCAGACGCCGAGCAGGACCGATCCGACGGGCTGGATGGTGAGTACGACCGAGGTGATGGCGGCGGGCAGCCGCGACAGGCTGATGCTGATCAGGAGCCAGCCGCCGACCTGGATGCCGATCGCCAGCAGGATCAGCCAGCCGTGCGACGGCCAGGTCGGGACGAGCTCCAGCTCGCCGAGCGGAACGCCGACCAGCAGGCAGACCACCGCCGTCGACATGGTCGCGTCGAACAGCGGCCCGGCCGGCCGCCGGATGTCGGCGTTGGCGCCACGCTGGACGAGGATGAACCCACCATAGGCGAGCCCGGTGGCCACCCCGAACAGCACCCCCAGCAACGGATTGGCTCCATACGCGCCGGCGCCGATGACGCCCGAGATGAGCACGACGCCGATGAGCACCACCGGCACCGAGACGGCCACTCGACGCGATGGCCGCTCGCCCAGGAAGACCCAGGCGGCGAGTGGCACCACCACGACCTGCGTGTTGCCCAGCACGGTGGCCAAGCCCGCGCCGACCTGGTTGATGGCGTGGTGCCACAGGATCAGGTCCGCCGCGAAGAAGACGCCGGCGAGCCAGGCGAGGCGCATCTGGCCCGCTGCCCGCGGACCGTAGCGCCGTCGCTCGTGCCAGGCCAGCAGCCCGAGGATCGGCAGTGCATAGGCGCCTCGAAAGAACGCGGCCGAGGTCGGTGGTACGTCCGCCAGCTTCACCAGCACGGCTGACCCCGCGATCGTCAGCGCGCCGAGGACGGCGGCAAGCACCGGACGCTGGACGATGAAGTCGATGACGCGCACCGGCGAAGCCTAGTCGAGGCGCCTGGATCTTGTGCCGGATGGCTCCGGCGACGCACACTCAGTGTCGGATGCCAGAGCTGCTCACCGGAACAGGGCGAGCGAGTTTCCGCCGCTCTCCGGTGCGGTCGCGAAGCTGGAGCGCGTGAGCGGGACCGGCCTGAACCTGTGGAATCGCGGGATCCTCAACTTCGATCCACTCGAGCTGCACGCGGACCCTGCGCTGGCAGACGCGTGGGCATCGGGCGAGGCCCTCGCAACGGACGAAGCGGTCGCCTACGCCCTCGAGGCCGAAACCTAGGCCGGGGCCGCCAGGTCGCGCCGCGGGAAGATGATGATCGCGTAGATCACCGGGATGACCGCGGCAATGACCACGATGACGAGGTCGAGCGGTGCCACATCCCCCGAGAGGATCGCGCCAGGATCGAAGTGATGGAAGAGGGAGTACGCCTGCGTCCAGGCCGCATCGGTCCAGAGCGATCCAAGGATCTCGAGGAAGTAGTTGATGAAGAGGTACGCGAGCGAGAGGCCGATGGCAGGCCCCGGGCGGTCGAATGTGACCGATGCCGCCAGGCCGAACGTCGTGAAGGCGGCCCACAGGCCGAAGCCGTTGAGCACGACCAATGGCAGCTGGCCCAGGTCGAGCTCATCGGTGAGTCCCTGGATGGCCGATCCGCCGACCATGCCGCCGATGATCGCGACGAGCACGATGAGCACGGTCACCAGCAGCGCCAGCAGCAGGCTGACGTAGAGGGTCACGCGCGAGATCGGCCGTGCGAGCAGGACCTCGAGTGTGCCGCCCGCCCGCTCGCCGGCGACGGCGGTGGCGGAGGCGCCGACGGCAAAGATGCCGAGCATGGCGATGGCCAGCGGGTGCTGGAGGCCCAGCGTGATCGCGCCTGGCAGTGTGAAGAGCGAGCCCGATCCAAAGCTCATCAGCTCGCGCGGGAACGCGCCCGAGTTGGCGAGGTCGCGCATGACGTCGCTGAAGGCGTTGTAGAAGACCGGGATCAGCAGGCCCCAGCCGATACCGGCCAGCCCAACGATCAGGAGCCGAATCCGTTGCCAGCGCATGGTCTGGCCGAAGAGCCTGGCGCTCACCCCACCGTCTCCTCCGCGGCGTAGTACTCGAGGAATGCCTCCTCGAGGCTGGCCGGCTCGATCGTCAGGTCCTCCAGGTTCGGCGAGGCGATGGCACGCACGAAGCCGGCGACCTCGCCCGACAGGGTACCGATGATCCGGTTGCCGTCGACCTGCACGTCCTCCAGGCCCGGCAGCGAGGTCGCGTCCGGCGCCGCGCCGCGCCATCGCAGGGTCACTCGCCGCCGTCGACGGGCGAGCAGCTCGTCAACTTCGTGGATGGCCATCAGGTGGCCGGCACGGATGATCGCCACCCGATCGCACAGCCGCTCCACCTCGGAGAGCACGTGCGAGCTGAAGAAGACGGTGCGCCCCTCGCGTCGCAGATCGTCAAGGATGCCGTAAAAGGCCTGCTGCATGAGCGGGTCGAGACCCTCGGTCGGCTCGTCCAGGATGGCGAGCTCCGGGTCGTGCTGCAGCGCCTGAACCACGCCGATCTTCTGCCGCATGCCTCTCGAGTAGTCCCGGACCTTGCGAGCCAGCACCGCAGCAGGGAGCTCCAGCCGATCGCAGAGCTCCTTCCGCCGATACGGCTCACGGCCCTGCATGTCGACGAGGTAGTCGAGCACCTGCTCCCCGGTCAGCGAGTCGTACAGGGCGATGCCTCCCGGCAGGTACCCGGTCAGTCGCCGGATCTCGACGGACTCGGACGCCACGTCCATGCCGAGCACGCTCGCCTCGCCGCGCGTGGCGTGCAGGAAGCCGAGGAGGGTGCGAATGGTCGTCGACTTGCCCGCGCCGTTGGGGCCGAGGAACCCGTAGATCTCTCCCTGCCGGACCTCGAGCGAAAGGTCGGTGAGGGCCTCGACCGATCCATAGTGCTTCGTCAGCCCTCGGACGGTGATGGCCGCGATCGACGACGTGCCCTCCATCGGCCTGATCCTAGCGCGTGGTGGCGCCCTCGTTGCCCCTCGTCTGCCACAGCATGGGCTACCCACGCCAGCTCCATCTGGCACCAGCCCGGCTACACATCGCCCTCGAGGTCACGCAACGCATCGGCGAACAGGTCGTGGGTCTCCTCGCTGAAGAGGACGAACCGGACGAGCTCGACCCGCGTCTCGCCTCGCAGGTGCTCCACGACGGTTTCGACCGCGACCCGCGCGCCCTGCGGCGGGGGATAGCCGTAGATCCCCATGCTGATGGCCGGGAAGCCGATGCTCCGCGCACCGAGCTCATCGGCCAGGCGAAGGCAGGACCGATATGCGCTCGCGAGCAGCGCCGGCTCGCCGTGGCCGCCGCCGCGCCAGATCGGGCCGACCGCGTGGACGACCCACCGTGCGGGGAGGTCGTATCCATCGGTCGCGACGGCAGACCCGGTCGGTGTGCCGGCGGGATATCGGCGCAGCAGCTCCTCCAGCAGACCGGGTCCGGCGGCGCGGTGAATGGCGCCGTCGACACCACCACCCCCGCGGAGGGCCTCGTTCGCCGCGTTCGCGATCGCATCGAGTCGCTCAGTCGTGATGTCGCCGCGTGCGATCTCGAGCCGGGCGCGACCCACGTCGATCGACTGCACCTCGCGGTCAACCATCAGCGCGCCACGCGGCTGGCTCGCCAGATCGTCCGCAGCCCGACCCGCTGGCCGTACATGAGCACGCCGGCGCTGTAGATCCGGGAGGCGAGCCAGATCGCGGCCACCAACGTGATGGCCAGGAGCGCGAGCGCAAGGAGGATCTCGCCGATGCCGACCGAGGTCAGCAGCATCCGGGCTGGCATCAGGTAGGGGCTGAAGAACGGCACGACTGATAGCACGCCGACCCAGCCCGCGTCGGGGTCGTTCAGGCCGCTGAACGCCGCGAAGTAGCCCGCCATGGTCAGGAAGATGAGCGGCCCGACGGCCTGCTGCACGTCCTCGATGCGGCTCACCATCGAGCCCGCCGCGGCGTACAGGGTCGCGTAGAGGAGGAAGCCGAGCAGGAAGAAGGCGCCGAACCACACGAGGATGGTCGCGTCGAGATCGGGCAGGGAGATGGGTGCCTGGCCGGCGACTCCGAGGGCACGCGAGACTGGACCGTTGGCCAGGAAGCCGATGACCGCGGCCACGACGATCGCCAGGTACTGCGTCAGGCCGGCCGCCCCGGTGCCCAGCACCTTGCCGGTCAGCAGCTGGCGAGGGGTGGCCGCGGTGATCAACAGCTCCATGACGCGCCCGGACTTCTCCTCCGCCACGCTCTGTGCCACCCAGTTGCCGTACGTCAGGATCGCCATGAACGTCAGGATCACGACGGCGTAGGCGAGGATGAACGCGCCGCCGAAGTCCTCGGCGTCACGGGCATCGTCCGGATCGACCGGCATCGCGGTGAAGGCAGGCGGTTCGCGTACGGCGGCCGCTTCCGCCTGGCCGATGCCGAGGCGATCGAGCCGATCGGCGATGGCGAGCTCGGTGGCGAACGCGGTGACCACCAGGCGCGTCTGGCTCGTTGGGCCTGCCGGGCCAAGGAACTCGAATGAGAGGTCGCCGTCATCGGCGCGGGTGATTGTCAGCAGGGCGTCGAGCTCTTCGTCACGGACCCGCCGTTCGGCGACGTCCCCGTCCTCCGCCCGGGTGACCTGCGGGCGCGCGCCCGGTGCGCCGTCAGGGCCGCTGGATCCCGATGCGGCCGCCAGCGCCAGCTGGAGCTGGGTGACTGGATCCGCGGAAAGATCCTCGGCCTGGATATCGACGGCGATCTGTGGCGGATCGGCGACGCCGACGGCGGCCAGGATGGTGGGCACCAGCGTGACGAGGGCGATCGCCAACGCGAGGAGCACGGTGGTGATCACGAACGCCCGACCCCGCACCCGGACGAGGTACTCCCGCCGCGCCACGTGCAGCGCGTTGGGGATCAGGCCGCTCACGACCCGTCCTCTCGGCTCGAGCTCGCGAGGTGCTCTTCCGACTCGTCGACAGCGCGATGACCGACGTGCTCGACGAAGATCTCCTCGAGGCTCGGCTCGGCGATCTCGAAGCGCGTGACGCGATCTCCCCGCTCGAGCGCGGCACGCAGGATGGTATCGGGATCGCGGTCCGCGGTGACGTGCAGCTCGACGTAGTCCTGCCGCGCGGCCCGCACCGCCACGCCCGGGACGTGGGCCAGCCACGCGACGCCGTGACCATCGCCGTCGGTGGCGAGCCGCACGACCTGCCGGCCCATGTCTCGCTTCACGTCACGCACCGCACCGCTCACGACGACGTTGCCGCGGTCGACGATGGCGATGGACTCGCACAGCTCCTCGACCTGTTCCATCTGGTGGGTGCTGAAGATGAGAGTCTTGCCGCGATGCTTCATCTCCAGGAAGGCTTCCTTCAGGAGCCGCACGTTGACCGGGTCGAGGCCGCTGAACGGCTCATCCATGATCAGCACGTCGGGGTCGTGGAGAATGGCGGCGATGAACTGGATCTTCTGCTGGTTGCCCTTCGAGAGCTCCTCGACCCTGCGTCCACGGTAGTCCGGGATGCGGAACCGCTCGAGCCAGTCGTCGATCTCCACCCCGGCAGTGGCATCCGACACACCGTACAGCGCCGCGAAGAACCGAAGCTGCTCGCCGACCCGCATGCGGGGGTAGAGGCCCCGCTCCTCCGGCAGGTAGCCCCACGTGCGGCGCGGCAGGGAGGTGTTGTCGACGCCTTCCCATGTCACGCGTCCGCTGTCGGCGCGGAGGATGTCGAGCACGATCCGCATGCTCGTCGTCTTGCCCGCCCCGTTCGCACCGAGCAGCCCGAAGATCCGTCCGGGCTCCACGCTGAAGCTCACGCCGTCGAGCGCGACGACGTCACCAAAGCGCTTCCTGATGGAATCGACGAGGAGCGACAACGAGAGAGGCAGCTTTCCGGGAGATTTGCTCAGGCTGGACCAGCTGGTCCGCGGTCCGCCAGCGTAGCCGATGATGTCCGGGGGTGTCCCGTGGCGCCGGAGCAACGGGCGCTGTGAGGTGCGTCGTCGCGATTGGTCGTGGCCAGCGCGCCGGAGCCTGATCTGCGGCGCGATTCTCACGGTCCATGCAGGACCGATGCGCCTGAGCCGCGCCCCTCGGCACCGCTCAGGCTCAGCCAGTGGTCACGGATTGCGAGAATCGCGCCCGCCAGCCGGCTCCGGCACTGTCGACTCGCCGAATCGCGACGGCACGCGGCTCGCTGAGGCCGC
>JBQTHZ010000080.1:0-17233 GCA_052388515.1 Chloroflexota bacterium | reverse complement strand
GGTGTTGTCGACGCCTTCCCATGTCACGCGTCCGCTGTCGGCGCGGAGGATGTCGAGCACGATCCGCATGCTCGTCGTCTTGCCCGCCCCGTTCGCACCGAGCAGCCCGAAGATCCGCCCGGGCTCGACGCCGAAGCTCACGCCGTCCAGGGCGACGACGTCACCAAAGCGCTTCGTGATGGAATCGACGAGGAGCGACAACGAGAGAGGCAGCTATCCGCGAGATTTGCTCAGGCTGGACCAGCTGGTCCGCGGTCCGCCAGCGTAGCCGATGATGTCCGGGGGTGTCCCGTGGCGCCGGAGCAACGGGCGCTGTGGGGTCCGTCGTCGCGATTGGCCGTGGCCAGCGCGCCGGAGCCCGTTCTGCGGCGCGATTCTCGCGGTCCACGCAGGACCGATACGCCTGAGCCGCGCCGCCCGGCACCGCTCAGGCTCAGCCAGTGGTCACGGATCGCGAGAATCGCGCCCGCCAGCCGGCTCCGGCACTGTCGACTCGACGAATTGCGACGGCACGCGGCTCGATGAGGCCGCCGGATCGATCCAGCGGCCTCATCCGTCAACGCGTGTCAGGCGAGGACGATCGTGTCGATCACGCCGCCTGTCCCGAGCACGGTGATGACGATGCTGTCACCAACCACCGTGATATCGGTCACGGTGACGTCAACGTCCAGATTGTTGAGCACGTTGTTCAACGAGTCGTTGAGCACGTCGATGTCCGCGTTCTGCAGCGCGTTCTGCAGCAGATTGTTCAACGAGTCGCTGATATTGACGTCGATGACGTCATTCAGTGAATTGTTCAGGAGGTCGACGTTCTGAACAATCGCCTGCACGGTAAGGCCGACCAGTGCTCGAGTGGCGCTGGCGTTGGTCGGGGCAGCAGCCGCGGGTGCTACCGCGGCCACTGACAGCCCGGCTGCCAGCACGAATGGGAGAATTCGTCGCATGAGGTGGTTCCCCTGATTCTGTTGAGCGGGTGCTTCCCGCCCGGTGCTCAGGGCATGCAGCACCCGTTCCAACCGAGGCAAGCCATTGACCTTCCACCGGTCGTACGCATGCTCGGGCGGCGGCCTGACGATGGTCGTGGCACGAGCGTGGCGATGGATGGGGAGGAGCGCGCTGGAGCCCGTTCTGCGGCGCGATTCTCACGGTCTATGCAGGACCGATGCGCCTGAGCCGCGCCGCCGGGCACCGCTCAGGCTCAGCCAGTGGTCACGGATTGCGAGAATCGCGCCCGCCAGCCGGCTCCGGCGCCATCGTGGCGATGGATCGCGACGGGCATTAATACTGCGATGCCCTTTAATACTGCGAGGCCCCTTTGAGCGCGCCCCTGAGCATTCCAGCGGGCTCTGCTACACTCCGAACTCCGAACCGCCACGCGCCCTGATGAGCTGCGGCGGTTCGCCGTGTGCATCCCCTCGAAGAGAACTGCCCTGATGAAGATTGCCGTCCCACGCGAGACCGCCGAAGGCGAGAACCGCGTCGCGTTGACGCCGCTGGTCGCCGGTCAGCTGGTCAGCGACGGCGCCGAGGTGCTCGTCCAGGCCGGTGCCGGCGAGGCTTCCTCGAACACCGATGAGGCGTACCGCGAGGCCGGCGCGACCATCGTCCCCGACGCGCCGGCGCTCTACGGCCAGGCCGACGTCGTCCTGCGGGTCGGCCGGCCGTCCGACGAGGAGGTCGAGATGCTGCCCGCGGGCGCCATCCTCATCGGCACGCTCGGCACCCTCAGCAAGCCCGAGCTGGCGCAGAAGCTGGCCAAGCAGGGCGTGACCGCCATCAGCATGGATGCGATTCCACGCATCACCCGCGCGCAGTCCATGGACACGCTCTCCAGCCAGGCCACCGTCGGTGGCTACAAGGCCGTTCTGATCGCCGCCGAACGGCTGCCGAAGTTCATGCCGCTGCTGACGACCGCTGCCGGGACCGTGCGTCCGGCCAGGGGAATCGTCATGGGTGCCGGCGTGGCGGGCCTGATGGCCATCGGCACGGCGCGCCGCCTGGGCGCGGTCGTCGAGGCGACCGACGTGCGGCCGGCCGTCAAGGAGCAGGTCCAGAGCCTGGGCGGCACCTTCCTCGAGGTCGAGATGACGGACGAGGAGAAGGCGAAGGCCGAGACCGCGGGTGGCTACGCGACGGAGATGAGCGACGACTACAAACGGCGCCAGGCGGAGCTGATCGCCGAGCGAGTGAAGGAAGCCGATTTCGTCATCACCACCGCGCTGATTCCCGGTCGCCCCGCTCCCAGGCTCGTCACCGATGCGATGGTGAAGAGCATGAAGCCCGGCAGCGTCATCGTCGACATGGCGGCTGAGATGGGCGGCAACGTCGAGGGTACCGAGCCCGGGAAGGAGGTCGTCAAGCACGGCGTGACGATCATCGGCATCACCAACCTGCCGGCCACCATGCCGGGCAGCGCGACCCAGATGTATGCCAAGAACCTTCAGACTCTCATCAAGCACCTGGTGAAGGACGGCGAGATCAACCTCGACCTCGACGACGAGATCACGCGCGGCGCCACGATCACCCATGCCGGCAAGGTCGTGCACGAGGCGACCGCGGAGGCGCTCGGCATCGAGGTCGCGACACCACCTGCCAGGACTGCCAAGACCGATGCGGAAGCCGCACCGGCGACTTCCGAACCGAAGGACGCATAGCCCGATGGAAATCGAACCCTTCGCCCTGCTGGCGGCACTCTTCATTCTCGTCCTGGCCGCATTCGTCGGTTACGAGGTTGTGTCGAAGGTGCCGACCATGCTCCACACGCCGCTGATGAGCGGCGCGAACGCGGTCCACGGCGTGATCGTCGTCGGTGCCATGCTCGTCGCCGCGACCAGCGAAGGGCCCATCCGGATCGTGCTCGCCCTGCTGGGCGTGATCCTGGGCACCATCAACGTGGTTGGCGGCTTCGTCGTCACCGACCGCATGCTCGAGATGTTCAAGCGGCGCCCCGGCGAGCAGACTCGGGAGCGCGGTTGATGGACGCGCTCACGATCCTGACCTACCTCGTCTGGCTCGTCGCCAGCGTCACGTTCATCCTCGCCCTCAAGTTCCTCGCCTCGCCCTCGACGGCGCGGCGAGGGAACCAGCTCGGCGCCGCCGGCATGGCGCTCGTGGTGGCATGGACCTTCTTCACCACGCCGGGGATGCTCGAGAACTGGTGGATCATCGTGGTCGGCGGCGCCATCGGGGCGGTGGCCGGCTGGCTCGGTGCCAAGCGGGTCGCCATGACGGCGATGCCGCAGATGGTCGCCATCTTCAATGGCGCGGGCGGTGGCGCGGCCGCCGTCGTCGCGGTCGCCGAGTTTCTCGAGTTCGCCGATCATGGAACGGGGCTCCTGCCGTTGCCGTTCGTCATCGCCACGCTGCTCGGCGCGGTCATCGGCTCGGTGGCGCTCACCGGCTCCATCGTCGCCTTCGGCAAGCTCCAGGGCATCGTCACGGCGCGCCCGTACATGCTGCCTGGACAGCAGATCATCACCGGGGCCATCTTCCTGGCTCTGCTCGCCATCGGCGTCTATATCGTCGGGTTCGAGAACAGCATCCCGCTCTTCCTGGTCTTCACCGTGCTGGCACTCGTGGCCGGCGTGGTGCTGACCATGCCGATCGGCGGGGCCGACATGCCCGTCGTCGTCTCCCTCCTGAACTCGTACACCGGCATCGCCGTTGCGGCCACCGGGTTCGTGCTGGGCAACTACGCGCTGCTCATCGCCGGGACCCTGGTCGGCGCCTCGGGTGCCATCCTCACCCAGCTGATGTGCCGGGCCATGAACCGGAGCCTCTTCAACGTCCTGTTCGCCGGCTTCGGCACGGCGGGCGGGGCTGCCGGTGGCGGCCCCGAGGGCGAGGAGTCGCTGCGGGAGATCGGCGCCGAGGATGCTGCCGTGCTGATGGCCTATGGCAAGCGCGTGATCATCGTGCCGGGCTACGGCATGGCCGTGGCCCAGGCCCAGGGCCCGGTCCGCGAGCTGATGGACCTGCTCGTGGCGAAGGGCGTCGACGTCCAGTTCGCGATCCACCCGGTCGCCGGACGCATGCCCGGGCACATGAACGTGCTCCTGGCCGAGGCGAACGTGCCGTACGACCGACTCCAGGAGATGGACGAGATCAACGACGATTTCGCCGATACCGACGTGGCGCTCATCATCGGCGCCAACGACGTCGTCAATCCGATCGCGCGCGAAGAGGGTTCGCCGATCTCCGGCATGCCGATCCTCAACGTCGACCAGGCGCAGAACGTGATCGTGCTCAAGCGCGGACGCGGCACCGGTTTTGCCGGCATCCCGAACCCGCTGTTCAGCAACGAGAAGACGGCGATGCTGTTCGGCGACGCCAAGCCCTCCGTCGAAGCGCTCGTCCAGGGGGTCAAGACCGCCTAGCGGTTGTCCACGGCGCGTCCGAACAACGATCGGCTGGCGCGCATTGTTCAACAACTCGATCCGCGCGTAGAACGTTGATCACCAGCGCGAGCATTGCCGGCAGGTTCGGCCGTCCCGGCGGTCCATCCGAGCGTGGATTCGGGGCCGTGGTCGCGGATGTCGGTGCAATGCTCGCTGGGGCGAACGTTGTACCCGATGACCTGCGCTCCCTTGAGCAATGGGCGTTCGCCGCGCATGGATCCGGGCACGCCGAATGTGCCCGTCCGCCCTCAGCCTCGATGCGTCGACCAGAGCGCGGCAACGATGAGCGGGAGCTGGAATGGAAGGCGCGCCCAGCGAAGAAAGCCGGTGGGTACGCCATCGATCGGGACCTGGCTCACGGCCGCATAGGCATTCGCAGGAAAGACCAGCACCAGGAAGGCCGCCAGGCCGATGCCGCTCAATCGCCGGAAGCGCCGCGGGCCAACGAGGCCGACCGCCAGCACAAGCTCCATGACGCCGGTGATGGCGACGAGCTCGCCGCGGAACGGGACGACATCGGGCAGGTGCTGGATGTACGGGCGCGGTGCCACGAAGTGGGCGATGCCAGAGCCGGCCATGACGAGCGCCAGACCGATGCGAACGAGGTCGCGCAACGTACCGCCCATCGCCGCAAGCCTACCCCGACCACGACAGAGCACGCCGCGCCGCTCCGGTAGGCTTGCGCCATGACATCACGCTGGGTCTGCCTCGACGTCGGCGAAACGCTGATCGACGAGACGCGGGTGTGGTCCCTCTGGGCCGATGAGCTCGGCGTCCCGCTCCTGACGTTCCTCGCCGCGCTCGGCGCCGTCATCGAGCGCGGGGGAGAGCATCGTGACGTCTTTCCGATCTTCGGCGCCGATGATTGGCAGCTCCGCCTCTCCTCCGTCGAGGGTGCCTACGGCGGGTTCACAACCGGCGATCTCTATCCCGATGCGGTCCGCGCCGTCGAGCGACTCCATGACGCCGGCTACGGGCTGGCGATCGTCGCCAACCAGCCGGAGGTTCGTGAAGAGCAGCTGCGCGCCATCGGTATCGATGTCGAGGTGATGGCCATGAGCGATGGCCTCGGCGTGGCGAAGCCGGACCGCGCCTTCTACGACCGCGCGCTCGAGCTGATGGGCTCGCCCGATCCCGCCTCGGTCGCGTACGTCGGTGATCGGGTCGACAACGACGTGCTGCCGGCCGCGGACGCCGGCATGCGGTCGATCTGGATCCGTCGCGGGCCGTGGGGAGTGATTCAGCGCCTGCCGCCCGGCTTTCGGCCGGCACTCACCGTCGACACGCTCGACGAGCTGGTGGAGCGCATCGGCGAAGCGTGGCCGGCGTAATGTCGCGATTTGACGCGGCGATGACACCGGCGGAGTAGCCTTGCGTCCGTGCCCAGCGGGATCGTGGTCATGACGTGACGCCATCCGACCCGCTCGAACCGACGCTCACCGCGTCCCATTGACTTGCTCGGAGGTTTTCGAACCAGATGTCGGTCGCTACGTTCCAGCCGATGCGAAGACCGACGGCGCTCGTGCTGTCGCTCCTCATCCTGCTCGCCGCTGTTCTCGTCGCCGCGGCGCCGGTCACGGCCAGCCGGCCAGCCTCAGAGGTGGATTATTGGCTGACGATTCTGCATAACAACGACGGAGAGTCGAAGCTGCTCGAGCAGCTCGCTGTCGCGAACGATCCGACCACCGCCTACGCGGGCATCGCCCGGTTCGTGCAGCTCCTGAACGAGCTGCGCACCGATGCCGTTTCCGGCCCGCCACCGACCCCGGGCGCCAAGCGAGGCGTGGTCACCCTGTCGTCCGGCGACAACTTCCTCGCGGGCGCGGAGTTCGCCGCGAGCCTCGACAAGGGCGTTCCCTTCTACGACTCGATCGCCGCGAACCTCATCGGCTACGACGCCATGGCGATCGGCAACCACGAGTTCGACTTCGGTCCCGAGGTGCTTGCCGACTACATCAGCGGCGTCGACGCGGGCATCCCGTTCGTCAGCGCCAACCTGGACGTCAGCGGCGAGCCGTCGCTCGCGGCTCTCGCGGCCACCGGGCGAATCGTGCCGAGCTACGTGATCAAGGAGCGCGGCGAGCGCATCGGCATCGTGGGTGCCACCACGCCGCAGCTGCCGAATATCTCGAGTCCCCGAAACGTGATCGTCAACGAGGTTGCGCCGGCGGTCCAGGCTGAAGTCGATCAGCTCACGGCCGAGGGCGTCACCAAGATCATTCTCATCAGCCACCTCCAGGATGTCGGCGAGGACCTGGAGCTTGCCACCGAGCTCAGCGGCATCGACGTCATGATCGCCGGGGGTGGAGATGAGCTGCTCATCAACGCCGACGATCTGAAGTCGCCGGGAGATGCGGCCACTGCACCCGCCGGTCCCTATCCGTTGACCGCGACGGGTGACGACGGTGCGCAGATCCCGGTTGTCACGACCGCCGGCAACTACAAGTACGCCGGCCGGCTGGTGGTCGGCTTCAACAGCGCAGGAAACGTGATCGCCACCGATGCGGCACTCACCGGGCCGGTGCGCGTCGTGGGCGAGGGGTATGCCGATGGTGTTGCCGCCGATCCCCAGGCGACGGCCCAGGTCGTCGAACCGGTCCAGGCCTTCCTGGCCGAGCTGGCGGCCAACGTCCTCGCGACATCCGCGGTGCCGCTCAACGGGCTGCGTGGATCCGTCACGGGCGAGACGATCAACACTGCCGGAGTTCGAAACAGCGAGACGAACCTGGGCAACCTTACCGCTGACTCGCTGCTCTGGCAGGCTCAGGGGAAGGCGGCCGAGTTCGGCGTCGACAGTCCCCAGGTCGCCTTCCAGAACGGCGGCGGCATCCGGAACGACAGCGTCATTCCGGCCGGACCGATCAGCGAGCTGAACACGTTCCAGATCCTGTCCTTCACGAACTTCGTGTCGGTCATGGAGGACCTGAGCGCGGCAGAGCTGAAGACGATCCTGGAGACGTCCGTGTCTGTGATCGGGAACGGTCGATTCGGCCAGTGGGCCGGGTTGGAGTTCACCTATGACCCCGCTGCGCCGGCGCGTGCGATCGACAGCACGACCTGCGCGGTCTCGTCGGAAGGGAGCCGTGTCCAGGACGTCACGGTCGGCGGCGTGCCCATCTACGTGGATGGTGCCCTCGTCGCGCCGGCTGGCTGGACGGTCGACCTCAGCACAAACGACTTCACGTTCCGCGGAGGCGACTGCTACGACTTCGGCTCACATCCGTTCACGACGGTTGGGGTCACGTACCAGCAAGCCCTGGCGAACTACCTGGTCGACGGCCTGGGAGGGGTGATCGCGGCCGCCGACTACCCGGTGGGCGGCGAGGGGCGCATCGTGCGCGAGTAGCCGACCGAGCAACGATCGGTGAGGACCGATGGGCAGCCGCTCCATCGGTCCTTCCAAGCGAGACCACCCACACGAGATGTGGCCTCGCGCCGCGATCTATCGAGGCCGGCGCGCCGGAGCCCGTGGTGCGGCGCGATTCTCGCGGTCTGTGCGGGACCCATGTGCCTGAGCCGCGCCGCCCGGCACCGCTCAGGCTCAGCCAGTGGTCATGGATCGCGAGAACCGCGCCCGCCGAAGCCTTCGGGCGCTGCCGTCTCCACTGATCGCGACAGCAACCTCGAGCTCAGCGTTGGCGGCGATCGGACAGGAGGGCGGCCACCTCGCGATCGCTGACGCCGAATCGGCGCAGCGCGTGGCGAATGAGCTCGTTGCCGAGCTCGCGCTCCGCGACGACGACGCGGGCGACGCCGAGCCGCCGCAGATCGGCCTCTTCGGCATCCGAGTGGGCGCGAGCGACGATCTCGATCCGCGGATTGCGAGCGCGGGAGTAGATGACGGCCTGCCGGGTCGCGAGCGAGTCGGGGATGGCGACGATGATCGCGTGCGCATCGGTGATGCGTGCCTGGTCCAGGACCGATGGTGCGCCGGCCTCGCCATAGATGATGGCGGCACCGCTGCTTCGCGCGTCGCGGGCGACGGAGTAATCACCATCGATCGCAACCCAGCCGAAACCGCGCGAGCCGAGGACCCGCGCGACCGAGCGGCCGACGCGCCCGTAGCCGAGGATCACGGCGTGCCGGCGCAGCCCCGCCGCCGGCTGGTCACCGGGCAACGGCTCCCGGCGCGTGGTCCGATCGAACCGGGTCCCGACGCTGCGGGCCGCGGCCAGCAGCGGCTCGGCGGTGAGGATCGAGATGACGACCGCGCCCATCGCCAGCGAGAACGCGTCGGAGCCGACCGCACCTACTGCCAATCCCGCCGAGGCGATCACGAAGCTGAACTCGCCGCTCTGGCCGATCAAGGCTCCGGCCCGCATTGCGGTCGAGGTTCGGTGACCGTCCAGAACGGCCAGCCCCGCAATCGGAAGCGCCTTGCCGAGCGTGATGACGACGAGCAGCGCCACGACGACCGGCCAGGCTGCGAGGATGGCCGTCGGTTCGAGCAGGACGCCGACCGAGACGAAGAAGAAGGTGCTGAACAGCTCGCGGAGCGGCACGATCTCGCCGAGCACGCTGGCCGTCAGATCCGAATCGGCGAGGGCGAGGCCGGCGACGAATGCGCCGAGGGCCACGCTCACGCCGAGCGCACTGGCAGCGAAGGCGGTGCCGATCGAGATGACCGCCACCGCGATCACGAACAGCTCTCGGGAGCGCAGTCCGGCGATGAACCCGAGGAGACGTGGCAGCACGCGCGACCCGCCGAAGAGGACGAGCGCCACGAAGCCGAGCGCCACGACACCGGTGCCGACGAGGGCCGGCCACGACTCCTCCGCCTGGCTCCCGAGCGCGGTGAGCGTCACGACCAGCACGACCGTCACGAGGTCCTGGACGATCGAGACACCCAGGGCGATCCGGCCGTGTGCGGTCGTGTGCAAGGTCGCCTCGCCCGCGACCTTGACGAGCACCACCGTCGAGCAGACCGCCACCGCACCCCCGATGAAGAGCGCCTCGATGAGCCTCCAGCCCATCACCAGACCGACGCCGCTGCCGATCGCCATGGTGAGCGCCACCTGCACCGGCACGCCCGCCAGGATCCGGCCACCGATGGCGCGAAGCTCGCCGAGGCTGAACTGCAGCCCGATGCTGAACATCAGGAGCGCCACGCCGATGTCGGCCAGGGCCAGGACCTCTTCCCGGTCCGCGACGAAACCCGGCGTGGCCGGCCCGACCACGAGGCCGGCGGCGATATAGCCGAGCATCGGGGGCAGCCTGAGCCGATGCGCCAGTGCGCCGAGGACCAGCGCTGCTCCGAGGGCGACGAGCAGGGTCAGCCCGAGTCCGGTCATGGCACGAACCGGCAGTCGGCGGCGCGGGGCGTCGTCGGCGGCATGGCCCGATCATACCGGCCGGCCCGCATCGGCTAGACTGGCGCCGCCCCCGCGTAGATTGCGAGGCGGGCGGGGTCAGGCGCCGGACCCGTAGCATCGGCGCCAAGGTGGAGGCTGCGCATGGCGTGGCCTCCTGCGCTGTTCGACGGAGACCTTGTTGCCCATGGATCACATCACCCAGGTCCTGCTCCAGCTCTTCGCGATCCTCGTCGCCGCCAAGATCGGTAACGAGATCTTCCGGCGCCTCGGACAGCCGACGGTGGTGGGGGAGATCCTGGGTGGCGTGATCGCCGGACCGGCGGTCCTCGGTGTCTACGAGGTGAACGCCGAGACGGAGCTCTTCGCCGAGATCGGGGTCGTCCTCCTCCTCTTCCAGGTGGGGCTCGAGACGCGCCTCCACGATCTGCTGCGCGTCGGACGGACGGCGCTGGCGGTCGGCATCCTGGGCGTGATCCTCCCCTTCGCGGGCGGATTCGCTGCCGCCGAGCTGGCAAGCGGCGACCTGTCGCTCGCCATCTTCCTCGCTGCCGCGCTGACCGCCACGAGCGTCGGAATCACGTCGAACGTGCTCCGCGACCTCGGCGCCCTGAATACGCAGAGCGGGCGAGTCATCCTGGGCGCGGCGGTCATCGACGATGTGCTGGCGATCATGATCCTGTCGGTCGCCTCGGGGGTGGCGGCCGGCAGCTTCGCGGTCACCAACGTCCTGTCACTGCTCGTCGTCGCCGTCCTGTTCATCGCCGCGGTCGTGATCGGCGGGACGCGCATCCTGCGCCGGCGGCGGTCGATCCTGACCGATCCGGAGTTCGCGGAGACGCCGCTCCTGCCGGGCATGATCGTGATGCTCGGCCTCGCTGCCCTGGCGTCGGTCATCGGGCTGGCGGCCATCATCGGCGCGTTCCTGGCCGGCATGGTCGTCGGAGAATCGAGCGAGCGCCATGCACTGGAGGCAGAGGTCGCGCCGGTCGCCGCCTTCTTCACGCCGTTCTTCTTCGGTTTCATCGGTGCCCAGGTCGATCTCGCTGGCCTCGCCAACCTCGAGTCGCTGGGGCTCCTTGCGGGCATCACCGCCCTCGCGGTCGCGTCGAAATTCGTGGGTGCCTTCGTCGGTGCGCTCGGCCAGGGCCGCGCACGGGCAACGCTCGTCGGTTGGGGCATGATTCCGCGAGGCGAGGTCGGGATCGTGGTTGCCGGCCTCGGCCTGTCGACCGGCGCGATCGAGTCCGAGATCTACTCGGTGGTCGTCGGCATGGCGATCCTCACGACCCTCATCGTGCCCCCGCTCCTTCCGATGCTTGTGCGGCGGGCCGAGGGATCAGCCGAGCCCGTCGTCGGGGACGGCCCGGCCGCGGGAATCGAGGATGATGACGGAGTCCCGGGTGCGCAGGCCGCAGAGGCGCACGAGCGGTCGGCGGGGACGCGCGATCGGGACGACGCCGAACGGGTGGCCGATCCGAGGCCTTCGCTCGAGGATCCGCCTGGTCGTGGAACCCGCCACGCCGGTCGTCACGACGAGCACCACGACCCGGGCTGACCTCCAGCTCGCTCCTCCGAGGACCCATGCCTCATCCGGGTCATCGGTCCTGCGTGGATCGCGACGACCATGCACTGGCATCAGCGCCACGATTGCCGGACGAAGCGAGGCCCCTCCCCGACGGATCGGAGAGGGGCCGTCTGTTGCCGTGGATCGAGGTCAGCCTATTCGCCGCCGGGCGTCACCTCGACGGAGCCCTTCGAGAAGTCCTCGCCGGTGGTGTCCTCCTCGATCGCGCCCAGTGCCGCCTCCGCGAGATCGGTGCGGAACGCGTCCTCGGCAGGCGCCTCGGGGATGATCCCGGACTCCAGGCTGATGTCGACCGTCTGCTGCCACAGGTCGGCGTCCAGGATCCCGATGCCGTCAGGCGACGGCCAGATGAGCGGGTTGATCTCGTTCATCATCCAGGCCTGGTGGCCGGCACCGAGGGTCGAGCCGGCATCGGTCGTGTACTGCACGCAGTCGTCGGGATTGTCGCGGCAGTAGATCCAGCCACGGAAGCTGGCACGCAGGAACCGCTCGGTGACGTCCTCGTTGCCTTCCTCCGCCAACCACGAGGCCCGCGCGAAGATCGCATCCTGGAGCATGGCCGTCCCGACCTCGTTATAGTCGATGACGGTCAGGTCCTCGGGCTGGTAGAGGTCGCCGGTGTCGGGGTTCTCGGCCTCGAGCACCTGGGCGTACTCGTTGTAGATCATCGCCTCGGCGACGTCGATCTGATCCGTCAGAAGGAGCGTCATGTCGAACGGCTGGATGACCTTGTCGTAGTCGGTGCCCTCCTCCAGGCCCTCCGCGCTGGCGGCGGCGGTCACCTCGAACTCGTTGCCGAAGTCCCAGACGCCGACGCGCTTACCGGCGAAGTCCGCCGGTGAGCTGATGCCGGAGTCCGCCCAGGCCACCGACAGGGTGCCGGAGCGCTGGAAGACCTGCGCGACGTTGACGAGGTCGGACCCGGCCACGCGGGCCTCGAGGACCTTCGGCACCCAGCTGATCGTGAACTCGGGGCCGTCCGGCGCCGAGCCGACCTGCTGTGGCACGACGTCGGGACCGCCGTCGAGGATCTCGACCGTGAGATTCTCATCCGCGTAATAACCTTGCTCTTCGGCGGCGAAGTAGCCGGCGAACTGCGCCTGTGGCGCCCACTGCAGCTGCAGCTGGACCGATGCGGCCTCGCCGCCGGCGCCGCCGTCGGTCGGTGCGGCTCCGCTGTCGCTGGGTTCGGGTCCACCGTCGCTGGGTGCTGCGCTGCTCGCCGTCTCGGTGCCGCAGGCGGCCAGGACGAGCATCGCGCTCGTGGCCAGGCTCAACCAGATTCGGGATCGCTTCATGCGCTCGGGCTCCTCGTGTTTCCGGTGCTTCGGCTCTTCGGGTGATTGGCGGATTCTAGGGATGGACCCATCGCGCTGCTAGGGGTTTATCCACAACTCTTCAGCCGGGCTCATCGGCGCGAATGGATGCGTGCCACGGACTCAGCACGCGCTCGAGTGCGGCGATCGTCAGGTAGAACGCAATTCCCGTCACCGCCGCCAGCAGGATGGCCGCCCAGGTGACGTCGAATCGCAGGGCCGATGCGGACTGCACGACGACGCGACCGATCACGGTCGATGAGCCGCCGAAGTATTCACCGACGATCGCACCGATCAGGCTGAGCGTCGTGGCGACCTTGAGCGCCGTGAGGAAGAAGGGGAGCGCGTTCGGCAGGCGGACCTTGCGCAGGATCGTCCAATCCGAGGCCGCATACGACCGCATCAGCTCGAGCGCCGACGGTTCGACCTGTGTCAGGCCGCGCGTCACGTTGATCATCACCGGGAAGAAGACGAGCAGTGCGGCGATCATCATCTTCGAGAGGGGATTCGTGACACCGAACCAGGCGTTGAAGATCGGTGCGATGGCGATGATCGGGATCGCGTTGGCCGCCACCGCGAAGGGCAGGACCGTATCGCGGGCATTGGCCCAGCGGGCCACGGCGAAGGCGATCACCAGGCCGGCGCCGGTGCCGATGACCAGCCCGCCGACCGCCTCGAACAGGGTCGTCCGAGCGGACTCGAACAGGGACCAGCGGCCTTCTCCCCAGTTGTCGACGAGCGCCCCGGCGATGGCGGACGGAGCGGGGAGGATGAACGCGCGGACATCGAGCGTCCGGATCAGCAGCTCCCAGGCCGCGATCCCCGCCACGAACACGACGATGGCGGGGATGTACTCGCGGACCGTGCGCCCCATCCTGTGGACGCGGCCCGGCCGCGGAGGGACCGGAACGCCGACCGACGGCGCCGCGGCGGTCACCCGATGCCGCCCTCGGCCACCAGCCGCTCCTCGGACCCGACCGGAGCGTCGCCGCCAAGTCCGCCGCCGGCGCGCAGGGCTTCGCGGACCTCGGTGACCACGCGGAAGTACCCCGGATCCTCGCGGGTCTCGTCGTTTCGCGGGTGGGCGAGGGGTACGTCCACGATCCGGGTGATGCGGCCGGGCCGAGCGCTCATCACCACCACCCGGGTGGAGAGGAAGACCGCCTCGGGGATCGAGTGCGTGACGAAGACGATCGTGGTGCCGGTCTGTTGCCAGATGCGCAGGACCTCGGAGTTCATGCGTTCACGCGTCATCTCGTCGAGCGCGCCGAACGGCTCGTCCATGAGCAGGATGGCCGGCTGCAGTGCCAGCGCTCGCGCGATCGCCACGCGCTGCTGCATGCCGCCCGAGAGCTGGTACGGGTGATGCTTCGCGAAGTCGCTCAGCTCGACGAGCGCGAGCATCCCCCGAGCGCGCGCGTCGCGCTCGGATCGGCCCATCCCGAGCAGCTCCAGCGGCAGCTTGACGTTCTCCTCGACGCTGCGCCACTCGAAGAGGACCGGAGCCTGGAAGACCATGCCGTACTCGCGCCCCAGGCGGGCCGCATGGGCCGGCTTGCCGTTGACCTCGACGCTGCCGGTCGTGGGTGCGGTCAGGTCGCCGATGAGCCGCAGGAGCGTGCTCTTTCCGCATCCGGACGGGCCGATGAGGCTGACGAACTCGCCCTGCGTGATGGCCAGGTCGATCCCGGACAGGGCGGTGACTCCATGGCCGCCGTCGCCGAAACGCTTGTCGAGCCCCGAGACTCGAACGACCGTTGCGTCTGACCGGGTCATCGCTGGTTCCTCACGCGGCGTCCGGGATGGCGCTGCGACCGCGCAGGGCGATCAGCTCCGCGATGCGGATGAGGCTGAAGAACACGATGCCGAGCACGGCACAGGCGACGATGGTTGCCCACAGCTTCTCCGGTCCGCTGATGTACTGGTTGTTGAAGTTGATGATCGCGCGACCCAGGCCGTCGCGGATCTGGCCAGGCCCCTCGCCGACGATGGCTCCCACGATGCTCGCCGTGGCGGCCACCTTGAGCGCGGTGAACAGGTAGGGCAGCGAGGCCGGCATCCGCACCTTCCAGAAGATGCTGCGCCGGCTGGCGGCGTAGGAGCGCATCAGCTCGAGCGCGCGTGGATCCGGCGACCGCAGTCCGCGGATCATGGCAATGGTGACGGGGAAGAACGTGAGGTAGGTGGCGATGATGACGACGCTGAGCACGTCGGGGCCGAAGGCGAACACGATCATGGGCGCCAGCGCCACGATCGGGATCGTCTGGCTGGCGATCACGTATGGCACGAATGCCCGCTCGAGCAGCTTCGAGTGCACGAATGCCGCCGCCAGGCCGATGCCGATGATCGCTCCCACAACGAAGCCGATCGCCGCCTCGCGCCACGTATAGAGCGCCGCCCCGACCAGGAACTGGGCGAGCGACGCGTCCGATCCACGCTGGACGGGCGCCGACAGGGCACCGACGATGTCCCAGGTGTGGGGCAGCAGCAGGTCGCTGGCGAACCAGATCTCGAGCGGTGGCTGCCATGCCCAGCCATCTCCGCGCCACGGGTCTCCCCCGACCAGCTTGACGCCTTCCCAGGCACCGAAGACGAACGCCGCGAACGCGACGAAGATGCCGGAGCGCCGCAGCCAGCCGCGCTCAGGCGACCGCGGCATCGGTGATCTCGAGCGCGCGATCGATGATCGCGAACCCGTCGGCCAGCTCCTCCTCGCTGATGACCAGCGGCGGGTTCGTGAAGAACGCGTTCCAGCGCACGAACGTGTAGAGGCCATCCTCGCGGAAGCGCCTGCCGAGCGCCGTCATCTCATCGCTGGTGCCGTTGAAGGGCGCCATCGGCTCCATCGTCTCGCGATTGCGCACGAGCTCGACGATCCCGAACAGGCCGATGCTCCGAACGGCGCCCACGCTCGGATGCTTCGCGGCCAACTGCTCGTGATGGACCTTCATCCGCTCGCCCATCCGCGCCGCGCGGTTGATGAGGTCCTCGTCCTCGTAGACCTGGATGGTGGCCAGGGCCGTGGCGCAGGCGAGGGGATGCGAGTTGTAGGTGAGCCCGCCGTAGAAGACGGTGTTCTCGAAGTGCTCGGCATACTTGCGCCGCATGCCGAGCGCGCCGAGCTGCACGTAGGCGCTCGTCAATCCCTTGGCCATGGTGATGAGGTCAGGCACCACGTCCCAGTGGTCGATCGCAAACCACTTGCCGGTGCGACCGAAGCCGGCCATCACCTCGTCGGCGATCATGAGGATCCCGTAGCGGTCGCAGATCTCGCGAACGCCCTGGATATAGCCGTCTGGTGGCACGAGGATGCCGTTCGTGCCGGTCACCGTCTCGAGGATGAATGCGGCGATCGTGTTGGGGCCTTCGAGCTGGATCGTCGCCTCGAGGTTGGTCAGTGCATCCTCGGCCGAGTCCCAGCCGCGCTGGATGCCGTGGTACGGGTCCATGACGCGGACCACGCCCGGGATGCCGGGCTCGGCCGCCCATCGCCGCGGGTCGCCGGTGAGGGAGATGGCCCCTGCGGTGCCTCCGTGGTAGCTGCGGTAGCGGGCCAGGATCTTGTTGCGACCGGTGACGAATCGGGCCAGCTTGATCGCGTTCTCGTTGGCCTCCGCGCCGCCGTTCGTGAAGAAGAAGGTGTCGATGTCGCCCGGCGTCAGCTCGGCCAGCTTCTGCCCCAACCGCGCGCGGGGCTCGGTCGCCATGAACGGGTTGGCGTAGGCGAGCGTCTCGGCCTGGCGCTTGATGGCCTCGACCACCGTCGGATGGCCATGGCCGATGTTGGTGCACATCAGCTGTGAGTTGAAGTCGAGGAAGCGCGTTCCCTCGGGCGTCCAGAAGTAGACGCCCTTCGCACCCGCAACCGGGATCGGGTCCACCTTGGACTGCGCGGACCACTCGAACAGGGTGTGTCGCTTCGTCAGGGCGACCATCTCGTCGCCGGTCATGCTGCCTCGCTCGGTCTCGATCGCCATCGCTTCTCCGTCATGCGCATCGGTGGGGAGTCCCCGATTACACCACAGGCGTCGATCCCGGATGAGCGCACCGGTGGCCGGTCCGCGGGTCGTAGACTCGATCGATCATGCGCGTGCGTGCGGCTGCTCATCACGGCACCACCTACGGCGAGGACGCCGAGGCCGTCGTGCGCGCCGTCCTCGGTCTGACGGCCGGGGTCGGCACCCTGGCGGCCGCGATGGCTGCCGTGACCGGGCAGCTCCCGCTCATCGCGTTACCGACACTGGTGCTGATGGGATGGCTGGTCGTTGGCGCAGCGGTGGCAGGCGCGGCCTATGCGGGCGCCGTCGTCTGGCTGGTCCTGGCTCCGACCGCGCATGGCGAGGCGCTCCTCGCCCCGTGGGCGATGGTCGACATCCGCCTTGTCAGCGCGCCCCGCCCCGCCCGCTTCGCTTCGTGGGTGGCACGAGATGCGGCGCCCGCGGTCACGTCGGTGGACGACGATCACGGCTGGATCGAGGACGAGCCGCATCGCATCGGGTGAAGGTGTCCGTCAGGCGCGCGCGCAGCGCAGGATGGCGTCGACGGTGCGATCGGCATCGGCCTCTGTGGTCGACCAGTTGCTGACGCTGATCCGCATGGCGGCCATGCCATGCCAGGTCGTGC
>JBQTHZ010000079.1:0-6983 GCA_052388515.1 Chloroflexota bacterium | reverse complement strand
GGAGCTGAGCGGACGCTGGCCGTGGCAGGCGCGGGCCACCCCGCCCCCGCCGGCCCCGGCGGCGATCGACGACGCTTGAGCCCCCCGCCGACGCGCGCCGGCGCGACCGCGCCGGCGCCGAACGTCTGCCACCCGGTTCTTCAGCCTTCCTCCACCCCGGCCGCCCCGGCGGCCGCGCCAGTCATGTCGCCTACGTCGGGGCGAGGCGGCCGAACAGCTCATGAGCTGACAGGAGCCGGTCGCGATCCTGTGTCCATCCGCCGTGTCTACAACCTCGGCGGCGTCATCACCGACGGGCCGGTCGGCGACGGCCCGCTCGAGGGTCCCGTCGACCTGTGGGTCGAGACGTTGACGTCCTGGGCGCTGGAGCTCGAGGTCGACACGTTCATGTTCGCGCCGCCGGACATGGGGACGCGGGCGGTCGAGCGGTTCGCCGGGGAGGTGGCCCCAGCCGTCCGCGCGGCGGTGGCATCATCGGCTCGGCCGCCGCCTTGACTGAGTCGTTCTCCCTGTCCTCGTCGCAGCACTGGTTGCGACGCGACGATTTGCCAGGGCCGACGTCACCCGTGTGGTTCCCGAAGGCCGCCCGAACGTCCTTTGCTCATCGGTGACCCCTCCTTCTTCGCTCGGCTCCGCGACCTTCCCGGCGACGCGCAGCTGCTTCGGTCATTCGACTGAAACGACCGTCGCCGTCCACATACCGCCTGGCGCCTGGACGCGTATTTCGTCGCCAACCCTACGTAGGTAGATGGCACGACCGACCGGAGAGTCGACCGACACCCAGCCGCAGGCCGGATCGCCGTCGCCCGGGATCACGAGCGCGTACGTCGCCTGGCTGCCGTCGGCTCCGTCGACCGTGACGCGCCGACCAATCACCGCGATGCCCGCGTCATTCTCGACGCGCGCCAGGGCGAGGGCACCGAGGACGTTCTTGAGCTGACGAATCAAACGCTGGCCGTCGATGTTGGGGACGAGGGATGGACCATCCGGCTCGCCGGTCATGTTGGCGGTCACGTAGCCGCCGGTGCGGTCCGCATCGGCGGCGAGCCGCTCGGCGTCGGCCTGAAGAGCACTCAACGCATCACTGGTCATTGACCAGCGTTGCCGGGCCGAGCCATCGGCCGCATTCGCCGCCATCGCCATCGTCCTGACCTCCAGCTAGGTAGCCTGACGCGCGGACCGTTCCGGTGCGCGCGGCACGCAATCGGGTCGACGGGGCGGCAGGCTGCCACCCAAAACGACCTCGAACGCGAACATGTGCGTGCGGCGTGTACTTCGAGCGGAACTCAAGTGAATGATCTGTGAACGGGTCGCTTTCACGCGACGTTCATGCCGATTCGCCCGGTCATCCACGCGCCCAGTCCTAGCCTTAGAGCGTCGCGCGGCCCGGAGTGGCCAACACTGCCTGCGTCGGGCGCCATCACAGAAATCGAGAAGCCACTGCGGCGCAGGAACCGATGTCAGCTGACGACGAGCAGCACGACGCAACCGCCCTGATCCTGAGCGTGAAGTAACCAAGGAGTGATCCCGATCCGCTGGAGCGCGACAGCACCCGCGTATGCTGGCTCGGTTATGGAGCTCCGCCCCGCCCTACGATCCGGAAGCCTGGCGTGGGTGGCACTCGGTCTCGTCGACTCACCGTGCTCGGCGGCTGACCTCGCGCGCCGCTTCGAGGCCGAGGGGGCGGCGGTCCAGGTCGAGCGAGCCGCGAAGCTGCTCGAAGAGCTCGCCGAGTTTGGGCTGGCCCGGGTCGCCGGGGCGAGAACTTCCAATTCACGCTACGTCCGAACCCTGCTTGGTGATCAGCTTGCAGCCAGCGCGATCGCTGAGGGTGGCGAGCTACAAGCGCACCTCGTCGAGCTTGAGCGGCTGCGTAGCGACCTGTTCTCGACCGTCGCCCATGAGCTGCGCACGCCGCTGACGGCCATCCGTACGGCTGCGGGGCTGCTGGTGGATCCTGCAACGCGCGCCGGGCCGGATGAACGGCGACAGCTGCTGCAGGCCGTCGAGCGCAATGCCGAGCGGCTGCAACGGCTGGCGGACAGCGCTCTCGAGCTGGCCCGCTTCCGCGCCGGCGAGACCCGCCTGCAATTGCGTCGCTTCGACGCCCGCCAGCTGGGTGACGACGTGCGGCTCGAACTGTCACCCATCCTCGACGCCAAGGATCAGAACATCGTCATCGACGCGGGGACACAGCCGATATGGGTCTTCGCCGACCATCGGCGCATCGAGCGCGCCATCATCAACCTGGTATCGAACGCGCACAAGTTCTCGCCGCGGGCGAGCGAGATCCGGCTGGCTGTGCGCCAGACCGGCGACGATGTGAGCTGGGAGGTAAGCGACCACGGTCACGGCATCGCAGAGTCCGAACGGCCATTGCTCTTCGAGCGATTCTTCGTCAGTGCGTCGGATCGGTCGGCGGGCGGCAGCGGCCTCGGATTGCCGATCGTGCTGGCCATTGCCCAGGCGCATGACGGTCGGGTGGAGGTCGAGTCCGAGGTCGGGCGGGGCAGCTTGTTCCGCCTGATCGTTCCCGCTGCCGGACCGCGGAGTTACGAGGAGTGAAGATCCTGGTGATCGACGACGCACCTGACGTCATCGAATCCGTGCGGCTCGGATTCACGCTGCAGTGGCGCGAGGTCGAGATCCTGGGCGCCGACGGCGGCGAGCGGGGCCTCGACCTGGTCGAGCAGGAGCGGCCGGATCTCGTGCTGCTCGACATCGGCCTGCCAGATCTGGATGGCTACGAGGTGCTGCGCCAGATCCGCGCGTTCTCCGACGTGCCGGTGGTGATGCTCACCGCCCGCGACGACACGCTCGACCTGGTCAAGGGGCTCGAGCTGGGCGCCGATGACTACGTCACCAAGCCCTTCAACCACCTCGAGCTGCTGGCCAGGGTCAAGGCCGTCCTGCGCCGTCTCGACATGCCGGCGCCGGCCGCGCGTGCCCCGTCGTTCCGCTCGGGCGCGATGGAGATGGACTTCGCCCGCCAAGAGCTGCGCCTCGACGGCGAGCAGGTGGCGCTCACGCCAACCGAGTACAAGCTGCTCTACCACCTCGTGCGCAACGCAGGCTACGTCCTGGCGCATGGGACGCTGCTGGCCAAGGTGTGGGGACGAGAGTATGTCGACGAGGTCGATTATCTGCGGGTCTACATCCGTCGCCTGCGCGACAAGCTGGGTGACGACCCCGACCACCCGCGCTACATCCGTACTGAGCGCGGGCTGGGCTACCGATTCGTCGGACGCCCCGAGAAGGCGCCGGCGGAAGGGCCGGCGTCTTCGCCAGGGTAGCCCTCGAGCCACCGGTGTCTCCAGGCCCCGTTCAGGACGGGTCGTGCCTTCAGGTATTCGACCTCGTTTCGGCCCATCGCTGGCCATTCGGACGGTGCCCCCATCCGGAGAGACCGCTGTCCCCCGTGGCTGACTCGTCCGACCCGGTGCGGGGCTTGCGTCCGACCCACTGCCAGCGGCTCCATCGGGCGCGCGGGACCGCCGCGCCGGGACGAGGGCTGGACGAGGTGCCGTCGTCACCCACCCACTGCCTCCGGTCCCAGCTTCGCGCCAAACCATTCCTGTCCGCACTCATCGCAACACCTCGTGCTTCGCGAGGCCGACGCTCGGCTGCGCCTCCCGCTGCGCGGAGCGGCCTCGAAGAGACAGTCTGCGGTCCAAGGCCGTACTTCGGTCCAAAAACGGCTGAATGGGCCATGAACGGACCGTGGAGTTCACCGGCTACAGGCGGCGGGTGGATCGGCCCGTCCACGCGACATTCATGTGCGTTCGCCGCCGCGTTCAGGGATGCACCATATCGTTCTGGGCCAGCGTGCAAAGGAGGCTTCCGTGCCCAACATTGCGATCAATGGGCTCGGCCGTATCGGCCGTGCTGCCCTCAAGGTCATTGCTGAGATCGAAGAGCTGGAGCTGGTCGCGGTGAACGACCTCATCCCGCCCGACAACCTCGCCTACCTCCTCAAGTACGACACGGTCTATGGGCGCTATGACCGGGACGTCGCGGCGAGCGACGTCGGTCTCGTGATCGACGGTCATCAGGTCCCGGTGTACGGCGAGCCGGATCCCGCGCTGCTGCCCTGGGGCGAACTGGGCGTGGACCTCGTCCTGGAGTGCACGGGCAGGTTTCGCACGGAGCCGGAGCTCACGAAGCACATCGAAGCCGGCGCCCGATTCGCCATTCTCTCCGCGCCCGCCAAGACCGAGACGATCGCGACCGTTGTCCACGGCGCGAACCAGGCTCCAAACGGTCAGCGCATGATCTCATGCGCCAGCTGCACCACGAACAGCGTCGCGCCGATCGTGGAGGTCATGAGCCGAAGGATCGGCATCGAGCGGGCAATCATGACCACGGTTCACGCGTACACCGCCTCCCAACGCATGGTCGACGGTCCGAGTGCGGACTTCCGGCGGGGGCGCGCCGGCGGCGCCAACATGGTGCCCAGCTCGACGGGCGCTGCTGCCGCCACCGCGCGGGCGCTCCCTACGCTCGGAGACCGCTTCGACGGGATCGCCATCCGGGTTCCCATCCCGGTGGGCTCGATCGCGGACGTCGTGTTCGTCGCCAGCCGGCCGACGTCAGCGGAGGAGATCAACGACGTGGTTCGAGAGGAGGCGGCCACAGATCGTTACCGCCGCGTGCTCGGCGTTTCAGAGGACCCGATCGTGTCGTCCGACATCGTTGGCGATCCTCGCGCGTCGGTGGTCGATGTCGGCATGACGCGCGTCGTGGACGGCACCCTGGCCAAGGTCGTGAGCTGGTACGACAACGAGTGGGGTTTCGCGAACCAGATGATCCGCGAGGCGCTGTCTATGCTCAAGGTCGATCGCGAGATCTGACGCAGAGACAGGGAGGTACTCGGATGAAGGTAGTACTCGCGCTTGACGGCTCGGCGCCGTCGCTGGTCGCTCGCGATCTCGTCGCCGGCCTCCCGTGGCCTGCTGGCGCGACGGTCCACCTCCTCGCGGCGTACCAGGTGCTCGCGGACTGGACCGGAGGCATCGGCTCGACGGTTGGATGGGCTGCCGACGCCGAGGAAGCGATGCGCGACCAACTCCAGGACGAGCTGCGTGCTCTGTCCGAGCCGCTCATCGAGCACGGCTTGAAGGTGGAGCGCCACGTCGTGCAAGGTCGGGCAGCCACCGCGATCGTCGATCTTGCAACTGAGATCGGTGCCGACCTCGTCGTCACCGGCTCGCGCGGTCGTGGGCAGCTGCACTCGATGCTCCTCGGGTCGGTTGCCGCCGAGGTCGCGTCCGATGCGCCGTGCCCGGTGCTCGTGGCGCGCGGATCGAGCGTCTCGCGCCTCCTCGTGGCGACCGATGGCTCCGGCAATGCGAATGCCATTCCCGCGCGGCTCGAAGCGTTCGAGATCTTCCGCGGTAGCCGGGCTGATGCGGTCGCCGTATCCATTCCGGACGGCCCCGCCTTCGAGCTCATGGTCGGGCTGTACACCTTGGGCGATGAGCGCCTCGCGAGCAAGCGACGCGCGCTCCGAGAGCAATATCAGGCGGATGCCGACGCGATGGCCCAGCGACTGACCGCCATCGGCATCCCCACCACGCCACACCTTCGAGCGGGCAATCCAGCTCGAGAGATTCTCGCGGCCGCCGGGGAGCACGGCACCGACCTCATCGTCACCGGGTCGCGCGGCCTAAGCGGCCTCGAGCGCATGGTGCTCGGCAGCGTGGCGCGCAACGTCCTGTTCCACGCGCGTTGCTCCGTCCTGATCGTGCGCACCGGCGTGGCTGCCGATCTTGGCGGAATCGAGCACTGAAGTGCAAACCGCAACCATCGACCTGCGAGTCGCAGATCAATCTGCCGGACCGACAGGTCTAGCGGGTACGCCAGCGACTTCACTTCAGGAGGCGGCGGCTTTGACGGCGAGGTATGCCAGCGGCGGATCAGACTGCCTCCGGCGTTGACACCACGAGCACCGAGCAGCTCGCATGCTGCAGGACATGCCGCGCGACGCTGCCGAGCAGGGCGCGGCTGAGGCCCGTATGTCCGCGTGAGCCCATGATCACCAGATCGATCTCGTCGGCATCCGCCAGGGCCAGGATCTGCGCAGCCGGGTCACCCGTCCGCACCATCGCGCGTACCTCGCCGACACTAGACTGCAGCCGTTGCGCCGCCTGGCTGGCCAGCTCGGAGTGCTCGGCCTCCAAACTTGCCAGCGTGTGTCCGTAATCGACGATCACTTCCTGATAGATCGCCGGAGCGATGCCGGCGTGCCAAAGGATCGGCGGCTTGGCCACGCTCACGACGGTGACCGGCCGCGAGCCGAAGAGTCCCCACTCCGAGGCCAGCTGAATCGCGCGCGAAGCGGCCGGCGATCCGTCGTATGCCGCCAGCACCTGCCGCACGCTCCGACGTCGCGCGACAAGCACAGGGCACGCTGCGCGATCGACGAGCTCGGCCGAGAACGAGCCGAGCAGCGCGCTCTGGACGGGACCGTGGCCGCGGTTGCCCACGATCGCGAGGTCTGCGCCGAACGCATCTGCATCGCTGATGACCGCGTCCGCGGGTCGACCGATGAGGACGTCGCGCTCGACCTCGCAGCCCGTTGGTTCCAATCGGGTGGCGGCGCGCGATACCAACGCTTCGAGCTCTTCGTGCAGGGCCTCGCCGATGTGCGTGCCGCGGATGTAGGTCCACCACGGTCCCAGCGATTGCCGCTGCGGGTCCGGCTCAATCGCCGTGACGACGCGCAGGATGCTGTCCGGCGGCCAATCCAGTCCGGCGGCGAGCTCGACGGCGATGTCGGACCCTTCGGAGCCGTCGACCGCTAGCACGACTCGTAGCCCGGCGGCTTCTCGGACATCGGATGAGTCGTTCATTCTGACTTCACCTCGCCATCAAAGTAATCGCCCTCATCGTCGGTGGCTAGGCCCCCAGTCCGGATGCTGCGGGCGTGGTACGGACACCGATCTGGGGCATCGCCCCATGCGTCTACCTGCGGCTGGATGAGG
>JBQTHZ010000078.1:0-7340 GCA_052388515.1 Chloroflexota bacterium | reverse complement strand
GGCGACACGCCGATCGTCGCGGAGCTCGCATAGTCGACGACCTCCTCAGGTGGGACCGGCGACAGGACGTGGACTCGCTCGCCGACACCGGTACGCCGCGCCTCGGCCACGAGCTCCGCGCCCTGGTGGCCGGAGCCGAGCAGAACGAGGTGCGCTGCGGGCACGCCGGCCATCGATCGCACGAGATACTCGATGCCGCGCCCGCCCATCAGGCCCCCGAGGTAGAGCACGATCGGCGCGCTCGGTGGAACGTGCGCGAGCCCTTCCAGCTCGCGGACCTCGCGGCGCACGGCGACGCCCGGACGCTCCGGGTAATTCGGAACCAGATCGACTCGGGCCAGCCGGTAGCGCTGCTCGAGGTGCCGCGCGATCGGTGCGCTGACCGTGAGCGTCACCGCCGCACGGGGCACGAACAGCCGCTCGATGATCGCGAAGAACGCGTTCTGGAGCGTGTGATAGAGCCGCGATCGCTGGCGCCGAGGTCGATGCAGCCACAGGTCGTGTGCGTCGTACACGAACGGTCGGCGCAGGCTGCGGGCGGCGATCCCCACCGGGAGCAGCGCGTTCGAGTCGTGGGCGTGGAGCACGTCCGGCCGCAGCGCGGTCAGCGCCCGACCCAACCCCCACTCGTGGAGCATGAACGAGACACCCGGAATCCGCGGCCCACGCCGTGCGATGCGCCGGACCGCGATGCCGTCCTTCTCCTCGCGCTCCGGCAGGGCGGGAGCGGCATCCGCCATCACCGTCACTCGGTAACCCGCGTCCCGGAGGGTGGCCGCCTCCTTCTCGACGCGCGAGTCGTGGGTGTATGGGTTGCGCACCAGCATGGCCACGTGAAGCGGCGCCTGCTCAGGCATCGTGACGCGCCTCGCGCGCGTCGAGCACCCTCGCCCAGATCTCGGCCATGTCCGCCTGCCAGCGATCGAGGCTGAAGCGCTGCACCGTGCGCGAGATGACCATCGGGTCGTAGTCCGGAACCTGTGCGATGGCGGTCGCGAAGTCCCCGTCCCGCACGAGCGTCCCGTTCACGCCGTCCTGGACGATCTCGAGCAGCCCGCCCACCGCGTTCGCCACAACCCAGCGACCACTGGCGATCGCCTCGACGGCCACCAGGCCGAACGCCTCGGTGAGCGAGGGAACCAGCACGATGTCGTGCTCGGCCATGAGCTCGGCAACCTGCGAATACTCGACCTCCCGGATGCCCGGCCCGATGAGCGTGTCGGCCAGCTCGCGGGCGACCTCGTACCCCTTGTGGCTGACCTGGCCGCCCATGTACAGGATGCGCCGATCGGCCGGCCGCGGTGTCGGCCGGAAGCGCGACAGGTCCGTGCCGGGAACGATCACGATCGGCTCGACCCCGATCGGCCGCAGCTGCTCGGCAGTCTCGTCCGAGTTCGTGATCACGGCCGCGCTGGACTGCACGACCAGGCGCGACAGGCTGCGCAGGATGGGTGACTGCTCGACGTAGCTGCGCACGTCGCGGCCATGCGAGTACACCACAAGCGGCACGCGACGGAAGCGAGCCGTGATCAGGCCCACCAGGCCGGTCGGCAGGATCATGTGGGCCTCCACGCCATCGACGCGAGCCGACCGCCGCAGTGCGTCCCACAGGAGCAGGACGTACAGGAGCGGTCGAGGCAGCCCCTCGCGGCGCGGCTTGACGATCCGGAGTCCCGCGACCCCGATGGTCCGCTCGCGGACGAAGGTCCCGACGCCGGGGCGCTCGTGGGTCGGCCACAGCCGGGTCACCAGCGCGATCTGGCGATGCGCGACCTCGTGATGCGGATAGGCGCCGACCAGTGCGGCGGCCGCATCGGCCCACCGGAACTGCTCCTGGAGGGCCCGCAGGTCGGCGCGGACCGCTGCGTTGTGGCGCGGGTCGCGCAAGGCGCTGATGGCGCGCTCGAGCGTGGCGTCGTCGACGAACACCTCGCCGATCCGGTGCCGTGCGCTCACCGCCGACAGCTCTCCCTGGGCGCGGAACACGAGCGGCACGGTGTTGGCGATCGCGATGTACAGGTTGTTCGGCGCCGCGTGGCTGGCGTACGGGTGATCGGGCTTGAGCGCGTAATAGAGCGCGTCGGCGGCAGCGAAGAGCTCGGTCGTGTCGGGCACCCAGCCCAACAGACGCACGTTGGGGACCGACGCGGTCGCATTGCGCAACGACGCTTCCGCGTCGCCGCTGCCCGCGATGAGGACCACGTCCTCCGGGTGCCGCCGGGCGTAGCGGATCAGCGGATCGAGGTCGCGGGAGCCGATGAGACCGCCGGCGTAGACGATGCAGAACTGGCCGTTGAGATTCAACGACGCGCGGGCCACTTCGCGGGCAACGAGCCGTCGCGGGGGATCGACCCAGTTCGGGATGGCCAGGGAGCTGATGCCACGCGCCGCGAAGTAGGCCTGGCGGTCCTCACCGGGGGTGATCACCAGGTCCGCCATGCGCGGCAGATAGCGCTCGGCGATTCGGATGATGGCCACCAGCCAGCGCGAGTAGCGGTGCGCCCCCATGAGCGCGTGGATCTCGAATGCGTCATAGACGATCGCGGGGCGTGGCCCGGGAAGCATCGGCGCCAGCGCCAGCGCCACGATCAGCATCGGCAGGTCGACGGCATGGATGACCCGCGGCGGATCCTGTCGCATGAGCCGAAGAAACTCACGGGCGACCCGGAACAGGAAGAAGATCTGCGTCCAGCCGCGGGACGGCCGGCTCCGGACGCGAATGCGATGCACGTGGATCGGGCCATCCTCGGACTCCTGCGGCCGGACGCCACTCCGATCCCAGGCGAGCACGCGGGGCCGATAGCCGGCGTCCGCGAGCGCATAGCCGGTGCGGCGCACGCGCAGGTCCGGGTCGTAGGCCTTGGCGAGCAGGAAGTCGACGCGGGACGCTCGGCTCACCGTCGCCTCCCGATTGCCATCAGTGCCGCCGCAAGGCCGTCGCCCTCCGCGCGCAGGGCCTCTACCCGGGCTCGCACGGCGGCCCGTCGTTCGTCCGAGGCAGCGGCATCGAGTCGATCGAGCAGGTCCGCCGCCTGGACGCCGGCGAGCGGCACGACCAGGTCACCGAGGCCCAACCGATCGGCTGCAACGCGCACCTTGTCATCGTAGGCAATCGGGACGGTCGGCACGCCGGCGAGCGCTCCGAGCAGCAGTCCATGGAGACGAACGGCGATGAGGCCGGAGAAGCCCGCGAGGCGGTGAAGCGCGGCCGCGGGCGTGGGGCCCAGGTGCTCGCGGTGCACGTCGCCCCGGTCATCGCGCCCAAGCGCATGTGCCACCGCATCCGCGAAGGCGCGATCCGCCTCGCCCGCCATGGTGAGGATCACCGGGTGGACGCCGCGGTTGACGGCGGCCGCAGCTGCGGTCGCCAATGCCTCGACGAGCTCATTCCGACGGTTGGCATCGGTGCTGGTGGGGGCGCGCACGATGATGCCGAGCTCGGTCCCTTGCCTGGAGGACGCTGGGGGTGGGTTGAAGAGCGACGGATCCGGGATGACGCCCACCCGTTGCGGCGAGCCAAGGAGCTCGGCGCTGGATCGGTCGCGAACGAGAACCAGCGTCGAGGCTCGCGCGGCGAGACGCGCCAGCCACCGGAGCCAGCCCCTCCGGATCGGCCCGACACCGACGCCGACCCAGGCGACCCTGGCGCCTGCCAGGCGCGCGGCGAGCACCCACGCCAGGTAGCGCGGAATGACCGCCGTCCAGTGATCGTTGAAGATCCCTCCGCCCGCGAGGATGAGGAGATCGCAGCGACGAAGGATGCGCACCGCCGATGGCCCCGGCAGGTGCCGCCACGAGACGACGCGGCGGGCAGCGGGGAAGGCGCTGATTCCTTCAGGCCGCGGTCCGCTGAAGACGGTCGTCACCATCAGCTCGGTGCTGCCGAACGCGGCCTCGATCCCGGTGAGGATCGCCTCGTCGCCGATGTTCTCGAAGCCCTGGAACCCCACCGTGGCGATGCGCAGCGGTGGCCGACCGTCAAGGTCGCGGATCACGTTCCGAACGCCTCGCCCGCCAGCACCGATACGATCCGGCGGGCCGCCGTTCCATCGCCGTAGATGTTGCCGCCGGCGCGGGACATCGCCTCCAGCCGATCCGCGTCTGCCAGGAGGCCGAGGGTCGTGATGCGCACGCGATCCGCATCGGTCCCGACTAGCTGGACGGCGCCGGCTTCGACACCCTCCGGGCGCTCGGTGGTGGTGCGGGTGACGAGCACCGGCACACCGAGTGTCGGCCCCTCCTCCTGGACGCCGCCGGAATCCGAGACCGCCAGCCGAGCGCGCGCCAGCAGCGCGAGGAACACCGGGTACGGGAGCGCATCCACGAACATCGCGCGCGGCTCGCTGCCGAGGATCGCGTCGACCGGGCCCCGGGCGATCGGATTGGGATGGGTCGCAAAGACAAGGCGCAGCTCCGGCCGGGCCGCGACCACGTCGCGCAGCGCGGCAGCCACGGCGGCGATCCCGCCGTCCCACGACTCGCGGCGGTGGGCGGTTGCCAGTACATAAGGTGCGGCGCCGAGGAAGGAGGCGAATGGGGGCGGGAGCACAGCGCTCTCGAGGTCGATGGCGCGCAGCGCATCGACGACCGTGTTCCCCACCACGTGAACGTCGCTCGTGATGCCCTCCCGCCGAAGGTTCTGCGCGGCGGAGTCGGTCGGCGAGAAGTGCCACCGCGCGATCCTGGAGGCGACGCGCCGATTCATCTCCTCGGGGAACGGGTGACGCATGTCGTTCGAGCGCAGGCCTGCCTCCACGTGGCCCACCGGGATGCGGTGATGGAAGGCCGCCAGCGCCGAGCCCAGCATGCTCGTGGTGTCGCCCTGGACGACGACGGCCGCCGGCCGGCGCTGATCGAGCATGACGCCGACGCGCTCGAGCGCCCGCGCCAGGAGACCATCCAGCGACTGGCCGGGCTTCATGAGCTCCAGGTCGTCATCGGCCGCGATGTCGAACAGGTCGAGCACCTCGGCCACCATGGTGGTGTGCTGCCCGGTCGTGACGACGAGATGCGGCACCTCCGCGTCGCGCAACGCGAGGACGACGGGCGCGAGCTTGATCGCCTCCGGGCGCGTGCCGAACAGCACCGCGATCGGTGCACGTGAGGTGGGCATCGGGCGAGAAGTATACGGAGGAGGCGCCGAGATCGGACGCGGCGTCAATCGCGACGCGCGAGAGCCATGACGCTGCCGAACTGGGCGAGATCAACGATGCGGAGCACCACGAGGAGTGGCAGGTAGGCGACGATGCAGCCCACGCGCCATGCGGCATGGTCGGGTCCGAGCAGAGCGGCGGCGCTCAGGCCGGCCGCGAGGACGACGATGGCGACGGCGCGACCGAGCTGCCACGGAACGGGGTAGTGGCGCTGGCCGAGCGCTCCGCTGAGGACGGCCAGGATTCCGTACCCAGCCACCGTCGAAATCGCGGCACCGAACATCCCGAGAACCGGGATCAGGAGGAGGTTCAAGATCAGGCTCGCGAGGGCCGCGATACCGAGCGTCGCCGCAACGATGCGAGTGCGGCCGACGATGCTCAGTCCCGACGCACCAATGGTGTATGCACCGTACAGGACGTAGGCGAATGCGCTGAATGGGACGATGAATCGGCTCTGCTCAAACTCCGGCCCGACCAGGAAGCGGAGTGCATCCGTGCCAATCGCCGACAGGAAGAGCGCCGTGCCCGATGCGAAGACGAGAAACCACGTCAGCACACGGGCGAACGACTGGGGCGCATCGGCCGACCGCGAGACCTCCCAGTAGGCCGCGCCCCAAGCGAGGGAGAACGGCTGCACCACCAGCGCGTTCGTGATCAGACCCGCCGTGTAGCCGAGGGAATAAACGCCGACGGTGGCGGCGCTCCCCGTGATCACCTGGAGCAGCGGACGATCGGAGAGGTTCAGGACCCAGCTGGCGACGGTTGCCGGCACGAGCGGAATGGTGAATGCCAGCATCTCCCGCGACAGCGGGATGTCAATCCGCGGCCGTGCCAAGCCGGATTGGACCAGGACGGCGACGCCGATCGTCGCACTCAGGGCGGCGGCAACAGCCGATCCGATGACGACGCCGATCAGCCCGAACTGCAACACCAGCACCAGCGCGACGATGAGTACGGTCCCGACAACCGCCCGTGACAGGCTGATCATCACGTACTGCCGCGGGCGACGCTCCGCTCGCAGGAACGACAGGGGAATCGTATTCAGCGAGTCGAAGAGCACAATTGGCGCAGCGAGCGCAAAGACGACAAGGTATTCGCCGCCGTAGAGAGCGGCGGTGAGTGGGACCGCCGCGGCGAGCACCAGCGCGAACCCGAGCAACGATGCGGCGATTCGGATGGCCAGCGTCGTCCCCAGGATGTGCGACCGTTCGGAAAGGCTCTCTGACTCCCGCAGATACCATCGAAAGAACGCCTGGGGCAAGGCGAGACCCGCCAGCATCAGTGCGAGCGAGATCGTCGAGTTGAGGACACCCATGATCCCGACCCCGACGTCACCGAGCTGGCGGGCATAGATCGGAACGAGCATGACGGCAACCGCCTGGTTCGCCATGCCGCCCAGCCCATAGACGGCCGACTCTCCGGCCAAGCGCGCCCCAAGGCCGCGGCGCAACGGGGAGGGCACCGCGTTGCTGGCTGACGCCCCGTCGCTAATGTGGTCGGCTCTCATCACCAGGTCCAGACGCTTGGCCCGACGTGACGCTCGCCACCAGGGCCGCGATCGATGAGCTCACGTCGTGCTTCGCGCGCCATCCGAGGGCAGTCAGGCGAGAGACGTCGGCCCGTTGCCACGCGACGACGTCAGACCGCGGTGAAGGAGGGGCGGATTCCACGACCTCGCCACCAAATCCCGCCGCCTCGGCAATCTGGCGAACGACGTCGCGTGCCTGCCGTGCCACGCCAGTCGCGACGTTGAACGTGCGATGGTCCAAGTGGTCGGTGCGCGCCAGCAGCAAGAGTCCGGCAGCGATGTCGCGCGTGTCTACGAAGTCCCTGTAAGAATCGAGCGGGCCCATGGTGACGGTGGCCAGCCCATTCGCCGCGGCTCTGCCGATGACGTGTGCAGCGCGTCCCGGCATCGATGACTCCGGCATCCCGGGTCCCAGCGGGTTGAAGACGCGTGCCACGACGCCGTCGATCTCGCCTGCGCCGATGGCAAGTTGGACCAGTCGGCTTGCGGCCACCTTCGTGATCCCATACGCAGTTTGCGGCTCGAGTGGATCGTCCTCCCGAGTGGTCGGGTCTCGGGGGGATGCCGCGTACTCCGCGGCTGATCCAAGGTGCACGAGACGCGGCATGCGGCCCCATTGGGCGAGGGCCTCGAGCAGCACGCCGACGGTGACGATGTTC
>JBQTHZ010000077.1:0-77308 GCA_052388515.1 Chloroflexota bacterium | reverse complement strand
GGCTCGCGAGCCTTCGCCGCCAATCGCGCCTGACGAGTGCATCGTCGCGGGCGGATCGCGATCCATCGCCACGACAGCGCCGGAGCCCCCTGGCGGGCGCGATTCCCGCAATGCATGACCGCCGGCTGAGCCTGAGCGGTGCCGGGCGGCGCGGCTCAGGCGCATGGGTCCTGCACAGACCGCGAGAGTCGCGCCGCAGATCAGGCTCCGGCGCGGTGGCCTCGACAGATCGCGACGACGGAGTGGATGGGCTCGGGAGATGGCGACGACGGAGTGGATGGCTCGACAGATCGCGACGACCCCGGTCTGCCAGAACCGGGGTCGTGTCGAGATGGGGTGCCGCCGGAGACTAGCTCTCGGTCTCGGGCTCGTCGCTGCTCTTGGCGCGACGTCGAGCGGCGGCCGACTCCCGGCTGGCGCGGGTGACTGCGACCTTTGCCTTGCCGGCCGCCGTTCGTGGACGATCGGTGGCCTTGCCCGCGGCGGCCTTGGATGCCTTCGAGGCGGCGACCTTCTTCCGCTGGGCAGTCTTGCTGGCCGTCGTGCGCTTCTTGGCGGCGGTCGCGGTGGTGGCCTCGGCGCCGTCCAGCAGATGCGCTGCGTTGGCCTTGGACATCAGGCGGCTCTTGCGGCGCGCGGCATTGTTCGGATGAATGATGCCCTTTTCGGCAGCCTTGTCGAGCGCCTTGATGGCGGCGGTGACAGCCTCCGGGCCATCCCCGGTGGATCGTCCCAGCGCAATCTCGGACGCCTGCTGGACGAGCGTCTTTGCCTCACTCTGCGTTCGACGGTTCACGGCGCGGCGGCGGAGTGACTGGCGCACGCGCTTGAGGGCGGAGGGCGTGCGCGCGCCCTTCCAGGTTCGGGCCGTTCTTGCCACGTTGAATCCTCAACTCGAGTCTGTGTTGCACACACGGAGAAGCGCTCGTCGGAGCGCGATGGAGGTGGCAGTATAGCAGCGGGGTCGCTCCGCGGCCAGAAGGGCTACTCGACAATCGGTCGCGAAACAACGACAATCCGCCACCAATGCCGGCGCGCCGAGCCCCGCTCGCCGAGTGTTGGACACGAGGAGAATTGTGAAGGGGAGACGTCCGGGTTGCCCGCCGGATGAGCGTGGTGATGGTGAAACGATCGCCACCGCTCATGCGTCTCCTTCGACGACGCCATGACAACCATGACCCTTCCCGGCCGGCTCATGCGCCCGGTAGCCACACCGCCGGCCCGCCGCGCCACGCTGATCGGCTTCGTCGCCACGTTCCTCGCGGGGCTGGTCATCATGATCGGTCTTTCGGCCGGGATTGGCCTCGCAGCCGCTCGCACGATCCTCCCCGGCGTCTCCGTCGCCGGTGTCGAGCTGAGCGGCATGAATCCGGAGGCCGCCGCGGAACGCCTCGCTGCCGAGCTGCCATCGCTGTCGACTGGCGAGGCCGTCCTCGTCGTCGGTGACGAGCAGACGACCGTGGACTTCGCCGAGCTCGGCCGCCGATACGAGACACAGGCAATGATCGATGCCGCCTACGGCATCGGCCGCCAGGGGAATGTGCTGGGCGACGGGCTCACCCGCGTGCGGAACCTCGTGCACCCTGCCGCTCTGCCGGTCATGGTGCATGCCTACGACGCCGACGCCCTCGACCGCATCTCCTCCCGGATCGCAGAGCAATTCAGCGTCGCCGCCGTGGACGCATCCATCGTCGTCGACGGGTCCACCTTCACGGTGACGCCCTCGAAGGAGGGGTTGAGCCTGGACACCGAGGCGGTCCGGGACAGGATCGCCGCGGCAGTCGATACGGCTGATCCCGCTGACGTCAGCCTGGAGCTGGCAACCACGGTCGTTGCACCAGCGGTGTCCAGCGATGCGGCCGATGAGGTCGCCCGGGCGGCGAGATCGACCGTCGAGGTCCTCGCCCTCGAGATTCCCGGAGCAGGCGAGGACGAGGAGTCCCTATCGCTCCCGTCCGACGCCATCGCTTCGTGGCTGAGCTTCGGACCAGGCTCCGGTGACGCGCTCGCGCTGCATGTCGACGAGGCCTCCGTGACCGCGGCCGTCGAGGGCCTGGTCGAGTCGGTTGACCGGGATGCGGTCAGCGCGCGCATCGGCGTGGCTGCCGGCGGCGGCCTTGGCGGCGTCGTCGCAGCGCAGGACGGACGGGCGCTCGACGTCGAGGAGACGCAGCAGGCCCTGCTCGCCGCACTCGAAGAGCGCGGTGGCGGAGCGGACGTCCCGTCGCTCGCCCTGGCGGTGAACGTCACCGAGCCGGCGCTGACGACCGCCGAGGCCGAAACAGCCCTTCCGCAGATGCGGATGATCTCGTCGTGGACGACGTACTACGTCCCGGGCGACGGCAACGGCTTCGGCAACAACATCAACATCGGGGCTCGCGACATCGACGGCCGCAACCTGCTGGCCGGCGAGACGTTCAGCTTCTGGGGCAGCATCGGTCCGGTGACGGTCGAGCGTGGCTACCACTACGGCGGCGTGATCATCGGTGGTCGCAGCGTGGCCGGCGGTGCCATCGGCGGTGGCATCTGCTCGACCTCGACCACGATCTTCAACGCCGCCCTGCGTGCCGGCCTCGAGATGGGCGATCGTGCCAATCACTACTACTACATCGACCGCTACCCCGATGGGCTGGACGCCACCGTCTACATGGACGAGAACTACACGCAGGACATGACGTTCCGAAACGACACCGAGCACCCGATCGTCATCCGCGGATTCGGTGGCAACGGTTCCGTCACCTTCCAGCTCTGGAGTATTCCGACCGGCCGCTCGGTCGTCATCACCGACCCGATGACCAGCAACCACAGGGTTGCGATCGAGACGACCCAGGTCAGCCCCAGCATGGCACCGGGCACGGCCGAGCGCGTCGAGTACCCGCACAACGGGCACGACGTGTCGCGCACGCGGTTCGTCTACGACGCGGACGGCAACGAGATCCACCGCAACGCGTACTTCAGCTCCTACCGCACGGTGAACGGCATCACGCTGGTCGGTCCCGCACCCGCCGCGGAACCCGACCCGCCGCCCGATGACGAGGACGAGGGCGAGACGGCGGCCGCCGCCTAGGCACGGCCCGGTGCGGAAGGCCGGTCTCGGCTAGACTTCCGCCCCGTGATCCCCCCGGAGCGCATCCGCAACTTCAGCATCGTCGCGCACATCGACCACGGGAAATCGACCCTGGCCGACCGGCTGCTGGAGGTGACCCACACCATCGACAAGCGGTTGATGCAGTCCCAGGTGCTCGACTCGATGGACCTCGAGCGCGAGAAGGGGATCACCATCAAGGCCCGCGCCGTGCGCGTCCATTTCGATGCCGCCGACGGCCACACCTATGCGCTCAACCTGATCGACACGCCGGGCCACGTCGACTTCACCTACGAGGTGAGCCGATCCCTCCAGGCCTGCGAAGGCGCGATCCTGGTGGTCGATGCGACGCAGGGCATCGAGGCCCAGACGCTCGCCAACGTTCACCTGGCCATGGCGCAGAACCTGGTCATCATCCCCGTCATCAACAAGATCGATCTTCCCTCGGCCGATCCCGACATGGTGCTCAACGAGCTGGAGGAGACGCTGGCCATCCCACGAGAGGAGGTGATCCTGGCCAGTGCCAAGGAGGGCACCGGTGTTCGCGAGATCCTGGAGGCCATCGTCGCACGCGTTCCGTCACCGGCGCATGACGCGGCCGCACCGCTGGCCGCCCTCGTGTTCGACAGCCACTACGACCAGTACAAGGGGGTTGTCGCCTACGTGCGCCTCGCTGCCGGGACGCTCCATGATCACGATCGGATCCGGTTCATGGCGACTGGCGCCGAGTCCGAGATCCTGGAGCTCGGCTACTTCCGGCCGCAGCCGGTTCCGACGAAGCGGCTCGTGGCCGGCGAGGTCGGCTACGTGGCTACCGGGCTCAAGAGCATCCGCGAGGCACAGGTGGGCGATACGCTGACCATTGCCGCTCGGCCAGCCGACGCGCCACTGCCAGGGTACAAGGAGCCGCTGCCACTCGTCTTCGCCGGCATCTACCCCCTCCGCGGCGATGACTACCCCGAGCTGCGTGACGCCCTCGACAAGCTCCACCTCAACGACGCGGGGTTCGTCTACGAGCCCGAGTCCTCGGCCGCGCTGGGCTTTGGCTTTCGGTGTGGATTCCTCGGTCTCCTGCACATGGAGATCGTGCAGGAGCGGCTGGAACGCGAATTCGATCTCGACCTGATCGCCTCCGCACCGAGCGTCGAGTACCGCGTCAAGCTGGACCACGCGGCGGACGAACTGGTGGTCGACAACCCCGCCCAGATGCCGGGACCAGGCGAGATCGACCGAATCAGCGAGCCATGGGTCTCGACGCAGGTCATCACGCCCACCGACTACATCGGGCCCCTGATGGAGCTGGCGACCAGCCGTCGAGGCGAGTTTCAGAACATGGAGTACCTGGATCCGCAGCGGGTCAACCTCCACTTCGAAATGCCACTGGGCGAGCTGATCATCGACTTCTACGACCAGCTGAAGAGCCGATCATCCGGCTACGCGAGCCTCGACTACACCTACATCGGCTATCGACCCGGCGACCTGGTCAAGCTCGACGTGCTGGTCAGCGGCGAGGCGGTCGACGCGCTGAGCCTGATCGTGCATCGGTCGAACGCGTATCGGTCCGGGAAGTCGCTGGTCGAGAAGCTCACCGAGCTGATCCCTCGGCAGATGTTCGAAGTGCCGGTCCAGGCCGCCATCGGCTCGCATATCATCAGCCGCGAGACGATCCGGGCGATGCGCAAGAACGTCCTGGCCAAGTGCTACGGCGGCGACATCACCCGCAAGCGCAAGCTGCTCGAGAAGCAGAAGGAAGGAAAGCAGCGCATGAAGCGGATCGGCTCGGTGGAGATTCCGCAGGAGGCCTTCCTCGCCGTGCTGCGCATGAACGAGAGCGCCGGATGACCTTCTTCGACTCGCTGCGTCTGGCGATCGCCCTGGGTCTGACCCTGTTCCTGGTCCTGCTCCGCTTCGACTCCGACCGCATCACGCGTTCCGATTACTTCAGGTATCGCACGCCGTGGATGGGGCCGGTCAGCTATTACATCCTGGTCATCGGCTTTGCGATCGGGATTGCCGTCATCCTGCCGTCCGGCCGCGCGCAGCTTTTCCTGACCGGCGGCAACCCCGACAACATGCTCGTGGTGATGGTCCTGTTCACGGCCATCGCCCTCCTCAATGGGGTGGCCCTCGCCTTCCTTCGCTATGGAAGCATCCTGCCGCTCCCGATCGAGCTGCTTCCGACCCGCGTGCTGGGCGCGGCTGCCAACGCCATCAGCGAGGAGCTCCAGTTCCGTTCGATCGTGCTCGGCATGCTCCTCTTCGCCGGCGTGCCTCCGGGCTGGGCGATCGCGCTCCAGGCGCTCGTCTACGGGCTCGTGCACCGGCGCCTGTGGCGTGAGCGAGACTGGTACTTCCTGGCTGGCTCGGTGATCCTCGGGTGGGCGGCCGGCGTGGCCACGGTCGAGACCGGCTCGATCATCCCGGCCATCGTCGGCCACTTCGCGGTCACCATGGCGCTCTTCGCATTCGCCGGCGGCCGGCTGCGTCAGCGACCGATCTAGGGGTCGCCTGGCGCCCAATTCGTAACGACGGCGGCTACGAATTGCCTGCAGGAGTGCCCCCTTGGGCGGAGCCGATGTTCCAGCCGCAGGTCCACGTGATTCCCCGATGCCGAACGCCACGGCGCCGATCACAATGCCATGGTGAGCGAGGCACCTCATCACCTGTACGTCCACGTGCCGTTCTGCCGGCTGGTGTGCGCGTACTGCGACTTCGTCACGGTCGGCGGCAAGGCAGGGCAGATCCCGCGCTACGTCGATGCGCTCCTGCGCGAGGTGGCCACGCGCCCGGCGCCGGGTGAGCTGCACACGATCTACTTCGGCGGCGGCACTCCATCGCTGCTGACCGGCGAGCAGGTCGGCCGGATCGTGGAGGCTGCCCGAGGGCGTTGGGAGCGCCAAGCCCTCGAGGAGATCACCATCGAGGCGAACCCGAGCGAGCGCGAGACCCCCGACTGGCCGGGGTTCCGGGCCGCGGGGGTGACGCGGATCAGCCTCGGCGTCCAGTCGCTGCGTAATCAGGAGCTCGAGGAACTGGCACGCGGGCATACGGCGCGTGAGGCTCGAACGGCGTTCGGCGCGGCGCGCGCTGCAGGCTTCGACAACATCAGCGTGGACCTGATCTACGGCATTCCCGGGCAGTCGATCGACGATTGGCGCGACGGACTGCTTCGCGCGCTGGCGCTCGGGCCCGACCATGTGAGCTGCTATGCGCTGCAGCTGGCGTTGGTGCCCGACGAGTGGGCGGCTCCGCCGCGCCCGGGCGCGCTGCGCTGGCGGCACCGGATGGTCGGGCGCCAGGACGACGGGCTGGCAAGCGAGCAATACACGCTCGCGGCGGAGATCCTTGGTGGCGCCGGCTACGGCCACTACGAACTGAGCTCCTGGGCGCAGGCAGGGCGGGAGAGCCGGCACAACTCAGCCTACTGGGCCCGCCGCCCGTACACCGGCATCGGCGCAGGGGCGCACTCCTACGACGGCGCCGGCGAGCGCTCGTGGAACGTCCGCGAGCTCGATCGCTACCTCCGCGTGGTCGAAGCCGGGGAGCGCCCGATCGCGGGCCTCGAGCACCTCGACGAGCCAACGCGGGTCTTCGAGGCGATCGCTCTCGGCCTGCGCCGGGTCGACGGGCTCGACCGCGAGGCATTCGCAGCCGAATTCGGAGGCGATCCCGTCGAGCGCTTTGCCGCCCAGCTCGATGATCTGCGTGCGCGACGGCTCCTCGCCTGGGACGCGGACCGCCTTCGCCTCACGTCAGTGGGCCGGCTCCATGCGTCCGAGGCGCTGCTCTCACTCCTGCCCGAGCCGGCCGGTGGCACGCGTTGACAGCGGCCGGATCACGGCGGTACCATGCCGCAATCACGTACATTGGCACTCTCAACCCGAGAGTGCCAATCACGCACCGGAGGTCGGCATGACGGGTGATCGTCAGGACGCCCGCGATCGCGGGCAGACGCCGATCCGGCCGGCCATCGAGCTGACGGATCGGCAGCGTACCGTGCTGCGCGCAGTCGTCGAGGACTACGTGCTGACGGCGGTGCCGATCGGCTCGAAAGCGCTGCTCGCGCGCTATGCGCTCGGGGTCTCGCCGGCCACCGTGCGGAGCTCCATGGCGGAGCTCGAGGCACGTGGCCTTCTCTCGCATCCCCACACGAGCGCCGGCCGCGTCCCTTCCGACCTCGGCTACCGCCTGTACGTCGAGTCACTCATGCGCGAGGCGGAGCTCGACGAAATGGATCGGCTCATGATCCGCCACCAGTTCAGCCAGGTGCAGCTGACGAGCAACGAGTGGCTGCGCCTGGCGGCGAGCATCCTGGCCGGGAGCACCCGGTCGGCGGCGGTCGTCACCCCCGCCCGCTCGCGCCGCGCCCGCTTCGGGCACGTGCAGCTGGTGGCGCTTGCCGACGGCACCCGGCTCCTGGTCCTGGTGCTCGGCGACGGCAACGTCGTTCAGCGCCGGCTCGACCTCCCCGCGCTCCAGCGCGAGCTTCCCGACAACGCCCTCGACCAGGTCGAGCTGGACGCGACGGCTGGGGTCATGAACACGGAGCTGGCCGGCCTCTCCGCGCCGCAGGTCCGGCGCCGGGCCGACCGACTGCCTGCGCTCGCCGGGCGGGTCGCGGCCATCGTCGTTTCGCTTCTCGAGGACGCCGACTCGGTCGTCGTCGAGGACGTTTTCACCGACGGCATCGTCAACGTTCTCGAGCAGCCGGAGTTCACGGAGGGCTCAAAGCTGCGGCCGATCCTCGAGATCCTGCAGCGCTCCGACTTCCTCGAGCAGCTCGTGCCGGTCCTGACGCGAAGCGGCGGCGTGCACGTGATCATCGGTCGCGAGAACACGAATGACGCGATGCACGAGGTCAGCCTCATCTTCGCTCCCTACGGCACGCCGGACCGCGCTCTCGGCCTGCTCGGCGTGCTTGGCCCGACGCGCATGCGCTACCCGCGGGCGATCCCGACGGTGCGATACCTCTCGACCCTCATGAACGAGCTCATCAACAGTCACTACGGCGAAACCCAATGACCGACCATCCAACGAATGGTGGCCCGCGAAGCCGCGCGACGAAGACCCGCGGCCAGGAGCGGGCGGATGCCATCCAGACGCCGACGCGCGTCGAGCTTGCGGAACGGATCCAACAGCTCGAGGGCGAGCTGCGCGAGGCGCGCAGCAGCGACGCCGAGCATCGCAACAACTGGCACCGATCGGCGGCTGACTTCGCGAACTACAAGCGACGGACCGATGAGGAACGCGCCACGCTGACCCAGTTCAGCAACACGCTGCTGATCGGCAAGCTGCTGGGCGTGCTCGACGACTTCGACCGGGCGCTCGAGAACGTTCCCGCCGACGCGCACGATCCGTGGGTCGAGGGCGTCCGGCTCACCGAGCGAAAGCTGCGCAGCGTCCTCGAGTCCGAGGGCGTCACGCCCATCGAGTCGGTCGGCCAGGCCTTCGACCCGAACGTACACGAAGCGGTGGTGCACGAGGACACCACGGATCATCCCGACAACGAAGTGATCGGCGAGCTGCAGCGCGGATACCGCCTGCACGACCGGATCATCCGGCCGAGCCTCGTCCGAGTGGCGAACAACCCGAAGGAGCACTGAACGACCCATGGGCAAGATCATCGGCATCGACCTGGGCACGACGAACTCGGTCGTGGCCGTCATGGAAGGCGGCGAACCCCAGGTCATCACCAACGCGGAGGGCGGTCGGACCACGCCATCGGTCGTCGGCTTCCCGAAGAGCGGCGAGCGCCTCGTCGGCCAGGTGGCCAAGCGCCAGGCGATCACGAACCCCGACAACACCGTCTTCAGCATCAAACGCTTCATGGGGCGTCGGTTCGACGATCCCGAGGTGCAGCGATCCAAGGGCCTCGTGCCGTACGAGGTGATCAAGGATCCGAAGTCGGACGGCATCGTCGTCAAGCTCGGCAATGACAAGCACTTCAGCCCACCGGAGATCAGCGCGATGATCCTCCAGAAGCTGAAGGCCGATGCCGAGGCGTATCTCGGCGAGAAGGTGACCGAGGCCGTCATCACCGTTCCGGCCTACTTCGACGACACCCAGCGCCAGGCGACCAAGGACGCCGGCCGCATCGCCGGCCTGGACGTGAAGCGGATCGTCAACGAGCCGACGGCATCGGCCCTGGCCTACGGGCTCGACAAGCAGAAGGACGAGAAGATCGCCGTCTACGACCTGGGCGGCGGCACGTTCGACATCTCGATCCTCGAGCTGAGTGAGGGCGTCTTCGAGGTTCGCAGCACGAACGGCGACACGCACCTCGGCGGCGACGACTTCGACCAGCGCGTCATCGATTGGCTGTCGGAGGAGTTCAAGAAGGGCGAGGGGATCGACCTGAAGAAGGATCGGATCGCTCTTCAGCGCCTCAAGGAGGCGGCCGAGAAGGCCAAGATCGAGCTGTCGAGCACGACCTCGACCGAGATCAACCTGCCGTTCGTCAGCGCCGATGCGTCAGGCCCGAAGCACCTCGTGCTGAACCTGACGCGCGCGAAGCTCGACGACCTGGTCGCCGATCTCGTCGCGAAGACCGCCGATCCGGTCAAGAAGGCGCTGGCCGATGCGGGCATGAAGCCCGGCGAGATCGACGAGGTGATCCTGGTCGGTGGCATGACCCGCATGCCGGCCGTCGTCGAGGCGGTCAAGAAGATGTTCGGCGGCAAGGAGCCCCACAAGGGCGTCAACCCCGACGAGGTCGTCGCTGTCGGCGCCGCGATCCAGGCCGGCGTCCTGGCTGGCGAGGTCAAGGACGTCCTGCTGCTCGACGTGACCCCGCTGAGCCTCGGGATCGAGACGATGGGTGGCGTCGCGACGAAGATGATCAACCGCAACACGACGATCCCGACGTCGCACACCCAGATCTTTTCGACGGCGTCGGACAGCCAGCCCTCGGTCGACATCGTCGTGCTCCAGGGCGAACGGGAGATGGCCAGCGACAACAAGAAGCTGGCCACGTTCCGGTTGGACGGCATTCCGCCGGCGCCCCGCGGCGTGCCGCAGATCGAGGTGACCTTCGACATCGACGCCAACGGCATCCTCAACGTGGCCGCCAAGGACAAGGCCACCAACAAGGAGCAGAAGGTGACGATCACGGCCTCGTCGATGCTCGCCAAGGAGGACGTCGACAAGATGGTCCGCGACGCGGCCGAGCATGCGGAGGAGGACCGCGCCCGTCGTGCGGCGACCGAGTCGCGCAACGAGGCCGACGCCCTCGTCTACCAGGGCGAGCGCCTGTTGAAGGACCTCGACGACAAGCTGTCGGACGAGGAGAAGGCGGAGGTCAACGCGCGGATCGAATCCGTGCGTGAGGCGCTCAAGGGCGAGGACCAGGGCGCCGTCGATTCCACCAAGGGGCAACTGGCCGAGGTGCTCCAGCGCATCGGCACCAAGGCCTACGAGGCCGGTCCCACGCCCGGCGACGGCAACGGGACGGATGGCGGCGCCGCGCCCGGCGCCGAAGGGGCGGCCGAGGCCGCTCCGGAGGAAGAGGGCGAGACGATCGAGGGCGAGTACAAGGAGGTCTAGCTCCTCTCAGTCCTCGCCGCGTACGACGCCGGGCTGCAGAGCCCGGCCTCTGCCCTTCCTCACGGCGTGCTGCTCGTCCGCACATCTGCCGGCGCGTTGGTTTCGCCGGTGGGCGCATCGGCCAAGAAGTGGCTGTTCTTGGTCGCGCGGTGGCACAAAAGGCCAAGATGCGGGCCTGCGCCTGTCTGTCCGTCCCAGGTGCGGCTCAATTCGGCCAAGACGTGGCCGTTACTCCCACCGGGGAACAAGCGACCGCGCGTGCGCGGCACGGATCATGCGGCCGATGCGGCCGACAACTCAACCGTGAGGAAATCGAGATGGATCAGCTGATCAAGATGGTGCAGGACCGCGCGAACATCGACGAGGGGCAGGCCCGCACCGCGGTCGACACCGTGGTCGGGTTCCTGAAGGATCGCCTGCCGGACCCAATCGCCGGCCAGATCGACGGGGTCATCTTTGGTTCGTCCGGGCCCGAGGGCAGCTCCCCGATGGACCGGGTCGGGGGCATCCTCGGCCGCTGACCGGCACGCCGCTCAATCCACAGCGGCCGGTGCCGGGAGCGGAGCGGTGCACATGGGGCAGCGGAGGGCGGCGACGGGGATCTCCGACGCGCACTCCGTGCAGGTCTTGGTGGTCGGGGCGTCCGGCTCGGCGGCCTGGCGCCGTCGCTCGAGCAGGTTCATCGGCTTGACGACGAAGAAGAAGAGCGCCGCAGCGACGAGCACGAAGCTGATGAGCGCGTTGAGGAAGGTGCCGTAGGCGATCGTCGAGTCATTGACCGTGACCGAGAGGCTCGAGAAGTCAGCCGAGAAGAGAATGCCGATGACCGGGGTCAGCACGTCTGCCACCAGCGAGTTGACGATGGCCGTGAAGGCGGCGCCGATGACGATGCCGACTGCGAGGTCGACGACGTTGCCGCGCAGGATGAAGTCCCTGAATTCCTGGATCATCGGACGCATCCTATCCCGATAGACTGACCTGCGGATGCGACTCGCCACCTGGAACGTCAACTCGCTCAAGGCCCGCCTCGACCGCGTGCTGGCCTGGACCGAGCGCAACCAGCCCGACGTGCTGTGCATGCAGGAGACGAAGCTCTCCGACGCCCAGGCGCCGCTGATGGACTTCACCGCGCTCGGTTACGAGCTCGTGCATCATGGTCCCGGCCGCTGGAACGGCGTGGCCATCGCGTCGCGCATCGGCATCTCGGATGTCGTGGCCGGCATCCCGACCCCGGACGGCTGGACCGATGAGGGCGGCCGATTCCTGGCGGCCACCTGCGGACCGATGCGGGTGGCGACGATCTACGTCCCGAACGGGCGCGTCGTCGATTCTGAGTTCTACCTCGAGAAGCTCGAATGGCTGGCGCGCCTGTCGGTCTGGCTCGACGATAACGATCCGGCGACCGAGCTCGCCATCTGCGGCGACTACAACGTCGCGCCCGAGGACGACGACGTGTGGGATGTCGAGGCGGTCCACGGCGCCACGCACGTCTCGCCGCGCGAGCGGGCCGCCGTGGCGAAGCTGCGCACCTGGGGGATGGTCGACATCGTTCGGCAGTTCCATCCGGAGCCCGGCTTCTTCAGCTGGTGGGACTACCGCGCGGGGCACTTCCACAAGAACTTCGGCATGCGCATCGATCACGTGTACGTTTCGCCACCGCTCGCCGCGCAGGCGACCGCCGCCGAGCGAGACCGTGACGCCCGCAAGCCATCGACCTACCCGGGCATCCCGTCGGACCACGCCCCCCTCGTCGTCGACTTCGGATGACGCGATCAGGCGGCTGACGCGCGCTTCAGGGCCTTGGCAACGTCGGGCCCTGGGCGCTTCCGAGGCCAGACCACCTTGGTGGCGCCGACGAATGACCGATACGCCTCGATGGCTTCGTGGAGGGCGCCGATAAAGCCCGGCGACGCCATCGGCTCGAAGCCGGCCTCGAACCAGAGACCGAGGATCTGCAGGGTCTTCGCCTTCCGATCGAGACGCGGCTCGATGCGCCCGACGAACCGGTCGCCGTACATGATCGGCAGTACGTAGTAGCCCCACTTGCGCTTCGCCTGCGGGACGTAGACCTCCCACAGGTAGTCGAATCCCCACAGCTCGCGCAGCATGCGCCGATCCCAGACGAGCGGGTCGAGCGGTGCCAGGAAGGTCGCGGCCGGCGCGGGCGATGCGGTTGCGTCGGCGGTTGCGTCCAGGATCGACTCCTCGGCGGCGATGATGTAGCGGTTGCCCTTGAGTCCCTCGACCGCGATCGGCAGCAGCTCACCGGTCTCCACGAGGCGCGCCGTTCTGGCGACGCGCTCCGCGCCCGAGCCGGCGCTGTACATCACCTCGCTCTGCGTCCCGACCGGCGTCGTCATGCCGGTCGCGCGGAATCGGCTCAGGAGGCGGTGGGTCATGGCGTCCTCCTCCGACTCCTGCACCTTCAGCAGCGCGGCGGGCACGAGTCGCTCCATGAGGTCGTAGTAGCGCCGGTTGCCGTCGCGACGCGAGATGCCGATGCGCCCCGTCACGAACAACGCCTCCATCACGGCGCGGCTGGCGCGGGTGGGTGCCCACCACCAGTCGACGGCGTGGCCGTGCTCGCTGAATGCGGCGGTGGAAAGCGGTCCATCCGCCCTGAGGCGACGCAGGATCGCCTCGGCGACGGGTGACTGCTCCTTGAGGATGCCGTTGTCGATGCTCGCCAGGTTGCGCTGCCAGCCGACCCGGTAGTGCGGCAGCTCGTGCATCGGCAGCAGGTTGAGGCTCTTGTTGTAGAGCTCGATCAAGCGCCGATCCGGGCCATACAGCCACGCTTCGCACCACACTCGCTCGTAGCCGGCGACCCGCGCGTGGAGCACGAGGTCGTGGTTGCGTGCGCCGGGCACTTCGAGCGGGTCGAACTGCAGGCTGCCGAGACGCTCCACCGCTGCCAGGACCGATGCCGGCTCCGCCGGAAGCGCGCGCGGCGGCGCGAGGAGGTGCCTGCTGACGAGGAAGCGCCGCGCGTGATCGGCGGAGATCTGAAGGGTCGGCATCAGCACGATCGTAGCCGAGGTTCCTGACGGATCATGGCAGGAAATCCCAAGCCGGTCATGGCTTGCCGCTCGATACATCGATGGGCACGCGGCGGCGTGTTCTGGCTGGCACTCGCACGTGGCGAGTGCCAATTGGTATGATCCTGCCCGCCATGGCCGTGAAGCGTGATTACTACGACGTGCTGGGCGTCGGCCGGGATGCGGACGACGCCGAGATCAAGCGTGCCTTCCGGCGCCTTGCGCAGCAGCACCATCCCGACATCGACAAGGACGACGGCGCCGAGCAACGTTTCAAGGAGCTCAATGAGGCGTACCGGATCCTGTCCGACAGGCAGCGACGCTCCGCGTACGACATGTTCGGCCACGCCGGCGTCGAAGGTGCGGCGGCGGGTGGGGGAGAGGGGTTCGGCGGTGGGTTCGGCCCGTTCGGCGACATCTTCGACGCGTTCTTCGGCGGTGCGCCGGCGGGCGCGCGACGGCGGGCGCGAGTCGTTGCCGGCGCGGACCTGCGCTACGACCTGACCATCGACTTCGCAGAGGCGGTCTTCGGCGTCACGAAGGAGATCAGCTTCGCAACGCTCGTGACCTGCGCGCATTGCGACGGTGCCGGCGGTGAGCCGGGCACCGAGCCCGAGACCTGCCCGGAATGCAACGGCAGCGGTGAGAAGCGTCGGGTGGCGCAGACGATCCTGGGCCAGATGGTCAACATCGTGGCCTGCACACGATGTCGGGGGGAGGGACGCATCATCGCCACGCCGTGCACCGTGTGCGCCGGCGACGGGCGGATCCGCGAAGAGCGGACGGTCGCGGTCAGCATCCCGGCCGGCATCGACGACGGGCAGCGGATTGCCCTCGAAGGGCAGGGCGAGGCCGGCCCGCGCGGCGGCCCGAATGGCGACCTGTACGTGGCGATCGCGGTCCGCGACCACCCGCAGCTCATGCGACGCGGCACCGAGCTCTACCACGAGCTGCCGATCACCTTTCCGCAGGCCGCACTGGGCGCAACGCTGACAGTCCCGACCGTCGAGGATCACGAGGAGGTCGAGGTCCCCTCCGGCGCGCAGTCCGGACACGAGATCCGGCTGAAGGGCAGGGGCGTCCCACGCCTGCGGGGCGCCGGGCGTGGCGACCTGCACGTCATCGTCAATGTCGTCGTGCCCACCAAGCTCTCGAAGCGTGAACGCGAGCTTCTTCGCGAGCTCGGGGAGGCGAGCGGTCCCGCGGTGCTCCCGAAGGGCGGCAGCACGGTGTTCGATCGCCTGCGCGATCTCTTCAGCTGAGCCGATGCGCTGGCTGGAGCTGAGCGTCGAGGCCGACGTCGAAGCCATCGAGGCGGTCAGCGAGATCCTCGGACGGATCAGCGATGGCACTGCCGTCCGTCCGACGCGGCTGATTCGTGATCCCGAGGACGAGCTCGCGGCACGCGAGGACCCGATCGCGCCCTATGTGATCACGGCTCACCTCGCGGATGCGCCCGATGCGGCAGACAAGGTCGAGTCCACCGAGCGCGCGCTGTGGCACCTCCAGGCCTTCGGCCTGCGACCGGTGGGCCCATTGCGCGTTCGCACCGTTGACGACGCGACGTGGAGCGATGCCTGGAAGGAGCACTATGTCGCGCAGCGCATCGGCCGGGTCGTGATCGTGCCCTCGTGGGCTGACGAGGACCTCGGACCCGAGGAGGTCGCCATCACGCTCGACCCGGGCATGGCGTTCGGAACCGGCCTGCACCCGACGACGCGTCGTTGCCTCGAGCTGCTCCAGGCGCTGAGGCCGATGCCGGAGCGCGTGCTCGACGTCGGCTGCGGCTCGGGCATCCTGGCCCTGGCCGCGCTGCGGCTGGGCGCGGCGAACGCCGTCGGAATGGACACTGATGCGCTGGCCGTGACCGCGTCGGCCGAGAACGCTGAACGCAACGGCCTGGCCGATCGCTTCGAGGTGCGCGATGGCACCCTGCCGGCCGTGGCCGACGAACGCTATCCGCTCGTCCTCGCCAATCTCGTGGCCGCGATGCTGAAGAGGTTGGCGCAGCCGCTGGCGCGGCACCTGGCACTCGGCGGCACGCTGCTGGCCGGCGGCATCATCGAGCAACGCGCGACGGAGGTCATCGAGGCGCTGGCCGCCGCCGGCCTGCGCGTGGTCGAGCGACGAGATGACGGCGAGTGGGTGTCGCTGCGTCTCGAGCACGACGCATGACGCTGCATCGGTTCTTCGTCGCCCCGGAGTCGCTGGCGGGTGACCGCGTGTCGCTGCCGGCTTCCATCGAGCGGCAGGTGCGCAAGGTGCTGCGCCTGACCGATGGCGACCGACTGGTGCTGCTTCCCGGCGACGGGACGCAGGCCGTCTGTCGCCTGGCGGGTCCCGATTGCGTGGTCGAGGAGCGGGGTCCGGTGGCGAGCGAGCCCCGGCATCGGCTCACGATTGCCCAGGCCCTGCTCAAGGGCGATGCGCTCGAGGAGGTTGTCCAGCACGCGACCGAGATCGGCGTCGTCGCGGTCCGGCTCATCGTTACGGAGCGCTGCGTCGCGCGCGAGATCTCGGCCCGCAGGCTGGAACGCCTTCGCGCGATCATCCGCGAAGCGGCGGAACAATCAGAGCGCGGGATCGTGCCATCCATCGAGGCGCCGGTGCCATTGGCCGAAACGTTCGTTCCCGGAGCGGTCCTGCTCTACGAGCGCCACGATGGTGCCCGGTTGCGCAGCCTGGTGCCGCCGCCGAGCGTCATCATCGGTCCCGAAGGAGGCTTCGGTCCGGCCGAGGTGCAGGCTGCGAGGAGGGCCGGCCTGACGGTTGCGGGGCTCGGCCCGCGGATTCTGCGATCGCAGACGGTGGCCGTGGCCGCAGCCGCGGTCATCTTGTCGCGCACCGGTGACTTCGCCTAGGCTCCATGCATGGACGAGCGTGATCCGGACTGCCTGTTCTGCAAGATCGTGTCGGGCGAGATCCCGTCAGACCTCGTTCACGAGGATGACGAGGTCATCGTCTTTCGGGACATCAATCCGCAGGCGCCTACCCACGTACTTGCGATCCCGAGGCGACATGTTGCCTCGGTCGCCGATCTCGGGGACCAGGACGGTCCTCTATTGGCCGCGCTCCTCGGTGCGCTCCGCCGCGTGGCCACCGACGACGGGCTCAGCGACTACCGGATCGTGTCTAACGTCGGTGCTGGAGCTGGCCAAAGCGTCTTCCATCTTCATCTCCACCTGCTCGGTGGACGCTCGATGAGCTGGCCGCCCGGCTGACTCGGTGGATTTGCTGGGCAGGCAACTATCTGCAACGGAAGGCGCCATCCGGCCGGTCTCGTCGACGCCCGTTGCCAGTGGCGCACCAGGCGACAACTGATCGGCCCCTCAGCCGTCGTTAGTTGCTGGGCCGGCAAATCGGCGTGATCAGCCGTGGCGAACTGCGGCGCGGGGACCCAATTGACCGGCCCGGGTCCCGCTGCTACCCTGCACCGGCTTGCGTGCCCGGCGGGTCGATCCGCCATGCAATCGGCACGAAATTCGAAGCGGGAAGGAGGCGAGACGTTTGGCAGAAGTCCGCGTGGGCGAGAACGAGACATTCGAGAGCGCGCTGCGTCGATTCAACAAGAAGATTCAGCAGTCGGGAATCCTGGCTGAGGCACGACGCCGCGAGCACTACGAGAAGCCCAGCGTGAAGCGAAAGCGCAAGGAAGCCAAGAAGCGAAAGGCAACCTCGCGCGCCTAGCCAGACGCCAGCCTCAACCCAGCACAGCCGGCGCAGCGGAGGAACCTCGAGACCGATGACGCCGGATACCGATGCCGCCGTGACCCTCTCGGACAGGATCGAGTCGTCAATGCGTGACGCAATGCGTGCACGGGACGAGCAGCGCACCCAGACGCTGCGGATGGTCATGGCGGCCGCTCACAACGTGAAGATCGCTCGCGGTCGGGACCTGACCGACGAGGACGTCGTCGACGTGCTCACCAAGCAGGTCAAGCAGCGCCGCGAGAGCATCGCCATGTTCCGCGACGCCGGTCGCGAGGAGCGCGCCGTCGCCGAAGAGGCCGAGGCAGCGATCCTTGCCGAGTTCCTCCCCCGGCCGCTCACCGAGCACGAGGTCACCTCGCTCGTTCATGCCGCGATTGCCGAGACGGGTGCCACCTCGCCTGCCGATCTCGGCCGGGTGATGGGCCGCGTCGCGCCGCAGACGAAGGGCCGCGCGGATGGGCGGTTGGTGAGCGAGGTCGTCCGCCGCCTGCTGGCCGGATAAGCGCCGATGTTCATTCCGCGGACGCTCAGCGAGACCGGCAACGGACCGAACGCCACGGCGTGGCGGGCCGTGGCGGTGGCCGCCGTCGTGGCCGCGTCGCTCTTCCTGATCCTGTCGGCCAACATCACCCTCGGCCAGGAAAACCTCGAGGCCGGCCAGGTCGCCGAGCGCGATATTCGCGCCCCGCGCGACGTCATCTTCGACTCGGCCAGCGAAACCGACGCCGCGCGGGCGGAGGCCGCCGCCGGCGTGCAGGACGTGACCGAGATCATCGAGCCGCCCGCCGACAACCAGGAGGATCAGCTCAGCGCGTTCGAGCGGATCGTCAATCCCGTGACTCGCATGTTGGAGCTGCGAGATCGTGGGACCCTCGTGGCAGATGAGGTGAGCGCGAGGCTCGCCAGCGACGCACCGGAGATTCCCGCGATGCATCGGGAGCTCGTCGCCGGGATGTCCGTGCCGCGCTGGGAGGTGGTGGCAGGCGCTTCGAGGAGTGCCATCGAGTCGACGCTCGCGGGCTCGATTCGGGAGGACGAGCTGGCCAGCGTCCGGACCGCGGTGCGTGACCTCATCACCAACGATCTCGAGGAGACGGAGCGCGATCTCGCGGGCGATCTCGCGGCGTCGCTCATCGAGGCGAACGTCGTCATCAGCAACGAGCTGACGGAGGACGCGCGAGCCCAGGCTCGGGCCGAGGTGCCGCTGGTCGAGGTCGAGGTCAAGGCCGGCGAGACGATCGTGGCCGAGGGCCAGGTCCTGACCGTCGGGGACATCGAGAAGCTCGAGGAGCTCGGACTGACGCGTCCACGCGTCCAGGCTGGGACGGTCGTGGGAAATGCACTGATCGCCACGCTCGTGGCAGCGCTGCTGGTGGGCTATCTGCTGCGGTTCGAGCCCGAGATCTGGCACCGCAATCGATCCGTGCTGCTCTTCTTCCTGGCCCTGGTCGTTTCCGCGGTCGCGATCCGCATCGCGGCCGATCGGACGCTGTGGGCCTTCGCCGTCCCCACCGCTGCGACCGTGCTTCTCGTCGGCATCCTGCTGCGCAACTCCGCCGGGGTGGCGATGGCCGGCGGCCTCGCCGTGCTCGCCGGCGTCATGAACCGGGATGCGCTCGAGCCCGCCGTCTACGTCCTGGCCGGTGGTGTCGTGGCGCTCCTGACCATCACGCGCGCCGAGCGGCTCAATGCATTCGTGCGGGTCTTCGCCGCGGTGTCGGTGACCAACATTGCCGTGGTCACCGCCTTCAGCCTGCTCGGCCAGCGCGACCTCGCCGCTGTGCTGCAGCTGGGCGGCATCGGCCTGGTGAACGCCTTCCTGTCCGTGATCCTCGCGGTCGGCAGCTTCGCGATGCTGGGTAATGTGTTCGGGATCATGACCGTCTTCCAGCTCCTCGAGCTGGCCAACCCCTCGAATCGGCTCCTTCGTCGGCTGCTCCTCGAGACGCCCGGCACCTACCACCACAGCGTGATGGTCGGCAACCTCGCCGAGCGCGCTGCGGAGACGATCGGCGCCGATCCGCTGCTTGCGCGTGTGGCTGCCTACTACCACGACATCGGCAAGATGAAAAATCCACTCGCCTTCATCGAGAACCAGGGCGGCGCGCACAACATCCATGACGACCTGAGCGCCGAGACGAGCGCCCGGATCATCGGCGGCCACATCCGCGATGGCATCGACCTCGCCTATGAGCATGGCCTGCCGGTGCAGGTCATCGGCTACATTCCGCAGCATCACGGGACGGGCGTCATGACCTACTTCCACCAGAAGGCGCTGCGCGAGGTCGGCGGCCGCGAGGACCTGGTGGATGACGCGACCTATCGCTACCCCGGACCCAAACCGCAGGGCCGGGAGGCGGCGATCATCATGCTGGCCGACGGCGTGGAAGCCTCTGTCCGCTCCCTGGACGAGAAGGACGAGGAGAGCATTCGCGGCATGGTCGACCGGATCGTGGATGCCAGGGTCGAGGACGGCCAGCTCGACGACGCGGAGCTGACCCTCAAGAACATCAGCCAGATCAAGGACGCCTTCGTCGGCCAGCTGCTCGGGATGTACCACTCCCGGATCAAGTATCCGGACAACGTTGTCCCGATGGATCATCTGCGCGAGCAGGCATGACTCCCTCTCGCGCTTGAGTCGCGGGTGCCCGGGCGACTAGGATGGTCCCACCATGGGCTGCTCGGTCACCTTCCACGACCGCATCGGACACGACCGCATCGCCAACGCGGTCGAGCCACTCGGTGCCGACGCCGCCCTTGCCCTCCTGGAGTCCGCCGTCTGCGAGACCGTCCGGGTGGCCGTGGGCGCCGAGGACGCCGAGGTCGAGCTGACGCTCTCCGGCGACACCGAGATGGAGCGGCTCAACTTCGACCACATGGGCGAGCGAGGCCCGACCGACGTCCTCTCCTTCCCCCTCCACGAGTGGGCGCTCAACGGCCGCGAATCGCACCTGACCGATGACGACGGCGTCTCGCCGCCGGGACCCCTCCTGCTGGGCGACGTGGTGATCGACATCGACCAGGCCCTGCGGCAGGCGGCCGAGGGCGACTGGGGCGTCGTCGAGGAGCTCGTCCTGCTCGCCATCCACGGCACGCTCCACCTTGTCGGGCACGATCACGCCGAGATCGAGGAGGAGGAGCGCATGCGCCGGCTGGAGCGCGAGGTCCTGGGCATCCTCCACCGTCGCCATCGGGAGATCGCCTGGAAGCCGGGCTCGCTCTTCGATCGTGCCGGCCACGCGGTGACCAGCGGCAGCTGAGCGCCACGGGCGCGCGTCGATGCGCCTGCCATGGATACGCCCGCTGACTGTAGGGCCACCTCCTGGGCGCCGATACGGCCCTCGGCCGCCCTGTTCGAGCGTGGGCCGGCGTTCGTGACGCTCGCATCGGCCCGGATTCCTGGCCTCCCAGTCACTCGGTGAATCGCTGACCCTGATTGGCGGTTGGATGCCCGATCCGAGGCGCTCGGCGAGTCATTGACCGCAGACCCGCGGTGCGGGTCGATGCCGTGGCGCTCGCGGGAATGATGGTATGCCCCTCGGCAGCCGAGGTCTCGTGCGTGCCGTCCTGGGGGGCAAGGATCCAGGCGACGAGGAGGATGGCGAAGCTGACGAGAGCGGCGATGACCATCGGTGCGTTCTCCCTTCGGTCTGGCTAGGGCTGGTAGGCGACCTCGCCGTGCTGGGCGAGATCGAGTCCGGTCTCCTCGACGTCGCCGGCCACCCGGATCGGCGTGACGAGGTTGACGAGGAAGAGGATGGCGCCGGTGGCGAAGGCCGAGTAGGCACCGACGGCCGCCACGCCGACGACCTGCGTGACGATCTGGCCCGGGTTGCCATAAAGGAGCCCATCGAATCCGGCGGCATTGATGCCGGTCGTGGCGAACACGCCCGTGGCAAGGGCGCCGAATGCGCCACCCACGCCATGGACGGCGAAGACGTCGAGGGCATCGTCGACGCGGGCTCGCAGCCGGAGCTGTGCTGCCCCATAGCAGACGACGCCCACGCCGAGGCCGATGAGCACGGATGCAGCAGGCGTCACGAACCCGGCGGCCGGCGTGATGGCGACAAGGCCGGCGACCGCGCCGATCGCGGCGCCCAGCACCGAGGGCGTCCCGCGGTGGAGCCAGCTGATGGTGACCCAGGTGATGGCGGCCATGGCCGCCGCGGTGTTGGTCGTGACGAACGCCGTGGCCGCGAGCCCGTTCGCCCCGAGTGCCGACCCAGCGTTGAAGCCGAACCAGCCGAACCAGAGCAGGCCGGCGCCCAGGACGGTCATCGGAACGTCGTGCGGCTCGGTGGCGGGCTCGATGAGCCCGCTCCGGCGACCGATGAAGAGGGCGGCGACGAGGGCGGCGATCCCGCTGGAGAGGTGGACGACCGTGCCCCCCGCGAAATCGAGGACGCCGAGGCCGAAGAGCCAGCCGTCGGGCGACCAGACCCAGTGCGCGATCGGCGCGTACACGAATGTGGACCAGGCGACGGCGAAAAGGACGAACGCCTTGAAGCGCTTGCGTTCGGCAAAGGCGCCGCTGATGAGGGCGGGCGTGATGATGGCGAACATCATCTGGAAGGCCATGAAGGCCAGGTGCGGGACCGTCGTGGCATACACCGATGACGGTTCGCCCGTGACACCCTCCAGTGCCAGCCAGTCGAGGCCGCCGATGATCCCGAGTCCGGTGTCAGGACCGAAGGCCAAGGTGTAGCCCCACAGCACCCAGGTCACGCTGACCAGGCCGAGGATGAAGAAGCTGTGCATGATCGTGGACAGCACGTTCTTGCGGCGTACGAGACCGCCGTAGAAGAGTGCCAGGCCCGGGGTCATGAGCATGACCAGCGCCGTGCTCATCAGCAGCCAGGCGGTGTCTCCGGTATCGGTCTGGGGCATGGGTGGCTCCTGCGTCGGGGCGATCGACCTGTGCAGGAAGCCTAGAAGCCGATGTTGGCCCGATGCCAGCCCATCCGGGTGGCCGATCCGTGACAAACGTGTGCACTCTGCACAACTCGGTCAGGCGAGGCGACCTGCGGACAACTCGGGTGGCGGAGGCGTGCCGTCGAGGACGATCCTTGCGGCGATCGCGGCCGAGGCGGGTCCGGTGCTGATACCCCACGGACCGTGGCCGGCGCAGACGTAGAGCGCACGCACGCCCGCGACGGAGCCGATGAAGGGCCGTCCGTCGACCGACTGTGGCCGCGCGCACAGCCGGCTCTCGACGATCTCCGCTCCTTCGATGGCTGGCAGGAAGGCGGCCGCGCGTCGCAGCAGCAGCGGTGCGATCCGTGCCGGATCTGGCTCGGCAGGCAGGAAGGTCGAGCCGAGCGTGCTGACGCCGCCGGCACTGGCGATGCTGAAGAGCGACGGTGGCTCGGTGTCCACGTCCGCATCGGCAGCAGCCCGAGCTGTGGCCGCTGCCGCACGATTGATCGCGTCGAGCTCGTCCTCCTCCACGATGTGGCGCGGCGCGGCACCGTCGAGGCGCAGTTGCAACGTCACGCCCCAGGTGGCACGGATCGGCGCCCAGCCGCCGGTCGGGTCGACCAGCGCCGGCGTCCATGGCCCGGCGGCGACGAGCACGGCATCTGACGAGATCAGCGTGTCGTCGAGACGGACGCCCACCGCGGCCCCGCCCTCGATGATCGGTCGTGCCGCCGAACCGAGCGTGAGCCGCGCGCCGCGATCCTGCGCCAGCCTGGCCCATGCTGCGGTCGCCGACGCCGGCGGGATCGGGAAGCCGGTCGCCAGGCGAACCGCCGCCGGTCCGCGCCGCAGGGATGGCTCGAGGCGGACCACCTCGTCCGGCGACAGCAGGAGCGGCCTCAGCTCGGGGACGGCGTCCTGCTGGCGGCGCGCCTGCACAGCGGCGGCATCGACGTCGCGGTTCAGGAGAAGCAGCCCTGCCGGCTCATCGCCGATCACGAAGTCGGCCGTCGTCGCGGCCAGTGCCCGGTATCGGGCCAGGCTGTCGGCGTAGAGCGGCGCGAGTACCGGGTCGAACGGATGCTGGATGGCGCCGAGGTTGCGACCGGACGCGCCTGCGCCGATGGCCGCGCGCTCGACAAGCGTGACGCGCGCCCCGCGATCGGCAAGGATGGCGGCCGCGGCACAGCCGATGATGCCTCCACCGATGACCACGATCTCCGTTCGCATGGCCCGAGCATAGCGAGCCGACTACCATCGGCCGGGCATGAAGGTGATCTGCGGCCTCGGCAATCCGGGCGATCGCTACCGGCTCACGCGCCACAACGTCGGCTTCCGTGTGGTCGACCTGCTCGCGGACCACTGGGGCCTGACCGGCCAGGGCCGCGTCAACGATGGCGCCGCCCTGCTCGAGGCGCTCCGGCCGGAGCCGATCGGCAAGGTGCTGCTGATGAAGCCGCTCAAGTACATGAACCTGTCGGGCGGCCCCCTGCGCGCCGCATTGCGCCAGACCGATGTCGACGTCACGTCACAGCTGCTGGTGGTGGCCGACGACATCGACCTCCCACTCGGTCGCATCCGGCTGCGCAGGTCCGGATCTGCGGGCGGTCATAACGGGCTGCGCGACATCATCGCCTCGTTCGGGACCAACGAGTTCAACCGGCTGCGGATCGGGGTCGGACGGGCAGGCGAGGCCGTCGACCATGTCCTGGCTGGGTTCAAGCCGGACGAGCGAGAGCTCGCAGACGAGATGGTGGCGCTCGGGGCCGATGCCGCCGAACGATGGCTCCGCGATGGTGTCGACGAGGCGATGAACGCCTTCAACGGCGTCGAGGTCGAATAGCGCCATCGCGGCCCCGCTACCATGGGCCGGTCCATGGCTTCTTCACGCGGCGGCGATCGCCGCGTTGCTGCGCTCATCGACGCCCTTCGGCCCCATCTGCCGCATTCGGGCGTGCTTCGTGTGCCCGCCGCCGCGCGCGCGGCGCACCTGGCCGGCCGCCGAGCGGAGGTCGCGGCCGCTCGCCCGATGGTCGTCGTCACGCGGACCGACGAGGAGGCGCATCGGGTGGTTGACGATCTTGCGGGCTGGATCGGTGGCGCTCATCTGCGGATCCTGCCCGAGCGCGCCGCCCTGCCGCTCGAGCGCGCGCTGCCGGAGCACGACGAGTCCACCGAGCGGCTGAGCGTCCTGGCTGCGCTGGGGTCGGAGCACGGCCTGGCGGTGGTCGCCTCGCTGCTGGCGCTCGTCCAGCGCACGCTCAGCCCGGACCAGGTGCGAGACGGGCGGACGACGCTGCGGGTCGGCGAGCGGATCCCGCAGCGCGAGCTCCTCTCGGCACTCGTGGCCGGCGGCTACGACCCGGTCGTCGAGGTCACCGGGATCGCCGAGTTCGCCATCCGGGGCGGGCTCATCGACGCTTGGCCGTCGGGTGCGACCGGGCCGGTCCGGATCGAGCTGTTCGGGGACGAGATCGAGTCGATCCGCGGCTTCGACCCGATGACGCAGGCGTCGCGCAGGAAGCTGACCGCGGTCGAGCTGCTGCCCGCGTCCGAATTCCTTCCCGCCGGCGGTTGGGAGGCGATCGGCGATCCCGCTCCCTCCCTGCCGTCCGACCAGCTGCGTGAGGACCTGGCGCGCCTCGAGCAGGGTGATCTGGGCGAAGCGGCCGAGACGTGGGCGGCGCTGCTCACCGCCGGTCCCGCGGCCGACCACATTCCGGAGACAGCGCACCTCGTCCTCACCGACCACGACGAGCTGACGGCGCTCGCGCGTGGCCTCGACGCGCAGGCGGGCGATCGTCACGCCAGCCTGGTGGCGGCCGGGGAGATTCCGAACGCATGGCCCGCCCCGTACGACGCATTCGGGACGCTCGAGACGCTGACCGCCCGCGCCGCCGAGCGGCTCGAAGAGGCGCGCGCGCAGGACGCCGGCTACGGTGCGGCGCCGCCGCTGCCCGGCAGGGCCGAACGGGCCGGCTCGTGGCTCCTCGAGCTTGCGGCCGGCGGCCGGCGCGTCGTCGTGACCACCGACCAGGCCAGCCGCGTCGGCGAGCTGCTGGATGAAGCCGGGCGAGGAACGGCATCGGTGGCCGAGCTGCGATCGCCGCCCGAGCCCGGGTCGATCGGCCTCGTCCATGGGTCCCTCTCGGCGGGCTTCAGCCATGGGCCGAGCGGCCTGCTGCTGCTCACCGACCGCGAGCTGTTCGGCGCAACGCGCGTCCGACGGCTGACGAGCGGGAAGCGGGTGGTCACCCGCGACCTGATCGGCAAGCTCCAGCCGGGCGATCACGTCGTGCACGTCGATCACGGGATCGCGCGCTATGCCGGGATGACGCAGCGCACATTCGGCGACGACGTGAAGGAGTATCTCCAGCTCGACTTCGCGGGCACCGACAAGATCTTCCTGCCGGCCGACCAGATCGGCCGCATCACCCGCTACAGCGGCGGGCCGGCGCCGGGCCTGAGCAAGCTTGGCGGGACGGAGTGGGAGCGGACGAAGACGCGCGTGCGGCGCGCCGTCGGGGATCTTGCCCGTGAGCTGATCGAGATCTACGCCGCGCGCGAATCGGCTGCCGGATTCGCCTTCAGCTCCGATACGACCTGGCAGCGCGAGCTGGAGGAGAGCTTCCCGTACACCGAGACGCTCGACCAGGCGCGCAGCATCGAGGAGGTCAAGGCCGACATGCTCAGGCAACGGCCGATGGATCGGCTCGTCGTGGGCGACGTCGGCTACGGCAAGACCGAGGTCGCGCTGCGCGCCGCCTTCAAGGCGATCCAGGACGGCAAGCAGGTCGCCGTGCTGGTGCCGACCACCGTGCTGGCCCAGCAGCACCTCATCACCTTCCGGCGCCGCCTGGCCGCCTTTCCGATCCGGGTCGGGATGCTCTCCCGCTTCGTCTCGAAGAAGGAGCAGGAGCGCATCGTCGAGGGCGTCTCCGACGGGAGCGTCGACCTCCTGATCGGGACGCATCGGATCCTGTCGAAGGACATCAGCTTTGCCGACCTCGGCCTGCTGGTGGTCGATGAGGAGCAGCGGTTCGGCGTCTCGCACAAGGAGCGCATCAAGGCGATGCGGCGCGAGGTCGACGTCCTGACCCTCTCGGCCACGCCGATCCCGCGCACGCTTCATCTCTCGCTGGTCGGGATCCGCGACCTGAGCGTCATCGAGACGCCGCCGGAGGCTCGATTACCGATTCAGACCCGTATCGCCGAGGATGACGATGGCCTCGTGCGCGACGCGATCAGCCGCGAGCTCGATCGTGGCGGGCAGGTCTTCTACGTCCACAACCGGGTCGAGACGATCGAGGCGGCCGCCGAGCGCGTGCGTCGCCTGGTCCCGGGTGCGCGGATCGCCATCGGTCATGGGCAGATGGCGGAGGGCATGCTCGAGCGGGTCATGCTCGACTTCAGCGAGGGGCGGTTCGACGTGCTGGTGTGCACCACCATCATCGAGTCCGGGCTGGACCTTCCCAACGCCAACACGATCATCATCGTGCGTGCCGACACCTTCGGACTGGCGCAGCTCTATCAGCTGCGAGGACGGGTTGGCCGATCCGATCGCCGCGCGCACGCCTACCTGCTCCACCGTCGCGGCATGCCTCTGACACCGATCGCCCGCAAGCGGCTGCATGCCATCTTCAGTGCCTCGGACCTCGGCGCCGGGTACCAGATCGCGCTGTCCGACCTGGAGATCCGTGGCGCCGGCAATATCCTGGGCGCCGAGCAGCATGGCTTCATGGCAGCCGTCGGCTTCGAGATGTATACCCGCCTGCTGGCCGAGGCGGTCGATACGCTCCGCGGCCGCCGTCCGGCGCCGGAGCCGTCGCCCGTCCGGCTGGACCTGCCGGGCTCCGCGTTCCTGCCGGACGACTACGTCGAGGACTCGGGCGGCAAGTTGGAAGCGTATCGGCGCTTCGCGAGGATTCGCTCGGCGGCCGATGCGGATGCCGTCCGCGCCGAGCTGCGCGACCGATATGGACCGATTCCGATGCCCGTCGAAGGCCTCTTCGCCGCGGTCCGCGTGCGCCTTGCGGCCGAGGCTGCCGGCGTGCCGGAGGTTCGAGCCGAGGAGCGCCAGGTGACGCTGAAGTGGGCACGCATGCCTGATCGCCGCGAGGTGAGCGTTGCGCTGCAGGTGGCCGGGTTCCGCCCCGACACGGCCTCGAACCAGGTCCGCATCCCGGTCGGGGCCGACCGCGATCCAGTCGACGTGGCCGTGCGGGCGTTGGAGGCGCTCAAACCCGGCTGAGATCGTTTCGCCGCCGCCTTCGTCTCGACGCAGCGAGCCATAGCCGCCCGAAGCTCATCCGCGGCGAGGTTCTCGCAGTCTGTGACGGACCAGCACGCCTGAGCCCCGCCCCGCGGCGCGCTTCAGGCGCGCGAGGTGGTCATGGATCGCGAGAATCGCGCTTCCCATGGCCTTCCGGCGCGATGGTCTCGGTGGATCGAGAGAGGGAGCCCAGCACCCATGCCCCGATCGGCTCGCGCTTTCCCTTGACCCGGATCGGCCCGAGCGAACGCAAATCGAGGTCGGTCATCGGCTCCAGCAGCTGTTGAGTGCTCGGTCCGACCACGATCTGGCCCGGCTCGGCGGCGCTCATCAGGCGCGACGCAAGATTGGTGGTGTCGCCGATGGTGGCGAATGAACGGCGGGCCGCGGCACCGACTGTGCCGGCCACCACGGGGCCACTGTTGATGCCGACGCGGAAACGCGGCCACTCGTGCTCGGTGGCAATCGCATTCGTTTCCTGCACCATGGCAAGCGCGCAGCGAGCGGCCCGCGCAGCGTGATCGGCCTGGTCGACGAAGGCATTGAACAGGACGAGCACGCCGTCGCCGGCGAAGTGCTCGATGCTGCCGCCGGAGGCGTCGATGATCGGAACGACCGATGCCCAGTACGTGTTGAGCATCGAGATGACCTCGGCCGGCTCTCGCTCCTCGCTGAACGAGGTGAACCCGGCGAGATCGGCGAACAGCGCGCTCACCGTCCGCGTCTCGCCACCCAGCCGGCCGATGTCGGGCGTGGCGCGCAGGCGCTCCGCCACGTGCTGGGGCAGGTATGGACGGAAGAGCTCGTCGACGCGCCGCATCTCGCGAGCGGCGGCGGTGAGCAGGCCGATCTCCTCGACCGACGCACCGTCGCCGCGCAGGTCCTGGACCACGCTGTCGATCGGCTCGCCACGCGCCTCCCGCTCTGCCAGGTCGGCCAGCGCCCGTCCATGCCAGCGATCGATGTGTGCCAGGGTCGCGTCACGGTAGATCGGCCGAAGGGCGGCCACCAGTGACCCGGTGCGCCGGTACTCGGCGCGCGCGGCCAGCGCAATGACGGCGAACGCCAGCGTCATCAGGACGTGCCACTCCCACCAGCTGAGGCGCCAGGTGCGGCTCAACGCGACCGCGGTCATCGCCTCCGCCAGCAGGACGAGGGCTCCGACGAAGGCCAGCGCCACCGGGCTCGCTCGACGGCGAGCGATGCCGAAATACCGCCACGCTGCATAGCCATAGAGGATCACCGCGACCGCCGCCACGATCCCGATCGGCCCGGACAGAGCCTCCGAGGGCATCGCGCTGCGCAGCGGCTCCAGGCCCAGGAGCGACGCCGCGCCCCACGCGGCCAGCAGGCCGATGGCGCCCCAGCGCAGCCATCCGCGGTGGCGCAGGACGGCCGTCGCGCGCGGCCCCGCCAGCCGGCTGACAGATGCCGCCGACAGGATGGACGCCAGGATCAGGCCGACCGGGGTGGCGATCACGAACCCGGCGTTCGGCTCGGGCAGCAGCACTCCGGGAGTCGCCAGCGCATGGAGCCCGAGGAAGCCGGCGCTGAGCAGAAACGCGAGCGAGACGAGGAAGATGCGAGCGTCCGCGTGGCGGCTTGCCGCCTCGTTGGTGAGGTACGCCAGCGCGACGCTCACCACGGCCGCCGCGAGCACCAGCCAGAAGTGGCTCGGATGGTGCTCCCAGCGCAGGTCGAGATCGGGACGGAGCACCAGCAGGCCGAGCCCGAGCAACGGGAGCAGCAGCGCAATGCCGATGGCGAACCAGCGACGCTCGATCACGGTGGGTCGATTGTCGCACCGCTCCGGCGTATACTGGAGCCCTTCCTCGACCCGGGACGGGCGCACCCGTCCGGCGCCGAACTTCGACCGATGCCGCTCCTGCCTGCAGGCGGGGCGTGGCCCCGAAAGGAGGCGACCGTGACGTCACATCCATCCGATCCCGGGAGCGCCCGCGATACGCTTCGCGTCGGCGACCGCACGTACGACTACTACCGGCTCGATGCCGCCGCTGCCCCGAACCTCGAACGCCTGCCGTACACGGTGAAGGTGCTGCTGGAGAACATGCTCCGCGGGGCGGACAGGCATCCCGACCTCGTCTCCGCGGACGACGTGCGGACGCTCGCCACCTGGGATCCGACGCAGCCCGCCGAGGCGGAGGTGCCCTTCATGCCGGCCCGCGTCATTCTCCAGGACTTCACCGGCGTGCCGTGCGTCGTCGACCTCGCCGCCATGCGCGACGCGCTGGCCGAGATGGGCGGCGACCCGTCCAGGATCAACCCCCTTGTCCCCGCCGATCTCGTCATCGATCACAGCGTGCAGGTCGACCAGTTCGGCTCCGATGCCGCGTTCCTCATCAACGTGGACCGCGAGTACGAGCGCAACGGCGAGCGCTATGCGCTGCTGCGCTGGGCACAGCAGGCGTTCGCCGACTTCCGGGTCGTCCCTCCGGGGACCGGGATCGTGCACCAGGTCAACCTCGAGTTCCTGGCCGACGTCGTCGCCGAGCGCGATGGCCTCCTGCTGCCGGACACGCTGGTCGGCACCGACTCGCACACCACGATGATCAACGGGCTCGGCGTCGTCGGCTGGGGCGTGGGTGGCATCGAGGCGGAGGCGGCGCTGCTCGGCCAGCCCTGCTACCAGCCGATGCCGATCGTCGTGGGTTTCCGCCTCGACGGCGAGCTGCCGTCGGGTGCCACCGCCACCGACCTCGTTCTGTACGTCACCGAGCAGCTTCGCGCGCACGGCGTGGTCGGCAAGTTTGTCGAGTTCTACGGTCCCGGGCTGAGCCATCTCGGCCTCGCCGACCGGGCCACGATCTCGAACATGTCCCCGGAATGTGGGGCGACCGCCACGCTCTTCCCGATCGACGACGAGACGCTCCGCTACCTGCGCATGACCGGCCGTCCGGACGAGGTGGTGGAGCGGGTCGAGGCCTACGCCAGGGCACAGGGCCTCTTCCGAACCGACCAGTCTCCCGAGCCGATCTTCAGCGAGGCGCTCAGCCTCGACCTGTCGACGGTCGTGCCGTCGCTGGCCGGGCCCAGACGCCCGCAGGATCGCGTGGCGCTGTCCGACATGCGCACCAGCTTCCAGGCAGCCTTCCCGAACGGGCTTCACACCCACGCCGATGGTGAGGTCCACCAGCACCCGACGACGACCGGCGCCGAAGGCCGGGGGACCGTCGACGAAGCCAGCGATGAGTCCTTCCCGGCTTCGGACCCGCCGTCGTACACCCGTGACCCCCAGGCCGGGCAGAAGGCCGAGCGTGCACCCGATCGGCATGAGCCCGTGGCGCTGTCGGGCGACGCGCACTACAAGGCAGCCGAAATTCGCCTCGATGGGCAGCGCCACAAGATTCGCACGGGCTCGGTGGTGATCGCCGCCATCACCTCCTGCACGAACACCAGCAACCCATCGGTCATGGTGGCTGCCGGCCTGCTGGCTCGGAATGCGGTCGAGCGCGGCATGACGACGAAGCCATGGGTGAAGACGTCGCTGGCTCCGGGCTCACGCGCCGTGACCGACTATCTCAATGCGGCGGGCCTGATGGATCCACTCGAAGCGCTCCGCTTCCACCTGGTCGGCTACGGATGCACGACCTGTATCGGTAACTCCGGCCCGCTGGCGGAGCCGGTGGCAGATGCGATCGAGGCGAACGACATCGCAGGCGTGGCGGTCCTGTCGGGCAACCGCAACTTCGAGGGCCGCATTCACCCCCTGGCTCGGGCCTCGTACCTCGCGTCGCCACCCCTTGTCGTGGCCTTTGCGCTGGCCGGGCGGGTCGACATCGACCTGACCACCGAGTCGCTCGGGACCGATCGCGACGGAGCCCCGGTCATGCTGGCCGACATCTGGCCGAGCCCGAAGGAGGTCGCGAGCGTCGTCCTCGAGGCCGTCAGCGGCGAGATCTTCACGCGCAACTACGCATCGGTCTTCGACGGCGACGACCGATGGCGCAACCTTCCGGTGCCGGCCGGTGACCGGTACGCGTGGGACCCCGAATCGACGTACGTGGCCCGTCCGACCTTCTTCGACGGGATGGGGGATGGGCCCGCCGATCCACCCGACATCAGCGGCGCGCGAGCCCTGGCGATGCTGGGCGACAGCGTGACCACCGACCACATCTCGCCGGCGGGCTCGATCGCGCGCACGTCACCCGCGGGAGAGTGGCTGGTTGCCCACGGCGTTGAGCCGCGCGACTTCAACTCGTACGGATCGCGTCGCGGCCATCACGAGGTGATGATGCGCGGCACGTTCGCCAACATCCGGCTGCGCAACCTCCTCACGCCGGATGACGAGGGCAACGTCACCGAGCACATCCCCTCGGGCGAGCGGATGAGCATCTTCGACGCGGCCATGCGGTACGCCGATGACGGCACGCCGCTCATCCTGCTGGCCGGAAAGGAGTACGGCTCCGGCTCATCGCGCGACTGGGCCGCCAAGGGTCCGATGCTCCAGGGCGTACGTGCCGTCATCGCCGAGTCGTATGAGCGGATCCATCGGTCCAACCTGGTCGGCATGGGGATTCTGCCGTTCCAATATCTGCCTGGGGAGAGCGCGTCCTCGCTCGGGCTGAGCGGGCGGGAGACGTTCGACGTGGTCGGCCTTGCCGATGGGCTTCGCCCTCGACAGGAGCTGACCGTGGTTGCTCGCGGTGACGATGGGCGTGAGACCCGCTTCCGCGTGATCTCTCGCATGGACGGCGCGATCGACATCACGTACCTGCGCAACGGCGGCGTCCTGCAGACGGTGCTCCGCCGGCTCGCGGCAGGGTGACAGCCCAATGTGCTACAATGTTGCACATGAAGCGCATCGGCATTCGGGAACTGCGACAGAACGCATCGGAGTACGTCCGCGCGGCTGAGGGGGGCGAGACGATCGAGGTGACCGATCGCGGCCGGCCGGTGGCGCGCCTCGCACCGCTGCCGAAGGGCGAGAGCATTGTCGATCGGCTCATCGCTGAGGGGAAGGCCACGCCGGCCACGAGAGATCCGCGGACGCTGCCCGCGCCGCTACCTCCAACGCCTGGCGCCCGGCCGCTGTCCGAGATCCTGGAGGAGATGCGCGAGGACAGGATCTAGTGCGACGCGTCTACCTCGACGCGTCGGCCGGGGTGAAGCTCCTGATCGGCGAGGAGGAGTCGAGCGCGCTACGCCGATGGCTCGACGACCGCACGACCTGGACATCCTCCGCACTCTTCCGGGTGGAGGTGGTCCGTGCGGCCTTGCGACAGGTAACTGAGGGCAACGATGTGGTCCTGGCTGCCCGAGACCTGATGACTGCCATCACCTTGCTCGACGTCGAAGAGGTGGTCCTCGGGGCGGCCGCCGAACTCAGGCCCGTCGGCATCCGAACGCTTGACGCGCTTCATCTGGCGACTGCGCTGCGACTCGGGGACGAGCTGGAGGCAATCGTCACCTACGACCGCCGCATGATCGATGGCGCGCGGGGGCTCGGCCTTCCGGTTGCCTCCCCGGCGTGAATGGATCGCCCAACGCCAACGCAAACAGCAGCGCCCTGAACCGGGCCACCGGCGTGCGTCCGGAAGCGTGGGCGTGTGGGCAGGGCTTCCCTCCGCTTGAGCACTTCCTCACCGATCGGAAGGGCCGCGCCCTGGACGTCCGTGCCGGACCTTCCCGACGACGTGACCTGGGAATTCGACTGACTCCCCGGCGGAGTCCGAGTTAAGCCCGACAGTTGTCAGGGGCCTGTTGAGACGACGTTAGGTAGGTTGAAAGTGACGCGACGCGCTGATGGGAGCACGGTTCACGCTCAGAGCCCACGGCTGATGGGCTGCAACAGCATCGTTGGCGCGCCTACTGTCGTCAGGACGCGCCGCTGACGACGCGGGCGCCGGCAGATGCGGATCGGGCGTCGGGCCGGGCCGCTGACGACGCGAGCGGCGACGGAGGAAGGCCACCAAGATGGCCACGGATGCATTGCCGCCGAAGGGCGCATCGGTCTAGACTCACCCGGCACTGATTCGTCCAGCAGAGTCCATCCGGGAGTGCCCACCGCACGTGACCGTCTCATCCGTCGACGACCTTCGCGCCCTCATCCGGGAGGTCCCCGACTTTCCGAAGCCGGGCATCCTGTTCTACGACATCACCACCCTGCTCAAGGACGGCGATGCGTTCCGGGAGGTGATCGACCGCATGGCCGACCAGGTGGGGGACGCCAACGTCGATGTGGTGGTCGGCATGGAGTCGCGTGGCTTCATCTTCTCCGCGCCGCTGGCCTACAAGCTCAATGCCGGGTTCGTCCCGGTTCGCAAGCTCGGCAAGCTGCCGGCGGAGACGATCGAGGTCGAGTACGAGCTCGAGTACGGCACCGCGACGCTCGAGATCCACTCGGATGCCATCGGCAAGGGGCAGCGCGTGCTCATCGTCGACGATCTGCTGGCCACCGGCGGCACGGTGATGGGCACCATCGAGCTCGTTCGTCGGTTGGGCGGCGAGATCGCGGGACTCTCGTTCATGGTCGAGCTCGGCGCCCTCAACGGGCGTGACAAGCTGGACGAGTTCGAGATCCACGCATTGCTCACCTACTGAGCCTGGCCGGACCGATGGTGGTCGCCGCATCGCCCCGACTCCGCGCTCGTGCGGTCAGCGACCGCGGCGAGATCGTCGCCTTTCTGCGGCAGGATCGGATCTACGCGGCCTATGCGCTCGGCGACCTCGACGGTCCGAACCGCTCGCGTGTGGCTTGGGCGATGGCGCACGACGATACCGGAAGCCCGACCGCCCTGGCGATGCACCACGAGGGCCTGGTTCCCCAGCCGCTCTTCCTGATGGGGGCCCCCGACGGCTGCCGAGCAATCCTGGAAGGCGTTCTCAAGCCCCGCGACGCATACCTGCAGGCGACCGAGCTCCACGAGGCAGCCGTTCGGGACATCTATGAGCTTGACGGACCGCTCGTCATGCTGCGCATGGCGGTCGACCGCGAGTCGTTCATCCCGTTCGCGGGTCCGGCAGAGCGTCTCACCGCGCTTGACGTCGATGACCTCAACCGTCTCTACCAGCTCGGATACCGCGCCGGGTTTCCGGGGTCCGTGGTGGAAGACGGCATCTACTACGGCGTCCGCGTGCGTGGCCGGTTGGTGAGCGCTGCCGGCACCCACGCCATCAATCCGCGCGAGGAGATCGGCATCGTCGGCAACGTGATGACACACGTCGACTTCCGTGGCCACGACTTTGCCAAGATGGTGACCAGTGCCGTCACCGCCGAGCTGCTCGACCGCGTGACCGACGTGGCGCTCAACGTCCACGCCGACAACGAGCCCGCGGTCGCGGCCTATGCGCGCCTCGGCTACGGTACGCATTGCCAGTTCATCGAGCGCCTCGCCAGACGGCGTGCCGGCGGCTGGGGATTGATGCGACCGATACGAGAGGCGATGCGATTTCCGTGGCCACGCGAACAGAAGTGAACCATGATGTCGCCGACATCGGCCTTGCCGATGCCGGACGGCTGAAGATCGAGTGGGCCGACCGGCAGATGCCGGTCCTCGCCGCCATCCGCGAGCGCTTCGCAGCGGAGCAGCCGTTGGCGGGATGGCGCATCAGTGCCTGCCTGCACGTCACGGCCGAGACCGCGAACCTGGTGCGCGCACTCGCCGACGGCGGTGCAGACGTGGTCCTGTGCAGCTCGAACCCACTCTCGACCCAGGACGACGTGGCGGCCTCGCTCGTCACCCACGACGGCATCCCCGTGTACGCCATCAAGGGCGAGGACCGAGACTCGTACTACGCCCACATCAGCTCGGCGCTCGATCACCGACCGCACGTCACCATGGACGACGGTGCCGATCTCGTGAACGAGCTGCACACGAAGCGCACGGAGCTGCTGGACGAGGTCATCGGCGGAACGGAGGAGACGACCACCGGCGTCATCCGGCTGCGTGCCATGGCGGCCGCGGGCAAGCTGCGCTATCCGGTGGTGGCCGTGAACGAGGCGCTCACCAAGCACCTGTTCGACAATCGCTACGGAACCGGTCAGAGTGCCATCGACGGGATCCTGCGCGCGACGAACATCCTGTTCGCCGGCAAGACGGTCGTCATCGGTGGGTATGGTTGGGTTGGCCGCGGCATCGCGTCTCGCGCGCACGGCATGGGCGCCAACGTGGTGGTCTGCGAGGTCGACCCGGTCCGCGCCCTCGAGGCCGCCATGGATGGGTACCGGGTCATGAACGCAGCCGCATCGGCAGCGGTCGGCGACGTGTTCATCAGTGCCACCGGCAACCTGAACGTGTGGGGTCGTGATCACTTTCCGGCGATGCCGGACGGCGCGATCCTCGCCAACGCCGGCCACTTCAACGACGAGTTCGAGCTTGCCGCGCTCGAGGATCTGGCGACCTCGTCTCGCGAGGTGCGCCCGTTCACCCGGGAGTACCTGATGGATGACGGGCGGCGCATCTACGTCCTCGCCGATGGCCGCCTGGTCAACCTCGGCGCGGCCGAGGGGCATCCGGCGCTGGTGATGGACATGAGCTTCGCCAACCAGGCGCTCGGTCTCGAGTGGCTGCGAGCCCACCTCGACGAGCTGGAGCCGGCCGTGTACGGCATCCCCGACGACATCGACCGCGATGTCGCTCGCCTCAAGCTCGAGAGCATGGGCATTCGCATCGACCCGATGACGTCCGCGCAGAAGACCTACAGCGAGTCATGGGAATCCGGCACGTAGCTGAAAAATAAAGGTTCTCCAGATGCGCTCGGGGAACCTTTAGTCGTACGGTGGCGGTGATGGGGATGGCCGCGGGGGAGGATGACGGCGACCGGGGCGCGGGGGGCGCCCGGGGGGAGACGGTCGCCGTACTGGCCATCCTGGCATCCACCGCGTATGCAGACCACGCGGGCCCGCTGCGCACGCACCTGGCCGCCTCCACGCGTGACACCGCCGCCGCGGAGGACCTGCTGCACGAGACGTTCGTCCGTCTGCTGACCGAGCTCGCCGCCGGCCGAGCGCCGCGCAACGTCCGGGCGTGGCTCTTTCGGGTCGGCATCAACCTCGCCACCTCTCGCGCCCGGCACCATGGCGTCGCTCGGCGCCGGGCTCCAGAGCTGATGCGTCGCGAGACGGCTCCATCGCCAGAGGATGAGCTCATCGAGCGCGAAGCGGCGGGCGCCCTCGCCGGGCGGCTGGCCGGATTGCCAACGGACGTCCGGACAGCGCTGCTGCTGAGTGCCCACGGCTACACCGGCGCGGAGATCGCACGCCATATCGGCCGCAGCGAGCTGGCGACTCGCTCGCTGATCTGCCGTCATCGCAGCAGGCTGCGCGATTCCGTTGCAGCGGCGTGACGCTCCGTCGCGCTCGATCCGGGGGACGTCGATGGGTATGATCGCCGCCATGGCCCGCGTCAGCAGCCCGATCTTCGTGGGGCGCACAGCCGAGCTGGAACGACTGTGCGACGCGCTCGAGCTGGCGAAGGGCGCCCGGTCGATGACGCGCCTGGTGGCGGGAGATGCCGGCATCGGCAAGACCCGCCTGATCAGCGAATTCGTTGGCGGCGCCCGATCGTCCGGCGCTCACGTGCTCATCGGCGATTGCCTGCAGCTGGGCGAGACGGGCCTCCCCTACGCGCCGTTCGTCGGGGCCCTGCGACCGTTGCTGCGCTCGATGCCACGCGAGCGGCTGGACGAGCTGATCGGTCCCGGCCGCGCGGAGCTCGCCCACCTGCTGCCGGACCTGGCGTCGCCGACGGTGGCCGCCAGTCGCCGCCGGGATGGCACACCATCCGCGACCGCCGAGCAGGCGCGCCTGTTCGAGATCGTCTTCGGCCTGCTGCGCCGGCTCGCCGATGATGCGCCGGTGGTGCTGATCCTGGAGGATCTGCACTGGGCCGACTCCTCCACGCGGGATCTGCTGCGCTTCCTGGTCCGCAACGCGCGGGACGCTCGCTTCCTGTTCATCGGGACCTATCGGTCGGACGAGCTGCACCGCCGCCACCCGCTCCGGCCGCTGCTCGCGGAGCTCGAGCGCCTGGAGGCCGTGGACGACATCGAGCTCGGCGCATTCGGTGCCGATGAGCTGGCGGAGCAGCTGGCCGGGATCACCGGCGAGGCACCGCATCCCGAGCTCGTTTCGGCGGTTCTCACCCGGTCCGGTGGCAACCCGTTCTTCGTCGAGGAGCTGATGGCGGTCGGCGAGGCTGGCCTGGCGCTCCCCCGGAGCCTGCGCGACACGCTCGATGACCGCGTCCGCCGGCTCGAGGGAGAGGCGCAGCGCGTGCTGCGTCTCGCGTCGGTCGCGGGCGCGCGCGTGGATCACGGCATCCTGGCCGAGGTCGCCGCCCTGCCGGAATCCACCCTGACCGAGGCCGTTCGCGCGGCGGTCGAGCATCATCTCCTCGTCCCGACCGCTCCCGAGGAGGTTCCGGGCTACCGCTTCCGTCATGCGCTCGTGCAGGAGGTGGTGTACGAGGAGCTGCTGCCCAACGAGCGAACCCAGATGCATGCGGCCTACGCGGTTGCCATCGAACGCCGGGCCCAGGGCGACCCGCAGGAGCGTGCCGGCATCGCCGCGCAGCTGGCTCATCACTGGCTGATGGCACATGACCTCGAGCGGGCCTTGCCGGCGACGCTCGGCGCGGCTCGCGCGGCCGCTCTGGCGTTTGCCTATCCCGAGGCCCAGGCGTTCCTCGAGCGCAGCCTGGAGCTGTGGGCCAAGGTCGCGCCGGAGAGGCTCCCCGCGGGCATCGATCGCACCGTCATCCTGGAGGAAGCGGCAGAGGCGGCCGCACAGGCGGGGGATCCGCGGCGATCCATCGACCTGGTCAGGGCGGCATTGGCCGAAATCGATGCGCTCCGCGACCCGATGCGGGCCGGCGCCCTCCATCATCGGTTGGCCTGGTATCTGAACGAGTCGGGTGACTGGCAATCGGGCGTGGCTGCCATGGAACGCGCGGTGGACCTGATTCCCATCGATCCGCCCACCCCCGAGCGGGCACGGGTGGTGGCCGAGCTGGCGCACTCGTTGATGGTCCGCGGCCGGTTCAGCGAGTCGATGGCGCTTGCCGAGGCGGCCCTCGCCATCTCGCGCGCGGTGGGTGCCGGCCCTGCCGAGACGCGTGCGCTCACCGCCCTCGGGCTCGATCTTGCCTGCCGCTCCGACCTCGAGCGCGGCATCCCCATCCTGCGGGACGGGTATCTGCTCGCTGTCGACCTCGGCGATCCGCAGGCGATCTTCCTGACCGCCGTCGGCCTCGGCTGGGCGCTCGACGAGGCCGCGCGGCACGAGGAGGCATACGAGCTGGCCCGCGCGGCGCGCGACCGGCTGCGGGAGATGGGGGCCGATGCCCGCTTCGGCGGCCAGCTCGGCTCGAAGATGGGACGCGCGCTCTACGATCTCGGGCGGTGGGACGACGCTGCGCGGGTGCTCGATGAGACGATCGCAGGAGAACCGACGCGCTACGCCATGCGCTGGCTGCTCTCCAATCGCATCCAGCTGACGATCGGCCGTGGGCAGCTGGGCCGAGCACGGCGCGATCTGCTCACCTACGAAGCGCTCGGTGAGCGCGTGGTGGGGCCCGACCCGGATCTCATGGGCGCCCGTCGGGCGGAGCTGGCCCTCGTCTCGGGCGAACCGACGGTGGCGCGTCGCATCGTCGCCGAGACGCTCGAGCGCCTCATCGAGCCCGATCTCGACACCGACGCGCGGCGGCTGCTGATGCTCGGTCTGCGCGCGGAAGCCGAGGAGGCCGACGCGGCGCGCGGCTCCGACGATCGCGACCGGGAAGCAGCTGCGATCGCTCGCGCCGGCGATCTCGGCACGCAGATGGAGCGCCATGTCGCGCGCGTCCGGGAGGTGGCCTCCCGTCCGGCGTCATCGATCGAAGCCGATCTGCTGCTCGCGAATGCGCTCGTCTCACGCGCGCGGGGGCAGGCCGACATCGACGCGTGGGAGTCGGCCGTGACGGCCCGCCGGTCCCTCGCTCGCCCCTACGAGCTGGCGAGCGCGCTCGCCGGCCTGGCTGCGGTCTCGTTCGGCGCCCGCCGCCGCGACGACGGCGCATCGGCGCTGTCCGAGGCACACGTGATTGCCGTCGAGCTTGGCGCTCGCCCGTTGCGCGAGGCCATCGAGGCACTTGCCCGTCGCGCGCGCATCGGTCTCGAGGGCGTGGCCACCGCGGATGACACCGCCGATCGACTGGGCCTGACGCCGCGTGAACGCGAGGTGCTCGCGATGCTCGCCGACGGGCGCAGCAACAGGCAGATCGCGGACAAGCTGTTCATGGCCGAGAGCACTGCGGGGGTGCACGTCAGCAACATCCTCGGCAAGCTCGGCGTGACGCGCCGAAGCGAGGCCGCCGCGGTCGCCCACCGCCTGGGCCTCTTCCAGGTCATCTGACCGCCGGATCGACCCTCGGCACGCGCACCGCGAGGTGCTCGACGAGGAGGCGCACCTCCTCCTCGGTGTTGTAGAAGGCCGGCGAGCAGCGCACGATGCCGGGCCGGAAGTCGACGATGATCCCTTCGGCGGCCAGCGCGTCGACGGCGGGCTTCGGATCCGTGACCACGATCGGCACGATGCCGCCGCGCCGCTCGGGATCGCGCACGGCCCGGACCTCCAGGCCGGCTTCGTCGGCGAGTCCGACGAGCAGCTCACCGAGATCGCGCGTACGCTCGCCGAGACGATCCACGCCGATCTCGCGGACCAGCTCGGTGCCCCCGCGCGCGATGGCGGCCGAAGGTACCGATGGCGTTCCCAGCTCGTAGCGTCGGCCATTCGCCGAGAGCTCCAGCTCGTCCACGGCGAAGGCGAATTGGCGTGCGCTGCTGAACCAGCCGGTCGTGGTCGGCACCAGGGCCTCCCGCAGCTCCGGTCGCACGCGCAGGAAGGCCGTGCCCGGCCCGCCGAACAGCCACTTCAGCGTCCCCGAAACGTAGATGTCGACCTCGGCAGCGGAAAGGTCGGTCGGAACGATGCCGGTGGCCTGGTACGCGTCGACCAGGAGGAGCGCGCCGCGCTCATGGCAGAGCGCCGCGACCGCGGCGAGGTCGTTCACCGCGCCGGTGGTGAAGAAGACGTGACCGATCGCCACCAGCGCCGTTCGTTCGTCGATCGCCTCGGCCAGGGCGTCGAGGCCGACCGTGACCCCGTCGGTCGTGGGCACGACCGCGAGCTCGACTCCGAGCGGTTCGCGGGCCAGCCATTGGTGGCCGATGGTGGGGAAGTCCAGCGCCGTTGTGACGACGCGCGTCCGCGGAGCCACGCCCGCGTCCAGGCCCGTGGCGGTGAGCCGATCGAGGCTCGCGCGGTCGCCGCGGTGGATCGGGTCGAGCGCCGACGCCACGACGGAGAGCGCGGAGCTGACGTTCGGCGCCAGCGAGATTTCTGCACCATCAACGCCCAGCAGGGCGCCAAAGTCGTCGCGCAGGCCGTCGAGCTCGTCGAGCCAGCGCCGGTACCAGGCCCGCGCACCGAGCTCGTCCCAATCGGCCAGGAACGAGTCCAGGCGACGCCGGGACCGCTCTGACCGGGCACCCAGCGAGCAAGTGTTCAGGTAGACCGATGCGTCGAGGAGCGGGAACTCGGAGCGGTAGGCGAGCAGCTCGGGATGGCGGGCGTCGGGCAGTGGCATCGGACGCCAAGGATAGCCCGGCGTCTATCCTCGAACCAGGATGGACGAATCGCTTCCTCGACGCATCGGCTCCGCGCTGGTCGCGGTCGTGCTTGGTTCGGCAATGGTCGCCGGCCTGTGGCTCATGCCCGATCTCACGCCTGCCGACGCGATCCCGGTGGTCGGCCAGCGGACGGACCACGGCCGCATCGTCGAATCGCTCGGGTTCGATCAGACCGGCCTGCCGCTCTTCGCGGTCGAGGTGAGCGACGGTCCGTTTGCCGGCGAGCGCATCGAGGCCGTCGTGCAGGACGGATCGACGGCGGTGCCGGGATCGTCGACCCGGGAGCCGTACGACGTGGGCGACGAGGTGGTCGTCACCAGCTTCTCCGGACCGGCGGCGGGGCCGTTCGCCGTCATCAGCGAGCCGTGGCGCCTGCCGCTGCTCGGAGTCGTGGCCATGGTCTTTTCGCTGGCCGTCATCGTCGTGGGCGGATTGCGCGGGATGCGCTCCCTCGTGGCGCTGGCGTTGACCCTGACGGTCGTCGTCAAGGTGGTGGTGCCCCTCCTCCTTCGCGGCTTCGACCCGATCCTTCTCGCCGTCGGCGTGGGCGCGGCCGTCACGCTCGCCACCCTGCTGCTGAGCGAGGGGTTCAGCCGCGTGACGCTGGCCGCGGTCCTGGGAACGTCGGCGGCGCTCGTCCTGACGGCGGGGCTCGCCGCGATCTTCACGACGGCAGCCGCGTTCACCGCGCTGCAGGGAAGCGAGGAGATCGCGTTCCTCATCCCGCTTGTCGGCGATCGAATCGACCTCAACGGCATCCTCCTGGCGGCCACCGTCTTCGGGGCTCTCGGGGTGCTCGACGACGTGACCGTGACACAGGCGGCCACGGTCGAGCAGCTTCACCGGGCGGAGCCGGCAGCCGGCCGGAGGGGCGTCATCGGCCGCGCCATGCGCGTGGGCCGCTCGCACATCGCGGCCACCGTCAACACCCTGATGCTGGCGTACCTGGGTGCCGGCCTGCCGCTGCTGCTCCTCTTCGCGCTGAGTGGCCAGTCGCCGCTGCTCGTGCTCAACGGCGAGGTCGTGGCGGTCGAGGTCATCCGGGCGCTCGTCGGCAGCGTCGGCATCGTGGCGGCCGTGCCGCTCACCACCCTGGTGGCCGCGGCGCTCATCGTGCCGGCCCGCCGGTCCGCCGACGCCGCCTGAGGCATCGGCGCTACACTCGCCGCGCCTCTTCAGCCGCCTGGGAGACCCGATGCCAGACCCGACCTCGCCCGCCCTGTTCACGTCCGAATCGGTGACGGAGGGACACCCCGACAAGCTCTGCGACGCCGTCGCCGACGCGATCCTCGACGACGTGCTGCGCCATGACCCCACGGCCCGTGCCGCGGTCGAGGTTGCGACGACGACCGGCCTCGTCATGGTCCTGGGCGAGCTCACGACCTCCCATTACGTCGACATCCAGGAGGTGGTCCGGCGCACCGTGCGCGAGATCGGCTACAACGACAGCCGCCTCGGCTTCGACTGGGAGACGTGCGGGACGATGACCGCCCTCAAGGAGCAGTCGCCCGATATCGCGCTCGGCGTGGACCACGCGCTCGAGGCTCGCGAAGGCCTGGAGGCCGATGAGCTGGGTGCCGGTGACCAGGGCATGATGTTCGGCTATGCATCGGATGAGTCAGGCGAGCTGATGCCGATGCCGATCATGCTGGCCCACCGGGTGGCGCGCCGCCTGGCGGAGGTGCGCAGGGCAGGTACCCTCCCCTTCCTGCGCCCCGACGGCAAGAGCCAGGTGACGGTGGAGTACGACACCGACGGCCTCCCGCGGCGCGTGCACACCGTGCTCGTCAGCACGCAGCACGACCCCGAGGTCGACCTGACCGAGCTGGCAGCAGCGGTGCGCGAGCACGTGGTCGAGGCCGCGATCCCCGCCGAGCTCCTGGACGGCGACACGAGGCATCTCGTCAACCCGACCGGGCGGTTCGTGATCGGCGGACCGATGGGGGACTCCGGGCTCTCCGGACGCAAGATCATCGTCGACACCTACGGCGGCATGGCGCGCCATGGCGGGGGCAGCTTCTCCGGCAAGGATCCGACCAAGGTGGACCGATCCGGCGCCTACATGGCGCGGTACGTGGCCAAGCACGTGGTGGCGGCCGGCCTCGCGCGCCGCTGCGAGATCCAGCTCGCCTACGCCATCGGCGTGGCGCGACCGCTGGCCATCAATCTGCAGACCTATGGCACCGGCGCGATCGATGACGGACGCCTGGAAGATGCGATCGAGCGAACCTTCGACCTGCGACCCGGCGCCATCATCCGCGACCTCCAGCTCCGCCAGCCGATCTACCGTCAGACGGCCGCGTATGGTCACTTCGGGCGAGACGACCTCGACCTGCCGTGGGAGCGCCTCGACCGGGTCGACGAGCTGACCGCGGCGAGCCGCAGCTGACGAATCGATGGGCAGCGAACACGCGCACGCACGACCATCCTGGGGCGAGCCGCAGCCCGGGCCGATCCAACGACTCCTGGCACGAGCCCGGGCTGCGCTCGGCACAGCTGGCCCCACGCCGAGGAACGGCCTCCGCGAGCTCCCGCTTGCGTTGCGACGCAGTGAGCTCGCGGTTCCGTACCTGGAGGCGGAGCGAGCGGGCGACCACCGACGTGCCGGAGCTGCCGCGGCATCGGCCACGGAGCACGCCGTGGCGGCACGCGACTGGTGGCCGGCAGATGTCTGGGGCCATCGCGCGCTCTGGCACTTCGAGCAGGCCGGCATGACGCTGCAGGCCGCCAGGCAGGCGCGCCGGATCGGCGACCTGCGATTCGCAGCCGGCGATCCCGAGAGCGCGCGCTCCTACTACGCCGAGGCGATCGACGAGGCGCGTGACATCGGCGCGGAGCACGAGCAGGGGCTCGCGGCCCTCGGACTGGGGCAGGCACTGCTCCAGCTCGGCGACGTGACGAGTGCTCGGCGCCTGGCCGGCGCGTCGGAGACGCTGCTCGATCGGGCGGGCGCGCCGGCCGGCGAGATCGCCGAAGCTCGCCGGCTGCACGGCACGGAGGTGGCGGTGATGGGGACGGAGACGGAGGAGACCGCATGACCGCACGTCGACCGATGCGGGTCGGGATCATCGGGGCCGGCGTGATGGCCGAAGCGATGATCGCCGGGCTGCTTGCCAACCGTGCCGTGACGCCCCCGCTCCTGGCCGCGTCACACCCGCGCCGCGAGCGGCGTGACCTTCTCACCGAGCGCCATGGCATCCGGCCGGTGGCCGCGAACCGCGACGCGCTGGTCGATGCCGAGATCGTGGTGCTGGCCGTGAAGCCGCAGATGCTGGCGCGCGTCATGCGGGAGCTTCGCGGGCGGATCGGCCAGGAGCAGGTGGTGCTCTCGATCGTGGCCGGCGCGACGCTGCGGACCCTCGTCGACGGCCTGCAGCACGCAGCGGTGGTGCGTGCCATGCCCAACACGGCGTCCCAGATCCGGCGGGGGATGACGGTCTGGAGCCCTTCGGAGGCGTGCACGGCGCGGCAGCGCGACCTTGCGCGGGCCGCGCTCCGTTCGCTCGGGGACGAGCGCGAGGTTGCCGACGAGGCATTCGTTGCCATGGCGACCGCGCTCTCCGGGACCGGCCCGACCTACCTGTTCGCGGTCATGGAGGCGCTCATCGACGCCGGCGTCCACATGGGGTTCCCCCGCGAGCTGGCACATGACCTGGTGGTGGCCACCCTGGTTGGATCATCCGAGTATGCACAGCAGTCGGAACTGCACCCGGCTCAGCTGCGCAACGCGGTCACCTCGCCAGGCGGGACGAGCGCGGCAGCCATCTACGAGCTCGAGAAGGGCCGGATCCGCACCGTCTTCTCCGATGCGGTGTGGGCCGCCTACCGGCGGACGCTCGAACTGGGCGAACGCCTCGAAGCCGAGGTCGACCGCGGCTGATGTTCGCCATTGTGATGGCGGGAGGGTCGGGCACTCGGCTCTGGCCGCTCTCCCGTCGCGAGACCCCGAAGCAGCTGCTTCCCCTGACCGGCGACACGAGCCTGCTCCAGCAGACGGTGTCGCGGCTCGGGGGCGTGCTCAAACCACAGGACATCTACGTCATCACCAGCCAGGCGCACGTGCGCCCCACCCAGCGCCAGCTCCCGCAGCTGCCCGAGGACAACGTGCTCGGCGAGCCGCTCGCTCGTTCGACGGCGGTCGCCGCCGGGCTGGCCACGGTGATGGCTCGCCGCGAGAGCGACGAGGTGGCGATCGTGCTGCCGGCCGACCACTTCGTCGCCGACGAGGCCGCGTTCGCCGAGGGCCTGCGCGAGGCTGCGCGGGCCGCTGAGCGCGGCTATCTCGTCACCCTCGGGGTGGTTCCCACCCACGCGGCCACCGGCTACGGGTACATCAAGGCCGGCGCGCCGATGCACGCGGCGGTACCCACCGCGCTCGTCGAGCGATTCGTGGAGAAGCCGGACGCGACCCACGCCGCCGCCTTCCTGGCGGAGGGGAGCCACTACTGGAACGCCGGCATCTTCGTGTGGCGCGTCTACGCGTTCCGCCAGGCGGTCGAGCGATTCCAGCCCGAGCTCGCCGCGGCGCTCGAGCGCATCGAGCAGCTGCATCGAACGCCCGGATGGATGACCGAGACCCGCACCATCCTGGAAGCCGTGCCGGCGATCACGATCGACGTCGGGATCGCCGAACCGGCCGCCGCCGAGGGGCGCATGGCCGTCGTTCCACTGAACGCGGGCTGGTCCGACATCGGCTCATGGTCGTCGCTCCTCGAGGCGCTCTCCGGGGCCAGCGGCGCCGATCTCGTCGCCAGCGGCCACCACCTCGACCGTGGCTCGCACCGCGTCCTCGTCCACGGCGGCGACCGGCTGATCGTGACCGTTGGGCTCGAGGACCTGATCATCGTCGACACGCCTGATGCGCTCCTCGTCTGCCATCGCGACCGGGCAGAGGAGATCAAGCCGGTGCTCGACGAGATCGCGCGGACCGCCGGCGAGCGCTACCTCTAGCCCGTTTCGAGGCGATGCGGTGGCTGGCACGGTTCATCGGCATCCTCATGGCTGGCTATGTTCGGCTCGTCTCGGCCACCTGCCGTGTGCATGGGCCGGCCGCGACCCAGGAGCAGGTGGTCCTGGCGTTCTGGCACGAGTACAACCTGGTTGCGGCGACCGCCGCGCACCGGCTGCGGAGGCATCAGCACCACGTCAGCTTCAGCACCCAGACCTTCCGGGGCGAGGTCATGACCGCGATGCTCGCAGCGCTCGACGCCGGCTCGGTGCCCCTGCCGCCCGAGGGCGAACGGGCGGAGGCGGCCCGCCTCTCGCTGGAGCTGGCACGTGTCGGCCGCGAGGGAGCATCCCTCGTCATCAGCCCCGACGGTCCGGTCGGACCGTATCGGCGCGCCAAGCCGGGCGCGCTGATCGTCGCTCGCGAGGCCGGCGTGCCGATCCAGCCATGGGCGGTGGCCGCGCGTCCCGCACTGCGCCTGCGGGGTCGCTGGGACCGACATGTCGTCCCGCTCCCGTTCTGCCGGCTGCGTGTCGAGCAGGCGGAGCCGATCACGGTCGAACCTCGTGAGCCGTTGCGTCCGCTCCTTGCTCGCCTCCAGGCCGCGCTCGACGATGCGACCTCTCGGGCCGACCGGCGATCGGTTCGTTGAGCCGCGGGTTCGTGGATTCGTGACTTCGTGGGCCAGGTTCCGCGGCGCGCATCACAGCGCCGGGCGGCGACCTGAGAGGGTACGATGAGGGCCAGTGTCGAGGGACCCGGTAGACGAGTGCCCATCCCCACGTGACGAAGATCAAGTTCGGAACCGACGGCTGGCGTGCGGCCATCGCCGAGGAATACACCTTTCACAACGTCCGCCGCTGCGCGCGCGGCGTTGCCGAGTACCTGCGACAGACCGGCGCCGCGGAACGCGGCGTGGTGGTCTGCCACGATCGCAGGTTCGCCTCCGAGCACTTTGCCCGTGCATGCATCGAGGTGCTCGCAGCGCACGATATCCGGAGCTATGCGCCACCCGAGGCCGTCCCGACCCAGGTCGGCAGCTACTTCACGCGCGAGCTGAATGCGGGCGCCGGGATCGTCATCACGGCCAGCCATAACCCGTGGACCGATAACGGCTTCAAGGTCAAGGCCGACAGTGGCGGTGCGGCCGCTCCCGAGATGCTGGCCGCCATCGAGGCGACGATGGACACCCATCGCGAGGAGGAGCTGCCTCCACGACGGGACTATGACGATGCGGTCCGCGCCGGCCTGGTCGAGACCTTTGATGCCTATCCGAAGTTCCGCGCGCAGCTTGCCGGCATCGTCGACATCGAGCGCATCCGCAAAGCCGACAGGCGTGTGCTGGTCGAGACGCTGCACGGCTCCGGCTCGGGTTGGATGACGCGGTTGCTCGGTGGCGCGAGGCTGACCGTGCGTGAGCTGCACACGGAGCGCAACCCGTTCTTCGGGGGCGTCAATCCAGAGCCGATTCGTCCCAACATCGACGAGTGGCTCGCCGAGATCCCGAGCTGGGGCGCCGACATCGGCATCGCCTTCGACGGGGATGCCGACCGCGTCGGCATGGCGACGGAGGAGGGAGTCTTCGTCAACCAGCTGCAGGTGTATGGCCTCCTGTACTGGTATCTGCTGGACGTTCGGGACCAGATCGGCCCGGCTGTCTATACGGTGACCACGACCAGCATGGCGAAGCGGCTCGCCGAGATCTACGGCACCCAGGCCCACGAGACCGGCGTCGGGTTCAAGTTCGTCGGGCCGAAGATGACCGAGACGGACGCTGTCATCGGCGGCGAGGAGTCCGGCGGCTTCGGGTTCGGGATGCATATTCCCGAGCGCGACGGCATCGCGGCCGGCCTCTTCCTGCTCGATTTGTGGCTGACGAAGCGCAAGCGGGCATCCGAGGTCCTCGCCGAGCTCCAGGCGCTGGCGGGGCCGAGCTACTACAACCGCATCGACATTCGCTTCGCACGCGAGGGCTACGACGCGGTCAAGACCGACACGCTCGCGCGGCTGGCGAACGAGGCGCCCGCCACGCTGTCGGGCCAGGAGGTCGTCGAGCGCAAGGCGCTCGAGACCAACGACGGCTTCAAGTTCGACCGCACCGATGGCTCGTGGCTGCTGATCCGCTTCAGTGGCACGGAGGCGCTGCTGCGTGTCTACGTGGAGGCCCGCTCGCCCGAGGACGTCGAGGCGCTGCTGGCCGAGGGCCGCCGCATCGCGGACGCCGGACGCTGATGGACGCACGCGACTTCTTCGGCTACAAGAACCCGGACGAGGAGCCGGGAAAGCCCGATCCCGCCGACGACGCGGACGGCAGCCGCCAGCCACTCTTCGAGGAGGCGGTGACGCTCGACGACCCGGCCACGCTGAAGCGGATCGACCCCGACGACATGCTGGGCCGGGTCGCCGAGATGCCGCGGCAGCTGTCCCAGGCACGCCGCGTGGCCGCGCCGATCACCCTGGATGAGCGCCACACCGACGTCGACAACATCGTGGTGCTGGCCATGGGTGGCTCCGCCATCGGTGCTGAGCTGGTCGCCGCCGCGGCGGGGGATCGGCTGCGCGTGCCGCTGAATGTTCATCGCGATTATGGGTTGCCGGCCGGCATCGGGGAGCGGACGCTGGTCGTCGCGGCCAGCCACTCGGGCGAGACCGCCGAGACGCTGTCCGGCTTTGCGGCAGCGCGCGAACGCAACCTGCCGCTGGCCGTGATCACGACCGGGGGCCGGCTGGCGGCCGGTGCCACCCAGGCGGGATTGCCCCTGCTCCAGTACCGCCTCGCCGGGCAGCCGCGGGCCGCCATCGGCTTCGGCGTGGGGCTCGTCCACGAGATGCTGGCTCGCGCCGGCCTCATCGTCGATCCCGATCCGCTCGGCCCGGTCGTGGGCTCGCTCGAGGAGCTGCTCGAGCGGACGGCGCCGTCGGTCGAGACCGATGCCAATCCGGCGAAGCAACTGGCGTGGTCGATCTTCGGCCGCATCCCGGTCATCTACGGCCACGGGCCGATGGCGGCGGTGGCGCATCGGTGGAAGACCCAGCTGAACGAGAATGCCAAGGCCTGGGCATCCTTCGAGCCGATGCCGGAGGCCAATCACAACGCCATCGAGGGCAGCCGCAACCCGCGAGAGCTCGGTGACGCGCTCTACGTGATCCAGGTCCGCGATCGGGCAGAGCCGGAGACGATCGCCGAGCGCTACCGCGTGGTCGAGGAGCTGCTCGGTGAGCGCGCGACCAATCGCAGCGAGGTGTGGGCGGAGGGGCCTTCGGCCCTGGCACGCGTCCTCACCGGGGTCGCCTACGGCGATCTCGTGAGCGTGTATCTTGCAATCCTCTACCAGACCGACCCCACGCCGGTTACACTGCTGGCGATGCTCAAGGAGCGGCTCGCCAGGGCCACCGGATCCGACCCGACGGACGCTACGTAGTAGGGCGCCGGGAGCAACCGGCGCCATGGAGGTAACCGCGACGTGCATTCGAGCATGATCGGCAAGGTCGAGAAGGCGATGCGCTATGCGCACGAGCCTGACCGCGTGAAGCTGCAGACCGTCAGGGCAAGCTTCGCCGGCGACAACGGCGCCCATACCGTCACCCTCGACGCCGATGCATGGCAGTGTGACTGTCACCTCTTCGAATCCGCCGGTGGCTGCAGCCACACGCTGGCAGTGCAGAAGATGCTCGACCCGATGCTCTCCGAGGCGGCCCGCCAGACGCCGCTCTACGGCCACGCCGAGGCGCTCGAGGAGGCCGTTCCCGCCTAGGTCGCCCGCCATTGCCGAGACCCGCCGGTGCTCCATCGCCGGCGGGTTTCGCGTGCCGTTGATCGGGGTCACCCGCCGATGAGCGCTCTTGTCAGTCGTGCCGCCGCAGGAGTCGGGTGGCTCGCCCATGGCATCGGGCGCCTGGTGGGCAGCATCATCTGGTTCGCGCCCCGCGGCATCCCCTGGGCGCTGATCGTCGCCGTGCTGCTCGCCGTCGGTGCGTGGCGGTCGATCGAGGGGGCGCGCGCCGCGACGGCCACCCAGCCGCGGCCCGAGCCGGTCGGCCTCGCCGACGTCGTCGACCTTCGGGCCACCGGCTGGGTCGGGACCTCGTCGATCGTGCGCGGCCCGTTCCTGGATTCGTTGTCGTACGGCGCGTCGGTGCAGCGCTGGTACTACCTCCTGACCGACCCGACCGATGACAGCGTTGCGATGATCGCCCGCTCGACCGAGCGCCTCGAGGAACGCCAGACGCGGACCATCGTGGCGCGCGTCGACGAGGATCGGGCGGCGGTGTCGGCGGCCATCGCCGACCGCGACCTGGACCGTCTCGCCGTGGATCCGGATCGCTACCTGGTCGAGCTCGCGGAGCGGCCAGCATCGCTCACAGGTGACGCGGTCGCGACACCCGGTGGGAGCGGTCTCGACGAGCCGGAGGTCATCCTGCGAGGCGCGTTCGCCGACGGCCGAGCGGCGGCCGACGGGGAGGGCTGGGAGTACCTCGTCAGTGACGGGAATCGAGGGGTCGTCATCCGATCGCCATACCCGCCGGACGAGCTCCCGGTCGATATCTGGGGCGTCCCGGCGACCGATCGCCTTCGGACGGAGCAGGCGGCGGCGGTTCCCGGGCTTCGCGCCGAACTCGGGAATCGGGAGCTTCCTGAGCGCCGTCTGCTCGCCGAGGGCGTGACGCCACCGCTGGCGGAGATCACGTACCTGCCGGCCATGGTGCTCGCCGCGCTCTCCGCCATCCTGGTCATCGGCTGGCTGATCGGCTATCCGATCTTCCGCCGGCATCCGCTTCCCGGTCGAGTCTCGACCTGGCCGTTGCAGGCCGGCGACGAGCTGTCGGCGGACCTGTTCGGTACCGATCGCCGGGGTTCGCGGCGCGTCGTGGTCGACGGTGCTCCGGGACACCTGGCCCTCCTTGCGGCGGACGATGTGGATCGGCGATCGTGGCAGTTCGCTCTGCGCGATCCATCGGTCAGGACCGGCGATCCCGCGGGATCCGGCATCCTCACGCTCTCGTCCGGCGAAGGACCGATCCTGGTGCGCCTCGACGCCGGCGCCGCGGGCGTCCATGTGGTGTCGGGCGCCGTTGTCCGCGCCGGAGGATCCCGCCCCGCGCTGCGCATCCGCGCGGCCGGTCTCGACCTGCTCGCCGCGTTCGGATCGGCTGCGGATCGCGACCGTGCGGCCGTGGCGATCGACCCGGCTCGCGCCGGACCGCCGCCCGCGGGGGCGGCACCGCCTCGAGCGGTGGAGCGACCGCAATCGATCGCAGCCGGCCGTCTTCCCGCGCCGCTCATCGTCGCGGGGGCAGTGCTCGGGGCCGTCGGCAGCGTGCTCCTGGTCGGTGGGGCGGTCGGTGCGGCGGACGTGGTGGCAGACCCGACGGGACTGGTCCCGACCATCGGTCTCCTGGCGGTCGGTGCCGGGTTCCTGGCGGTTGCGCGCGGTGTGTGGCTGCGGCGCGGCTGGGCCGACGGCCTGGGATTCAACGTCTCCTGGATCGGAGCGGCCATCGCCGCCTTCCTCATCGTTGCGGCGCCTGGATGCGGGCTGTGGCTGACGCCGAACCTGGTGGCCTGCCAGGCGGTCGGCCCGCTCGGCAGCGTGGGGGCGCTTGCCGCCGCCGGCGGTCTCGGCTATGCCGCCCTCGCGATCCGGCGCCACGCATCCGCGTTCGTCCGCTGACCGACGCCCTCTGCTACGATCCGTCGACCAACCGAAGAGACGCCGACGGGTGCCGTGGCCGCAAGGACCACGGGTGAATGGAGAAGCCGGTGAGAAGCCGGCGCAGTCCCGCTACTGTATCCGCGCCGTCGTCTTCGCCCGCTGGCGAAGTCGTCGAGCACGGGAGTCAGGTCGCCAGCCCGATCGCGATGTCGCTCGCCCTCGCGTGAAAGGGAAGCCATCACCATGACTCCACGTCGCTCCAGGTCCCTCCTCTTCACCCTCGTCGTGCTGCTCGCTGCCTGCACGACGTCACCGGCCACGAGCGTGGCTCCGTCGGAGCCCTCCGCTACGACCTCCGCCGCATCGGCATCCGGGTCGGCATCGCCGGCGACCGCCTATCCGCTGACCCTGACCGATGATGCCGGCCGTGAGATCACTCTCGAGGCCGAGCCGGCCACGATCGTCTCGCTGGCCCCGTCGAACACCGAGATCGTGTGCGCGCTCGAAGCCTGCGACCGCCTTGCCGGCGTGACTGACTTCGATGACCACCCGGCCGAAGTGGTCGAGATCGACAAGGTCGTGACGATGGCCCAGGTCGACGTCGAGGCCGTCGTCGCCGCCGAGCCGGACCTCGTGCTGGCCGCCGGCAACGAGCTGACCCCGACCGCCGTCATCGACCAGCTCGCCGATCTTGGCCTTCCGGTGCTGGTCCTCTACCCGGAGTCGCTCCACGAGGTGATGGCCGACATCGAGCTGGTCGGGACCGCGCTCGACCGCGAGGAGACGGCGGACGCCCTCGTCGATGACATGGCCGCGCGCATCGCGGCCGTCGAGTCGGCGGTCGCGGATCGCGAGCGGCCGCGCACCTTCTACGAGGTGAGCGTCTTCGAGGGCAGCATCTACACGGCGGGTGAGGGCTCCTTCCTCGCCAGCCTCATCGAGACCGCCGGCGGCGATCCGATCACCGGTGATGCCCTCTCGACCTCGATCGCGCTCGAGGACCTGGTCGCCGCCGATCCCGAGCTGATCCTGCTCGGTGACGCCACGTACGATGAGACGATCACGCCGGAGTCGGTAGCCGCGCGCGATGGCTGGGGCACCATGACCGCCGTCGCCGACGGCCGGGTCGTCATCGTCAGCGAGGATGTCGTGATCACGCGGCCCGGTCCGCGCATCGTCGACGGCCTCGAGGCGCTGGCGCGTGCCATCCATCCCGATCTCGAGATGGACGAGGTGTGATTCCCACGGCGGTTCTTGCCATGAACCGGTCCGCGCGATGCCTCGGCCCGGCGGATGCGCCAGAGGGTGTGATCGGTGGGCGCCCCATTCTCCTATCAGCGAATATATCGTTACTGATATACCAGCTGAACGGGGACCCGCCTCGCCCGGTCGCCGGTCAGGACGGGAGCGGCTAGGGCCCATGCGCGCCGGCGTCGCCCCACGACCGATCGTCCGCGGACCCGCGCCGACCCGCGCGGCGCTCGTGCTGGGCGGGGGCACCGGCATCCTCCTGGCGGCGCTCCTCGTGGGGATCGGCCTCGGCAGCGTGGCGATCGCGCCCGACGACGTGCTTCGCGTGCTCGGCCATCGGCTCCTCGGGATCGGCGCCACCTCGACGGTCAGCGACGCGATCGAGACGATCGTCATCGACCTCCGCCTGCCGCGGGTGCTCGGCGCCATGGTGGTGGGCGCCGGGTTGGCGACGGCCGGCACCGTCTTCCAGGCCGTCCTGCGCAACCCGATGGCCGATCCGTACATCATCGGGACGGCCGCCGGCGCATCGTTGGGGGCGACCATCGGGATCGTGCTGCCGCTTCTCCTGCCCGCGCTGGCGGTCGGCGCGGGGAGCGCCTGGCTCGGTTTGGGGATCGTCCAGCTGCTAGCCTTCGCCGGCGGCGTGGGGACGGTGGTGCTTGTCATCAGCATCGCCCGCACCGGTGGACGCCTGCCATCGGTCACCCTGCTGCTCACCGGCTACGCCGTGTCGTCGCTGCTGGCGGCCGGTGTCGCGCTCCTCATGTTCGCCTCGGGACGCGCACTGGCCGCGATCTTCTCGTGGCTGATGGGATCACTGGCGGCGGTCGGCTGGGTCGACCTGGCCATCGCCGCGCCGGTCGTGCTCGGCGTGTTCGTGATCCTGTTTGCACGATGGCGAAGCCTCAACCTGCTGCTGCTCGGGGATGCAGCCGCCGCTCACCTGGGTCTCGACGTCGGCCGCGAGAAGCTGCGGCTCACGTTGCTTGCCACGCTTGCGACCTCGGCCGTGGTCGCCATCTCGGGCACGATCGGGTTCGTCGGGCTGGTCGTGCCGCACCTGCTGCGCCTGGCCGTCGGACCGGATCATCGGCTCCTGCTGCCGGCCAGCGCGCTGCTCGGCGCGGCGCTGCTCGTCATGGCCGATCTCGGCGCCCGGCTGGCCGGTGGGATCCCGGTCGGCGTGGTGACAGCGCTCGTCGGTGCGCCCTTCTTCCTGTGGTTGCTCCGCCGCTCGCGCCGAGTTTCGACGCTCATGTCGGCATGACCGCGGTCGTCGAGATCACGGGGCTGCAGGTCTCGTACGAGACGGAGACGCCGGCGCGCCGGCAGGTCCTGCGCGGGCTCGACCTGGTGGTCGAAGCCCGGGAGCTGGTGGCCCTGCTCGGCGCCAACGGAAGCGGCAAGACGACGCTCGTGCGCGCGATCGCCGGCACGTTGCGCCGCGATGCCGGCCGGGTGGCGCTGTTCGGACGCGACCTGGACGAGTGGAGCCGCGTCGCCCTCGCCAGACGCGTGGCCGTGTTGCCGCAGTCGCTCATCCTGCCCGATGGCTTCCGGGTCGCCGAGCTCGTCGAGATGGGACGCGCGCCGCACGCCACCCGATGGTTCGGCGCCTCGGCGGAGGACGCGGACGCCGTGGAGCGCGCCCTCGCCGACGCTGACGCCCTCGACCTGGCAGAGCGCCACGGCGACGAGCTGTCCGGAGGCGAGCGTCAACGCGTCCTGGTGGCGATGGCCCTTGCCCAGGAGCCGGAGCTCCTCCTGCTCGACGAGCCGACGCTGCACCTCGACATCGCACACCAGGTTTCGCTGCTGGCCACGGTCGCACGGCTGCGGGAGCGACGTGGGTTGACCGTGATCGCGGTCCTTCATGATCTGAACCTGGCCGCCGCCCATGCCTCTCGCATCGCCGTGCTCGGCGCGGGACGCGTCGTCGCCGATGGCGAGCCCGCATCGGTCCTTCGCGCGGACCTCGTTCGCGATGTGTTCGGGATCGCGGTCGACGAGGCACGCACCGCCGACGGACGCCGCTTTCTCGTTCCCCACGCTCGACCCGAGATGGGAATTGAACCTTCCGGCGCCGCCCCTCGTATCAGTAGGTAACACCGCAGTGGGATGCGGGTGGCGCTGCCCGCCTGCGTCGCGGCGTTCCCGAGCTTGATTCGCCCAATTGATCAACGGACCATCAAGGAGGTGGACAAGCGGATATACTCCACTGCCCGTTGGGCTCTCGCCTCGGTATCTGGCCGTGCGCGAACCCACTCACCGTTCTACCCCATCATTGGAGGGAGTAATGAGACGGACCAAGCGGAACGCATTTGCGTTTCTCTTCTCCGGCGCACTCATCCTGGCGGCGTGTGGCACGCAGCCCGGAGAGTCGGCCGAGTCCGATGCACCGCCTGCGTCGCAGGATCCAGGTGGATCGGCCGCCCCGACTGACGGGGGCGCGGCAGCTGGCACGATCACGTATGCGATCGACGGCCAGCTCACCACCCTGTCGAACGCGAACAGCGACGTGCCGACCGCGGAGGCCTTTGGCTTCATCGGTGCCGGCCTGTACCAGTACGACGCCACGCTGACCCCGGTCCCGGATCTTGCCGCGGACCTGTGCGAGGTGAGCGAGGACGACCTGGTCTGGACATGCACGCTCGTCGAGGCGATGTTCCATAACGGCGACCCGGTGACCGCTGCCGACGTGGCGTTCACGTACCAGGTCGCCCAGAGCGCGAACTGCCGCTTCAACCCGTCGGTCTGCCTCGGGCCGTTCCTCGAGTCGGCGGAGGCGGTCGATGACACGACCGTCGAGTTCACGCTGCTGGAGCCGTACGCTCCGTTCGCCACGGTCATCCTGCCGGGCATCGACATCGACTCGCAGGCCGTCGTCGAGGCTGCCTACGAGGAGTTCGCCGGTGCCGCCGAGGGTGCCGATCCGGCCGAGGTGCAGGCGGCGCTCGACGCGATCACGGCTGCAACCGTCGCACCGGAAGGCGAGGAGGAGACCTTCGAGGCCGATCCCGCCGCCTGCGAGGCCAGCCTGGCGGACGCCGAGGCGCAGCTCGAGGCCGGTGGACTGGAGGCGCCGAGCGCCGACGACTTCAACACCGGCGGCGAGAATGCCGACGAGTACGATCCGTGCGCGCATGCCACGGCGCTCAGCGACCTGCTGAGCCAGATTCTCGCGACGCAGGAGGAGGAGGGCGTCGACGCCATCGCGGCCGTCTATCCGCTCCTCTCCTTCAACAGCGAGCCGGTGAATGCCGGACCGTACATGTGCGAGCCGGGCTGCTTCGCCCCGGGCGAGAGCCTGACCCTGACGGCCTTCGCGGACTTCCACGGCGGCGCTCCGGCCACGGAGACCATCGTGATGCCGATCATCACCGACGAGGTGCAGATCGGGAACGCCGTCCAGGCGGGCCAGGTCGACTGGCACTACTCGGTGCCCTCGGATGTCTTCTCGGCACTCGAGAACGACCCGAACGTGAAGTTCGCCGAGTACCCGGACTTCGGGTACTTCGGGCTCCAGTACAACCTGCGTGAGGGCCAGTTCTTCGCTGACCTTGGCGCCCGCCAGGCAGTCCAGTACTGCATCGACAAGGAAGCCACAGTGGAGCAGGCCACGAATGGCCAGGGCATCCCGATCGAGGCCGACATCCCGCCGGCATCGTGGGCCTACAACCCTGACCTGACGGCCGTCGAGCGAGACGTCCCGGCTGCCATCGGCTTCCTCGAGTCGGCTGGATGGACGGTCGAGGTCGACGGTGACGGCAACGCCACCGGTCCGGCGACGCGCGGCGACGAGGTCTTCACGACCGATGTCTACGTGCGAGCCGGTCAGCCTGAGCGCATCCGCTTCATGGAGCTGCTGCGCGACCAGGTGATCGACTGCGGCATGGAGCTCAACGTGACCGAGGGCGACTTCGCCACGGTCCTGCTCCCGCTGCTGGTCTTCCCGCACGTTCCCCCGAACGCGGACAAGCCGTATGACGCCTACTTCGGTGGGTGGGGCACCGGCCTGGATCCGGATCCGTTCGCTCTCTTCCATTCGAGCCAGTGCACGACGGAAGAGCAGCCAGAGCTGTACAACTACATCTGCTTCCAGAACGACGAGGCGGATGCGCTGATCGAGGAAGGCCTGGTCGTGAGTGACCAGGAGGAGCGAGCAGCCATCTACCAGGAGTTCGAGCAGATCATGTACGACGAGCAGCCGTACCTGTTCGCCTGGTCGGACCTCGCGCGCGAGGTCATCGACGTGGGCATGGAGAGCACGGCCGGCGAGCTCGAGCTTACCTCCCCGTTGTGGGATTGGCAGGAAGAGGCCCTGCGGATCGCCGAGTAGCCGGCTCAGCCGGACGGCTCGACAGCGAACTGAACGTCGCCGCTGGTGGCACCTCCGGGTGCCGCCAGCGGCACACCTCACACCCAAGGGCCCGCGACGGGCTCCCGTCTGGCACAATTCCCGCTCAGGACGCCCGAGTGAGCCCACGTGAGCGGGCACGGTAGTACAGGGAGCGGGGCGCAGTAGAACATGGCAAGCTACATCCTTCGCCGAACCCTTCAGGCGATTCCGATCCTCTTCGGCGTCGCGGTCGTCAGCTTCACGATCGTTCAGCTCGCGCCCGGGGAGCCGATCGACCGCTTCCGAACCCCGACCACCCCGCCGGAGGTCCTCGAGAACCTGCGCCGGCTGTACGGCCTGGACCAGCCGATCCACGAGCAATTCGTGCGCTGGATCACGAGCTTCGTTCAATTCTGGCGCGACGACGCCTGGGGCTACAGCCTCTCGTACAACACGTCGGTACGAAACATCATCATCGACCGCATTCCCGCCACCCTGCTCCTCGGTGGCACCGCGCTCCTCGTCACCGTCCTCGTGGCCGTTCCGATCGGCATCCTGGCCGCGGTCAAGCAGTACAGCTTCGCGGACAAGGCGATCACCACCTTCGCCACCATCGGCTACGCCATCCCTTCGTTCCTGCTGGGCCTGTACCTCGCCTACTTCGGCGGCGTCATCCTCAAGGCATTCCCGCTGTTCGGCATGATCGACACCACCGGCCGCTCGGAGATCGCCGGCACGCCGCTCGACGTGGCATGGCACCTGGTCCTGCCGGTTGCCTCCCTCGCCATCCAGCAGATCGCGGGGTGGTCACGCTACGTCCGCGCCAAGATGCTCGAGGTGATGAACCAGGACTACGTCCGGACCGCGCGCGCCAAGGGACTTCCGGCTCGCCGCGTGACCTTCAAGCACGCGCTGCGCAACGCGCTGATCCCGATCATCACCCTCTTCGGCCTGACCCTGCCGAGCCTGTTGTCGGGCGCGGTGATCACCGAGGAGATCTTCAGCTGGCCGGGGCTCTGTCAGCTCGGCGTCGACGCGGTGACCCAGCGCGACTACCCGCTGGTGCTGGCATTCGTCATGGTGGGCGGCTTCGGCGTCGTGGTCGGCAACCTGCTGGCCGACGTCCTGTACGGCATCGCCGATCCGCGGATCAAGTACTAGCCTTCGGACTCGAGAGGAAGCATCGATCATGGCGAACCGCAGCGAGGTGGCCTCATCCGAGATCGAACGGCGGCGACGCGAAGAGGCGGAGGCCGACTCGGCGGAGATCGACCGCACGCCGGTTCGGACGTACTGGCAGCTCGTCCGCGGACGATTTCTCCAGAACCGCCTGGCCGTCTTCGGGCTGGTGGTCATCGGCATCCTGGCCCTGTACGCCATCATCATCCCGAGCGTGACCGAGGATGCGTGGCGGACGACGCAGCTCTTCCGGGACGACGCGCCGCCCGAGGTGTTCAACGAGGACGGTGACTTCGTGTTCGCGGTCCTCGGCTACAACGAGAACGGGGTCAATCTGTTCGCGCGGCTGGCCAAGGCGACGCAGACCTCCCTCCTGATCGGCCTGGCCGCGGTTGCCATCATCATGGGCATCGGCATCTTCGTCGGCTCCATCGCCGGCTATGTCGGCGGCTGGATCGACAACATCCTGATGCGCATCGTCGACATCGTGCTCAGCCTGCCGGGGTTGTTCATCATCCTGATGATCACGGCATTCTTCGGGGCCGGCAACGTGTGGGTCGTCATCTTCGCCATCGGCCTGACCGGCTGGACGACGGCAGCCCGGTTGCTGCGGGCCGAGTTCCTGTCGCTCCGGGAGGTGGACTACGTCCAGGCCGCGCGAGCCCTCGGCGCTCCGCCGCAACGGATCATCCTGCGCCACATGCTGCCGCCGGCGATGGCGCCCATCGTGGTCGCTGCCACGCTGGGCATCGCCGACTCGGTCGTGGTGGAGGCTTCCCTCAGCTTCCTCGGCTTCGGCCTCGGCGGCGAGTCGGCCAGCCTGGGCACGATGCTGCAGGGCGCCCTGAACTACTTCTTCTCCGGGCCCCTGAAGGTCGTTTACCCCGGCGTGGTCCTCATCCTGATCGTGCTCGCGGCCAGCTTCCTGGGTGATGGCCTGCGGGATGCGCTCGATCCGCGCCAGCGGGTGGAGGCCAAGTGACGGCCACGGCCAGGCACGTCGGGCCGCTCCTCGAGATCAAGGGACTCAGGACACAGTTCTTCACCCAGGATGGCGTGGTCAAGGCCGTCGACGACGTCACATTCGAAATTGGCCATGGCCAGACGCTCGGCGTGGTCGGGGAGTCGGGCTGCGGCAAGAGCATCACCAGCCTGAGCGTCATGCGCCTCATCGATCGGCCCGGCAAGATCGTGGCGGGCGAGATCCTGCTCAACGGCGAGAACCTGCTCGCCATGAACGAGAACGCCATGCGCGACGTGCGCGGCGACCAGGTGAGCATGATCTTCCAGGAGCCGATGACGTCGCTCAACCCGGTCTACACGTGCGGCGACCAGATCGCCGAGGCGGTCCAGCAGCACACGGCGGTCAGCCGCCGCGAGGCGTGGGACCGCGCCGTCGAGATGCTCCGCATTGTCGGCATCCCGGACGCGAAGCGACGCGCCACCGAGCATCCACACCAGCTGTCGGGCGGCATGCGTCAGCGGGTGATGATCGCCATGGCACTCTCCACCGACCCCGACCTGCTCATCGCAGATGAGCCCACCACCGCGCTCGACGTGACCATCCAGGCCCAGATCCTGGAGGTCATGCGCGACCTGCGCGAGAAGAACCGGATGGCGATCATGCTCATCACCCACGACCTCGGCGTGGTGGCCGAGATGGCGGACGAGGTCGTCGTCATGTATGCCGGCAAGGTGGTCGAGCGCGCGGACGTGCGGACGGTGTTCGGATCGCCGCATCACCCCTACACGCAGGGCCTGCTGCTCTCCATCCCGCGCCTCGACGAGCGCGTCCAGCGCCTCGAGGTCATCAAGGGCACCGTGCCGTCACCGCTCAACCTTCCGACCGGCTGCCTCTTCAAGCGCCGCTGCCCGCACCGCATGCGGGTGTGCGATGTCGCCCCGCCCTACCAGGAGATCCAGCCCGGTCACTTCAGCCGCTGCTGGCTGACCCCTGCCGGCGAGCCGCCCGAGGTGGGTGCCGACGCGGAGGGTCCCGAGGCCGAGGAGGCCGCCGACGCGCTGAGCGTGGCAGCCCGATGACCGAGCAGCGGACGACCGCGGCGCCGAGCGGCGCCGATACGACGCGCGATCCGGGTGCGACCGCCGGCGGAGGGATGACCAGCGCCGGCCAGACCAGCGCCCAGCGGACCGTTGCCCGCGGCGGCAGCGGCCAGGGGCCATTGCTGGAAGTCCATGACCTCGTCAAGCATTTCGACATCCGCGGCGGCCTGCTCGGCATCAGCAAGCTTGGAGCCGTGCGTGCGGTCGACGGCGTGAGCTTCAGCGTCAACGAGGGCGAGACGCTTGGCCTGGTTGGCGAGTCGGGCTGCGGCAAGACGACGCTCGGCAAGGTCATCCTGCGACTCATCCCGCCAACGGCAGGCCAGGTCAGCTTCGAGGGCAGGTCGCTGTTCGACCTCAAGGCTCGTGAGCTGAAGGCCGCACGGCGCGACATCCAGGTCGTGTTCCAGGACCCGTACGCGAGTCTCAATCCGCGAATGAGCGTCGGAGAGATCGTGGGCGAAGGTCTCTTCGTGCACGGCATGACCAACAAGCGCGAGCGCGAGTCGGCCGTGCGCGACCTGCTGAAGCGGGTGGGCCTCAACCAGCAGCACATCCACCGCTACCCGCACGAGTTCAGCGGTGGCCAGCGCCAGCGCATCGGCATCGCCCGCGCGCTCGCACTGCGCCCGAAGTTCATCGTCTGCGATGAGCCTGTCAGCGCGCTGGACGTGTCGATCCAGTCGCAGGTCCTCAACCTGCTGAGTGATCTCCAGGACGAGTTCCAGCTGACCTACCTGTTCATCGCCCACAACCTGGCGGTGGTGAAGCACCTGTCGACGCGGGTCGGCGTGATGTACCTCGGCAAGATCGTCGAGCTCTCGGATGCCGACGAGCTGTACCGCAGCCCGGCGCATCCGTACACCAAGGCCCTGCTCTCGGCGATCCCGGTGCCCGATCCGACCATCCGGCGCGAGCGGATCGTGCTCAAGGGCGACCTTCCCTCACCGGCCAATCCGCCCTCCGGCTGCCGATTCCACACCCGGTGCCCGATGGCCCAGGAGATCTGCAAGGTCGAGGATCCGCCACTGCGTGACGTCGGCGGCGGACACATGAGCGCCTGCCACTTCGCCGAAGAGGTCACCCCGCTCGAGGTGCGCAAGCCGGCTGCCAGCCCGGCCTAGCTGTGATTCCCATGGAGGTTGTTGCCGTAGGCCGGTCTGCGTGACGCCTTGCCCGGCCGCTGCAGCGGAGGGCGCGATCGTAGCGCGCCTCGAATTGCTATCACCGAATATATCGGTATTGATATATTGGCTGAGCGGAGACGAGCCTCGCCCGACCGCCGGTCCCGACGTGAGCAACCTCCCGGGACGCTACACCTAGCCCTCCGCTCCGCTCGGTCGCGGGTTCTCGTCCGTCTCACGTTCCGCCATGCGCAGCTCGACCTGCTCGCTGCCATCCGGTCGCCGGGTGCGCGTCACGTGGATGTGCGGGTGCGTCTCGTCGCCGACCTGCTCCTTCTCGACGCTGACCATGACGTGCTCGTCGACGTCGGAGAGGCGCTCGGCATCGGGAAGCGCGGCGTTCGGAACCGTGCGGAAGAGCGCGTAGCTCACGAACACCCAGAGCACGGCGATGACCGGGATCCCGAACAGGGCGCCCCACACCCCGGCCACCTGCGCACCCAGGAGGAGTCCGACCAGGACCAGGATCGGATGCAGGCCGAGGGCGCCGCGCATGAGCCGCGGCTGGAGCCAGTTGACGATGATCGTCTGGACGACGAACAGGATGATGGCGACCGGGATGGCGGCCCCGCCGGCGAACAGGACGGCACCGATGATGGGAGGCAGGAGCGCGAGCGGCGGCCCGAAGAACGGGATGAGCATGGCCAGCGCGCTGATGGTGCCCCACAGGAACAGGTAGGGGATCGCGAAGACGGTGCCCACGACCGCCACGAGGAACGCCTGCATGACGGCCAGGATGAGCTGCGCGCGGAGGAAGCCACCGAAGGCCCTCACGATGCTGCGCTCGAAGAGGCTCGCCTCGTCCCGGTAGCGCCGTGGGACTGCCGCTCGCAGGCGAGCCAGGATGCGACCCGAGTCCATGAGCATGTAGAGCGAGATGACGATGATCAGGAAGAGCGATCCCAGCGCAGCGATCGTGACGCCGGCGATGTTCTGTGCCTGCTCGACGATGTCGCTGCCGATCTGTTCGAGCCCGGTGACCGCGGTGGCGTAGAGGTCGGTCAGGCTGATCCGCAGGCGGCCGAACTCGAGCCCGCGCTCCCAGTCCGCCAGCACGGCCAGGATGTCGCGCTCAGTTGCCGGGTAGTTGCGCGCCAGCTCGGCGACCTGTTGGGTCATCGCCGCCCCGGTGTAGAAGACCACGAACCCGAACACGACGAGCGCCAGCAGATAGCTGCCGACCACGATCGTCGGACGCGGCAGGTCGATGCGCTCCTCGAGTCCCGACACCAGCGCCGACATCACGAAGGCCAGCAGCCAGGCCAGGAAGATGATGAGCAGGATGGTCCCGAAGCTGCCGAGCAGGTCGAGCGCGCGCTCGATGAGGAGGAAGCCGAAGTACGCGCTCCCGAGCGCCAGGAAGATGACGAGCCACCAACGCTCGCGGGGACCGATGCCAGAGATCGGCCCGCTCATCGTTACACCACCCGCCGCGGACCGATGCCGACCGCGTCACGCACCTCGGCCGTCGTCGATTCGAGGATCGGCCGGACCTTGGCCGCGCCTGTCGCCAGCGTCTCCTCGACGACCGCGGGGTCGGCGGCCAGCCGTGCCCGCTCTTCGCGCATGGGGCGGAACAGCTCGATGATCCGCTCCGCCAGCAGCTCCTTGGTGTCGACGCAGCCGGTCCGGGCGGTGCGCTCGCCATCCTGGATCTGGAGGTAGTCGGTGCCGAAGAATCGATGCAGCTGGCAGACGTTGCAGACCTCGGGACGGCCGGGATCCGTGCGCTTGATGCGCAGGGGGTCGGTGACCATGCTCATCACGAGTCGACGGATCTCGTCGGGCTCGGCAAAGATCGGGATCGTGTTGCCTGCGCTCTTGCTCATCTTGGTGGCGCCGTCCGTGCCGAGCACGACGGGGACGTCGGTGAAGACCGGTTCCGGCTCGGGGAAGATCGGGCCGTACCGGCGGTTGAAGGCGCGCACGATCTCACGCGACAGCTCGAGGTGCGCTGCCTGGTCCTTGCCGACCGGCACCCGGGTGGCCTTGTAGATCACGATGTCGGCGGCCTGCAGCACGGGGTAGTCGAGCAACCCCATGCTGTTCTCGACGCCCTGCTGGCGCTTCTCCTTGTACGTCGGCGTGCGCTCGACCCAGCTGACGGGCACGACGGTGTTGAAGATCCAGGTCAGCTCGGCGTGCTCGGGCAGGTCCGATTGGCGGATGAGCGCGCAGCGCTGCGGATCGAGGCCGACCGCGAGGAGGTCGAGCACCATCTCATGGGTCAAGCGGCGCAGCTCCGCCCCGTCGTGCACGGTCGTCAGCGCGTGGTAGTCGACGATCCCGTAGATCGCCTCGAACTCGTCCTGCATGGCCACGTAGTTGACCTGGGCGCCGAGGTAGTTTCCCAGGTGCGAGGCGCCCGACGGCTGAATGCCGCTGAACACGCGTTCCCGCAGCGGCCTGGGCAGGGCGTCGCGAGCATCCAGGGTCTGGCTCATGGGACGGCGAGTGTACCGTACCGATGCCGACCCCCCGCGCGCCAGAGGCGGTATCGTGTGGCGATGATCGACTGGCAAGGGGCGGATCGACCACGCCGACGGATCGGCCGCGGCGTGGAGGCCCACCTCACGATCGGCTCGACCAACGACCGCGCCCGTGCGCTGCTCGACATCCGCGGAGGCGAGGGTCGGGCGGTCGTGGCCGAGGAGCAGTCGGACGGTCGTGGCCGCCGTGGGCGAACCTGGGTCTCGCCGCCGGAGCGCAACCTGATGCTGAGCGTGGCCGTCCGGCCGCGAATTCCCGCAGCGGACGCCGGGCAGCTGGCAATGAGTGTCGCGCTGGCCGCCTGGACAGCCTGCTCGGCAACTGCCCCGGTGGGGCTGAAGTGGCCGAACGACATCATCGCTCGGGATGGGAGGAAGCTGGGCGGTGTGCTCATCGAGACGGCGATCGATGGTGACCGCCTCGCCGGCGCGGTGATCGGAGTCGGGATCAACGTCAACTGGCCCCGCTCCGAGATGCCGGTCGAGATCGCCCGCGACGCCACGGCGCTCGCCGAGCTTGCCGGCGGCGAGGTCGACCGTGTCGAGCTGCTCGGCTCGCTTCTCGACGAGCTCGACGCCGAGCTGGTCGCGCTGGAGGCCGGTGCCTCCCCGCTGCAGCGTTATCGCGCGGCGTGCCTGACGCTCGGGACCGAGGTCCGTGTCGACACCGCGGACGGGCGGATCGAGGGCACTGCCACCGGCATCGACCAGGCCGGGGCGCTGGTGATCGAGACGGCAAGCGGGCCGGTGACGTTGACGAGCGGCGAGATCGTGCGGCTCCGCGCGGAGGCGCCGGCATGAACGTCGGTCCGGCGACCTCCGCGTCCGCCCGCCCGCTCGATCCCGATCTGGCCGACGTGCGCGCCGCGCAGCGGGATCGCGCGGCATTCGCCACGCTCTATCGCCGCTACCTCGACCCGATCTACGGCTACTGCTTCTACCTGCTCGGTGACCACCATGACGCCGAGGATGCGACCGAGCGCACGTTCCTGTCCGCGCTCGGTGCCATCGATCGCTTCCGGGACGAGGGGGCGTCCTTCCGCTCGTGGCTGTTCCGCATCGCCCACAACCAGCTTGCGAATGCCCTGCGCTCGCGGAGCCGGCACCGCGCCGATGCGCTGGATGGCGCGCATGAGCCGGTCGCCGACGATGACCCCGCCCGGTCGGCGAGCCTCGCCGACGATGCCCGTCGGCTGCGTGTGGCGGTGGCATCGCTCTCGGATGATCGTCGCCAGGTCGTCGTCCTGCGCTTCGTGGACGGCCTCTCGACGCGCGAGATCGGCGTGGTCCTGGGACGCAGCGAGGGCGCGGTTCGGGTCCTCCAGCACCGCGCCCTGCGCGAGCTTGCCGCTCTGCTCGAGATGACGATCCAGGACTGATCCCGGCCTCGCCGCGCCGCCCCCGCGAGCAATGGCTTCGCGGCCGGATTCGGCCGAAATCTCAGTATGCTGCTGGCGTGAGGTGGGTGCCTCCCCACCGGCAGCTTCGGAGGCACCGGTGTAACGTTGCGGACTTCGCGGTGTTAGCAGGAGCGTGATGCGCAAGGCCCGGTCCGCCGCCGAGCGCCTCGATCGAGCGGTCGACGGCATCCTCGACGGACACTCCCCGCAGATCGCCGCGGCGACGGCCGGGGTTGATGGCGCGTCGCGCCCGCTTGTCCAGCTGGCGTCAGACCTGCGAGCGACCCTCGTGCCACCGCCGGTCGGAACTCGCTACGCGGCGCGCCTGGGGGCGCGGCTCGCGACCCAACCGCTCCGTGACCCGGTGGCGTGGGCGCGCCGCCATCCCGGACGCCTGATCGTGACCGGGGCCGTCGGTTCGGCCGTCGGCGTCGGGGTCACCGTATACGCCGTCTGGCGCAGCAGCCGTCGCGCCTCCGGCGCGCATCGGCTCCTCCATCGATAGGCGAACGAGGAGGAATCGATTGCCGATCAAGTTCCCGTTCAGCCGCCGCGCCGCGCCGTCGGACGCCTGGACGAAGTGCCCCACCTGCGACGCGCAGGTCTTCAACAAGCAGCTCGAGCGGAACCAGCGTCTCTGCCCGTCCTGCGGGCACCACTTCCGCATGTCGGTCGGGGAGCGGATCGACCTGTTGCTCGATCCAGGCAGCTTCGAGGAGCGGGATGCCGGCCTCGAATCAGTCGATCGGCTCGGCTTCTCCGATGACCGACCGTACGCCGACCGCCTGGAGGCGTCGCGTATCAAGACCGGCCTGCGCGACGCTGTGGTGTGGGGGATCGGCGCCATCGATGGTCGTCGGGTCGCCATCGCCATCTTCGATTTCCGATTCATGGGCGGCAGCATGGGTAGCGTGGTGGGCGAGAAGCTGGCCCGCTGCTTCGAGACCGCGTTCGCCGAGCGGATCCCGGCCATCGTGGTCAGCGCGTCGGGAGGGGCGCGCATGCAGGAGGGCACGCTGTCGCTCATGCAGCTGTCCAAGACGACCGCACCGCTGGTCCGCCTCGACGCCGCCGGGATTCCATTCATCACGGTGCTGACCGATCCCACGACCGGCGGCGTGCTCGCCAGCTTCGCGAGCCTTGGCGACGTGATCCTCGCAGAGCCGAAGGCGCTCATCGGATTCGCGGGTGCGCGCGTCGCCTCCGACACGGTCGGCGAGGAGATGCCGGAGGGCTTCCAGAGCGCCGAGTTCCTGCTGGCCCACGGCTTCGTCGACGCCGTGGTCCCGCGAGCCGAGCTGCGCTCCAGCCTGTCACGGCTCCTGGAGCTCCTGCCGGTGGCCGCCGTGGACGATGGGCAGCCGGCCGCCCTCGAGCGGGCGTGGGGTCCGATCGGCGCCATCTCCGGGCTTGCCGAGCGGCTTGGCGGAGCGGTGAGCGAGACGATCGGCATCGACGTCGAGGCACCTCCCGACGGCAACGGCAGGGGTCCCTCGACGACGCGAAGCGGCCAGCACGAGGAGGCCCCATGACCGACCAGCCCACGGTCGAGAGCGCGGCACCGGCGGCAGAGGCAGCGGGCCAGGAGGCCTGGCGGCGGGTGCAGCTTGCCAGGCACCCGCAGCGGCCGCGCACGCTCGACCTGGTGCCGATCATCTTCGACGGATTCTTCGAGCTGCACGGGGACCGCGCGTTCGGAGACGACCTCGCCATCGTCGGGGGTCCGGCGACGCTCGACGGCGTGCCAGTCATGGTCATCGGCCACCAGAAGGGGACCGATACCGAGTCGAACATCCTGCGCAACTTCGGCTCGCCACATCCCGAGGGGTTCCGCAAGGCGCAGCGTCTCATGCGGCTTGCCGACAAGCTCGGGATGCCGATCGTCACCTTCCTCGACACGGCCGGCGCTTTTCCGGGCCCCGCCGCCGAGGAGCGCGGCCAGGCCGAGGCGATCGCGTCGAGCATCAAGCTGATGACCGGGCTCCAGGTCCCGATCGTGGTGATCGTGCTGGGCGAGGGTGGCTCCGGCGGCGCGCTCGCCATCGGTGTCGGCGACGTGGTCCTGGCGCTCGAGAACGCGGTCTACTCGGTCATCAGCCCCGAGGGCTGCGCATCCATCCTGTGGCGATCACGGGACGAGGCTCGGACGGCCGCCGCTGCCATGCGCATGACCGCCGACGACCAGGTCGACCTCGGCGTCGTGGACGCCATCGTGGTGGAGCCCGGGGACGGCGCCCATTCCGACCATGCGGCAACCGGAGCAGCGATCAAGGCGGCGATCATCTCGGCCCTGCGCCGCCTGTCTGGCCGCGAGACCGCTGAGCTGCTCCTGACCCGCTATGCTCGTCTCCGCGGCATGGGTGCGTACACCGAGACCGGGGGCGGAATTCCGCGGCGCCCGGAGGTGCCGTCGCTACGGCGGCGAATCGGCCGCCTCCTCCACCTGCCCGGCGTCCCGCACCGGCCGCGCTGGAGCGAGATCTGGCCGAGTGACAGCGTTGACGACGAGAGTGAGAGAGGTGCATGACACACGCCGATGACGCCCTCGCGGCGATCGCGCGAGCGGCGAGCGACCTGGTGCCACAGCTGACGGAGCGCCTCGTTCGGCACGGCCTCGGTGAGATCGAGGTGTCGTCGGGCGACCTTCGGCTGCGCGTGGCACGCGCCGTTGCGCCGGTCGCCACCCTCGGGGCGTCATCGCCGCCGGTGGCGGCTGCCACCGCACGCGAGGTCGCCGCGGTGTCGGCCTCGGTGGGCGTTGCATCGCCGGCCGTGGGCTTCTTCGTCTACGCGGACGGGCTGGGGCCGGGGCTGGCGGTCAACAAGGGTGATGCCCTCGGCCAGGTCGAGATGCTCGGGATCCGGCACGACGTGCGAGCGCCGCGGCGCGGGACGATCCGCCACCTCGTCGCCGAGAGCGGAGAGGCGGTGGAGTACGGCCAGGTCGTGCTCGAGCTCGAAGCGGTGGAGCTGACGCGTTGAGGCTTGTGCTGCTCTTCAGCCCGCAGGGTTCGCAGGTGGTTGGCATGGGCCGCGAGCTGGCAGAGCACTCGGGTGCGGCGCGCGCCACGTTCGAAGAAGCCGACGTCACGCTCGGCTGGTCCGTGTCCGAGGCATGTTGGCAGGGACCCGTCGAGCGGCTCGATGACACGCGCCAGACCCAGCCGTGCCTGCTCGCCACGTCGGTGGCAGCCTATCGGGCTCTCGGCGAGCGGGCCGAGGTGGAGCCGCGCCTCGTGGCCGGGCATTCCGTTGGCGAGTACGCCGCGCTGGTGGCGGCCGGCGTCCTGGACTTTGGCGCGTCGCTGCGCCTCGTGGCTCGCCGGGCAGCCCTCATGGCGGAGGTGGACGCCGATGGCGGCATGTCGGCCGTCCTCGGACTCGACCGTGCCGCGGTGGAGGCGGTCGTCGCGACCGTCGGCCGGCCGACAGAGCTTGTCGTGGCGAACGACAACGCCCCGGGCCAGGTGGTCATCTCCGGCCGTCGAGACGCGCTTGCCGCGGCTGAGGCGCCGCTGCGCGCCGCGGGCGCCAAGCGGATCGTGCGGCTCCCGGTTTCAGGTGCCTTCCATTCCCCACTCATGGCAGAGGTCGCCGATGGGTTGGCCGTCGCGTTCGAGGGAGAGGACTGGCACGACGCACAGGTCCCGATGATCAGCAACGTCACCGCCGAACCGGTGACCGATGCCGGTCGCATTCGAGCGCTCCTCGCCGAGCAGGTTCGATCGCCCGTGGAATGGGTGCACAGCGTCGATCGCATGGCCGATGAGGGCATCGACCTGGGGGTGGAGTGCGGATCCGGCAATGCGCTGACCGGGATGCTGAAGCGAATCGCGCCCGGCATGCGAACGGCCAGTGTCGTGGATCTTGCCAGCCTCGAGGCAGCCGCTCAGCTCCTCGCCACGGGCGTCGCGACGCCGGCATCGGCCTGACCCGTGGTCAGCAAGGTTCTGATCGCCAACCGGGGCGAGATCGCCGTCCGCATCGTGCGTGCCTGTCGCGACCTCGGGCTGCCGGCGGTCGTCGCCTACAGCGAGGCGGACCGGGATGCGCTGGCCGTGCGACTGGCAGACGAGGCGATCTGCATCGGTCCCGCGGAGGCCCGCAAGAGCTACCTCAACCAGCCGGCGGTCATCAGCGCCGCCATGATCACCGGCTGCGACGCTATCCATCCCGGCTATGGCTTCCTGAGCGAGGACGCGACGTTCGCCGAGGCCTGCGTCGCCCACGAGCTGACCTTCATCGGGCCGCGCCCGGAGGTGCTCGAGCGATTCGCGTCCAAATACGCGGTGCGCCGCATGCTGGCTGCCAACGGGCTGCCCACGGTGCCGGGCAGCCGCGGGATCGTCACTGATCTGCGTGACGCCCTCGAGCAGGCGGCTGAGGCCGGCTATCCGGTCCTCCTCAAGCCCTCGGCCGGTGGTGGTGGTCGCGGCATGCGCCTCGTGCGCTCGCCACGCGAGATGGAGCAGTCCCTTCCACTGGCGCGCTCCGAGGCGCAGGCGGCCTTCGGCGATGACTCCATCTACTTCGAGAAGTGGATCGAGGAGTCGCGTCACGTCGAGGTCCAGGTCATGGTCGACCGCGACGGCAACGGTGTGCACCTCGGCGAGCGAGATTGCAGCGTCCAGCGACGGCACCAGAAGATCATCGAGGAAGGGCCATCGCCGGCCATGGACGACACGACCCGCGAACGGCTGCGCGACCTCGCCATTCGGAGCGTGGTGGCGGCCGGCTACGAGAGTGCCGGCACCCTCGAGTTCCTCCTCGACGCGCAGGGCAACTTCTACTTCATCGAGATCAACTGCAGGATCCAGGTCGAGCATCCGGTGACCGAGATGCTGACCGGCGTCGACCTCATCGGAGAGCAGATCCGGATCGCCTCCGGCGCGCCGCTCAGCCTGCGACAGGAGCAGATCGCGTTCCGCGGTCACGCGATCGAGTTCCGCATCAACGCCGAGGATCCGAGTGACAATTTCTCGCCGCAGACCGGCGAGATCGAGACCCTCCACCTGCCCGGTGGCCCCGGTGTGCGGGTCGACACCCACCTCTACCCCGGCTACGAGGTGCCGCCCTACTACGACAGCCTGCTGGCCAAGCTGATCGTGTGGGGCGAGACGCGCGACATCGCGCTGGCGAGATCCCGCCGTGCGCTGGCCGAGCTGGAGATCGGCGGAGTGAAGACGAACGTCCCGTTCCATCGTGGGATCATCGACAACGACGTCTTCCTCGGCGCACGCGTGAGCACGAACCTGCTCGATCGGGTCGGCCCGGCCGCGTTCGTGGGAACCTAGCAGCCATCTCGGAGACTCAGTACACACAGATGACGACCCGACCAATCACGACGACCACTCCGGCCCTGCCGCTCGAGGCGGCCGACATCATGCGCATCATCCCGCATCGCTATCCGTTCCTGCTCGTCGACCGTATCGTGGAGCTCGAGCCGGGCAAGCGCGCCGTGGGGATCAAGGCGGTGACAGCCAATGAGCCGCAGTTCACCGGGCACTTTCCCGGACGGCCGATCATGCCGGGCGTGCTCATGGTCGAGGCGCTGGCGCAGACGTCGGCCGTCGCGGTCATGACCCTCGATGAGTACCGCGGCAAGCTCGGCCTGTTCGCGGGCATCGACGACTGCCGCTTCCGGCGCATGGTGGTCCCCGGTGACACGCTGCGCCTGGAGGTCACGGTCGAGAAGCTGCGCGGCATGTTCGGACGCGTGCGCGCGGTCGCCAGCGTGGATGGGGAGCCGTCGGTCGAAGCCACGCTGAGCATCATCATCCCGCGCGACCAGGAGCTCGGAGGGGGAGGGACCGATGCGTGACGGCGAGCGCCGGGTGGTGGTGACCGGCATGGGGGCGCTGACGCCGGTCGGCAACGATGTACCCGCCTTCTGGGACGGTCTCGTCAACGGGCGAAGCGGCATCACCCGCATCACGAGCTTCGATCCCGCCAAGGTGGCCAGCAAGGTAGCTGGCGAGATCAAGAACTTCGACGCCGATTCGGTGATGCCCAAGAAGGAGGTGCGTCGCAACGATCGCTACGTCCACTTCGCATGGGCCGCGGTCGCAGAGGCGATGCGCGACGCCGCGATTCCGAACCCCATCGAGGACGAGGCGCTCGCCTGGCGGACGGGCTGCATCATCGGGTCGGGGATCGGTGGCATCAACACCATGATCCGTGACGTGACCGAGGCTGCACTGCACGGCGTCGAGCGCATCGGTCCATTCCTGGTGACCGGGCTCATCCCCGACATGGCCGCCGGCTACGTCGCCATCTACGCCAACGTGCGCGGTCCGAACTACGCGACCGTCAGCGCCTGCTCGAGCGCGAACCACGCCATTGGCGACTCGATGAACATCATTCGGCGTGGCGAGGCGGACATCATGATCGCCGGCGGCGCGGAGGCGGGCATCGGCGAGATCCCGGTCGCCGCCTTCAGCGCCATGCGGGCATTGTCCACGAAGCGGAACGACGATCCCGAAGGTGCCTCTCGTCCGTTCGACGCGGAGCGCGATGGGTTCGTGATGGGCGACGGAGCCGGCATGCTCGTGCTCGAGGCGCTCGATCATGCGCTGGCCCGCGGCGCGACCATCCACGCCGAGGTCGTCGGCTATGGGGCGACCGATGACGCGTCACACATCACGTTGCCGGCGCCCGGCGGCCGCGGTGCGGTCGAGAGCATGCGGGTCGCGATTGCCGATGCAGGCCTCACCACCGAGGACATCGACTACATCAATGCCCACGGCACCAGCACGCCCCCGAACGACCGATCCGAGACGGCGGCCATCAAGACCCTCTTCGGCGACGACGCCTACCGCGTGCCGGTGAGCAGCACGAAGTCGATGACGGGCCACCTGATGGGCGCGGGTGGCGGGATCGAGGCGATCGCCACCATCCAGGCCATCAAGACAGGCATCGTGCCGCCCACCATCAACCTCGACCATCCGGACCCCGAATGCGACCTCGACTACGTGCCGAACGAGGCACGTGAGGTGGAGGTCGACGTGGGGATGAGCAACAGCTTCGGGTTCGGGGGGCACAACGCCACGCTCGTGATCCGACGGTTCGAGTCCTGATGGCCGAGCGCGACCCGATCCTGGCGGCCGTCGACCTGCTGGGTCCCGCGTTCGTCGAGGCCGGGCTCGACGAGCTTGAGGTCGAGGTCGGGGACCTGCACGTCCGTCTCGCGCGGCCGATGCCGCTGGCGGTATCGGCGGCAGGTCCCAGCGTGCCGCCCGTCGCGGCGCCACCGGCGGTCTCACCCGGCGATGGGCTCACGCCGTTCGGCGAGCCGGGACCCGGGATGCGCTTCGTGAACGCTCCGCTGACCGGGGTCTGGTATGCCGCGCCATCCCCCGGCGCTCGGTCGTACGTCGCCGAGGGTGACGAGGTCAACGCCGGCCAGGTCGTTGGCCTCATCGAGGCGATGAAGCTCTTCAACGAGATCAAGTCGGACGCGGCCGGCACGGTCACCCGCATCCTGGTCGAAAGCGGAACCCTGGTGAAACGAAAGCAGCCTCTCCTGGAGATCGATCCACGATGACATCGAATGCCTTGATCACCGGCTGGGGGATGTATGCGCCGTCGCGCGTGATGACCAACGACGAGCTCTCGACGATGGTCGAGACCTCGGACGAGTGGATCGTCAGCCGCACCGGCATCCGCGAGCGGCGCATCGCCGCCGACGACGAGACCACGGCGACCCTCAGCGTGCACGCGGCGCGCGACGCGCTCGCGGTGGCCGGGCTCGATGCGTCGAAGCTCGACCTCGTCATCGTCGGGACCTGCTCGCCGGACTACTACATGCCCTCCACCGCCGTTTTGGTCGCGCACCAGCTGGGTGCAGCGCGCGCCGCGGGATTCGACGTCATGGCGGCGTGCTCGGGGTTCATCTTCTCGCTCGCCACCGCTCACGCCTACGTACGCAGCGGCATGTACCGCAACGTGCTGGTGGTGGGCGTGGAGCTCCTCAGCCGCTTCCTCGACTACACCGACCGCAACACCTGCGTGCTGTTCGGCGACGGCGCCGGGGCGGTGATCGTCTCGGCCTCCGACGGCGACGGCGGGCTCATGGGGCTCGACATGTACAGCGACGGCAGCGGCGCCGAGGGCATCATCTTTCCGGCCGGCGGATCGGCCTGCCCGACGACGCCGCAGACCGTCGCCGAGGGCGGTCACTTCGTGCACATGGCCGGCAAGGAGGTCTACCGCTACGCCACCCGGCAGCTCGCCGAGTCGGCACAGGCGGCGCTGCGCGATGCCGGCCTTGCGGTCGGCGACATCGACCAGTTCCTGTTCCACCAGGCCAACCTGCGCATCATCGAGAGCGTCCAGAACGCGGTCGGCATCCCGGCCGAGAAGACCTATCTCAACATCGAGCGATACGGCAACACGAGCGCCGCATCGGTGCCGATGGCACTCGTCGAGGCGCTCGCCGAGGACCGCATCAAGCCCGGTGACAGGCTCCTGATGGCCGCGTTCGGCGCGGGCTACACGGCCGGCGCCGCCGTGGTGGAGTGGACCGCCGACCCCGCGCGCCGCAGCCTCGCGCCGGGAATTCAGACCCGGCTCGGCCATCGACGCGCGGAGCCGGTCACCGTCGACGCCGCAGCCAGCTGACAGGGGTCCCGATGTTCGATCTGAGCGGCAAGACCGCCCTCGTGACCGGGGGCAGCCGTGGCCTCGGGCGGGCGATTGCCCTGGCGCTGGCCGGCCAGGGCGCGGACGTCGCGATCAACTTCCGCGGCAACGCCGAGGCCGCCGACGACGTGGCCGGGCAGGTCACCGGAGCCGGCCGGCGGGCCATCACCGTCCAGGGCGATACGAGCGTCGGCCGCGAGGCCTGCGAGGCCATCGTCAAGGCTGCTCTCGACGGCCTGGGATCGGTCGACATCCTCATCAACAACGCCGGCATCACGCGCGACAACCTGCTCATGCGGATGGACGCCGACGAGTGGGACGCGGTCATCGGCACGAACCTCTCCGGCCCGTTCTGGATGACGCGTGCCGTCGCGCGGCCAATGCTGAAGGCCCGCCGGGGACGCATCATCAACATGAGCTCCGCCGCCGGTCGGATGGGCAATGCTGGCCAGGCGAACTACGCCTCGGCCAAGGCGGGCCTCATCGGCCTCACGAAGACGACCGCCCGCGAGCTGGCGAGCCGCGGCATCACCTGCAATGCCATCGCGCCGGGTCTCATCGAAACCGACCTGACCTCGGACCTGCCGCCGGCGGCCACCGAGGCGCTCACCACGCTCACCCCGCTGGGATACATCGGCAGCGTGGACGATGTCGCGGCGGCCGCCGTCTATTTCGCCTCGGACGAGGCGCGCTACGTCACGGGGCAGGTGCTCGGCGTCGATGGCGGCATCGTAATGGGGAGCTGACCCGGCAGGCGGCTTGCAACGTCCTAAGATGAGAGTCCTGACAAGCAAGCGATTCCTTACCCCTGAGAGGAGACCGATGCTTACCCTGCGCTCCATCCTGCGCCCGACACGGATCGTCGACGCGCACTGCGACATTCCCTGCGGTGTCTACGACCCAGAGCAGGCCCGCATCGAGGCCGAGTCGTGCCTGCGCATCATCGAGAAGCACGATGCCAGCGACGACAAGCACTTCCGCGCCCGCTGCATCCACGTCAAGGAAGAGCGTGCCGAGCTCGTGAAGCACCACCTCGACGTCCTGTGGCACGACTACTTCAAGCCGGAGCATGTCGAGAAGTACCCGGATCTGCACGAGACCTTCTGGAAGGCCACGAAGCAGGCCTCGAAGGTCAAGCAGTCCCTCGACGCCGGCGCGGCAAAGGAGCTGCTGACCATGATCGACACCATCGACGAGATGTGGAAGGCCACCGGCGGGCCCGACAAGACCCGGGTCAACGGCCGGCCATCCTGACGAGCCCATGCCGACGAGGGGCCTGATCTGGCCCCTCCTCGCGTTCCTTGGCGTCGTGGCTGCGCGGCGCTGGTTGGACGTGGTCGAAGTTCGCGGCCGATCCATGCTGCCGACGCTGCAACCCGGGGATCGGCTCCTCGTGCTTCGCGCCGCCGCCCGTCTCGGTGACGTGGTCGTCACGCGCGATCCCCGCGAGTCCGGTCGCGAGCTGATCAAACGAGTGAGTGCGGCGGATGCGTCCGGCGTCACGCTGCGTGGCGACAACGCGACCGCCAGCACCGATGCGCGCGTCTTCGGTGCCACTCCGGCGAACGCGGTCCAGTGGCGCGTGATCGGGCGCTACTGGCCGCCGGGTCGCGCAGGGCGTCTGCCGCTGCGGGTGATTCGCGACGAGGAAGACGAGGGAGGGGAAGCGGCCTGCACGTTTCCATCCGCGCTCGTCGCCGGCGACTGACAGCGCGTTCTCTCATGCGCCAACAGTGTTGCCGCCAGCAAGCGAGACCCGATGCCCGGTCGATGGCCGTCAGGTCCGCGATACGGGCTCGCGCCGATCCTCGCGCTGGTCCAGTCACCTCTCCAGCACGATCTCAACGGGGAGCGAGCTCGCGGCCCATGAGCTGAGGGGGGCACCCTCGGTCCAACCCTGGTACTTGCCCGCCAGCAGATGGCGGGCGAGCGGCTCGCGGGCCTCACCCTCGATGACTCGGGCGGTTCCCTCAACTGTCTGCCCGCCGATGCGCACGCGGACGTGTGGCTCGGCGCGGAGATTACGAACCCAGTGCGCGCGGTCTCGGCCGCCGGCAAGCAGGTAGATCCGTTCGCCGTCGGTCGCAAACCAGATCGCGATCGTCCGTGGCCTGCCCGATGTGCGACCGACCGTCTGGAGGTGACAGACCGCGTCGGCGAGGTGCGACCTGAGGAGATCGGCTGGGGTCACGACCAGCCGCAGGCGACCGCCACTGCGTCGATGCACGCGACCAGCTCGGAGGGGAGCACCTCGACCCCGGTGCCGGCCTCGGCGGCGACCAGGTGCTCGGCGCCTGCCGTGGGTCGGACGGACAGCCGCGCTGCCGGCACGCGGCGGCGGAGAAAGTCGAAGACAGGCCCAAGTCCTGCGTCGCCGTACTCGGCGCGCACCGCGCCCGTGTCGACCACGACCATGTCCGGGTCGCGCAGGGTCACCGCCTGATGGAGGCGCGCCGCATCGTTGTAGAAGAACGCGATGGCGCCTGCCAAACGCTCGTCGAGCCGCACGGCGAGCTCGCGGTCACGCGTGAGGCAGTAGACGATAGGATCGGCGGCCATCGGCCTCGAAGGGTAGCAGGCGCGTGCACGGGTACAATGATCGGCCGATGACCACGACCACCCCTGCCCGCACGAATGGGCGCGGCGACCTGACGACCGGCCGCCACCAGCACCTCGGAAGCCTCCTCGGCCGCGTGTGGGCGGTCGACGCCGTCGGCGTCGAGGAGCGCGCAGCGTCGCTGGCGAAGCGCAGCATCAAGAAGGACGCCAAGCTGTGGGCCCTCGACATGGCGATCCGCATGATGGATCTCACCACGCTCGAGGGAAAGGACACGCCGGGCAAGGTCCGCGCGCTGGCGGGCAAGGCGCGCCGGCCTGATCCGACCGACCCGTCGATTCCCTCCGTGGCGGCGCTCTGCGTCTACCCGAACATGATCCCCACCGCTGTTGAGGCGTTGAAG
>JBQTHZ010000076.1:0-42262 GCA_052388515.1 Chloroflexota bacterium | reverse complement strand
ACTTTCGTACTAGAGTGCGTGCACCTGCATCAGTGCCATGCAGCCCGAGCCGGGGGTAGTTGAAGATGGATCGTTCAGGGATCGCTCATTCCCTGGAGCACCCGGCCGCCCGTGCGGCCCTCTTGGGCGTGCGCGCCCGCACCGTTGGAATCGTCGTCGCCTTCCTGTTCGGCGTGCTTGCTCCGGTCGGCCTCGCGCCGGCCGCCGTGCAGGCCAGCGAGCATTGTTCCTCCGGCGGCTCGCTGGCGGCAAACGATGATGGCTCGACCGCGCTGGTCGACATCGGCTTCACCCTCGACTATTTCGGCACCGACTACTCGGCGCTGCACGTCAACAACAACGGCAACGTCACCTTCACGGCCCCGCTGGGGCAGTTCACCCCGGAGCCGATCGTGGGGGTCGGCATCCCGATCATCGCCCCCTTCTGGGCCGACGTGGACACTCGTGCCGAGGCATCGGCCATTGTCACGTTCGGGCAGACGGTGGTGGGGGATCGCGATGCGTTCTGCGTCGCCTGGGATGGCGTCGGCTATTTCAATACCCACGGCGACAAGCTCAACGACTTCGAGCTGCTGCTGATCGACCGGTCGGACGTCGCGGCGGGTGACTTCGACATCGTCTTCACCTACACGCAGATCGAGTGGGAGACCGGCGACGCGAGCGGCGGCGAGGGTGGTCTGGGTGGCACCTCGGCACGTGCCGGCTATTCGAACGGCGATTCCGAGACGCCTGAAACGTCCCTCGAGCTGCCCGGATCGGCCGTCAACGGTGCCTTCCTCGACTCGAACCTGGAGACCGGCCTCATCCACAACAGCCGCAACAGCGAGGTTGACGGCACCTACATCTTCCCGGTCCGCAACGGCGAGCCACCCCAGCCGGAGGCCGACCTGGCGGTCAGCCAGACCGATGATCCCGATCCGGTCGCCAGCGGCGGCCAGGTCACCTACGAGATCACCGTCACCAACAACGGGCCTGACGTGGCGACCTCAATCACGCTCGACGACACGCTGCCGGCCGGCTCCACCTTCGTCTCCGCACTGAGCGAGAGCGGGGAATGCGTCGAGGTGGAGGGCGCCGTGTCCTGCGACCTCGGCAGCCTCGAGCCCGAGGGGACGGCACTCGTCACGCTGGTGGTCGATGCCCCCGAGGTCGAGACGACCACCGTCATCACGAACAGCGCCACGGCATCGGCGGACCAGTTCGATCCGGTCGAGACCAACGACACCTCCGACGAGGAGACCACCGTCGAGGTCGCCGCGGTTCCGACTGCTGACCTGTCGGTAACGCAGACCGATGAGCCGGATCCGGTGACCGCCGGCAACGGCGTCGAGTACCTCGTGACGGTCACGAACAACGGGCCGGACACCGCCACCGAGGTGACGCTCGTTGACACCATCCCGGAGGGCTCGACGCTGATCGCGGTCGACGACGAGGGATGCTCCGTGGAGGGCGACACGGTCACCTGTGACCTCGGGAGCCTGGGACCGGAGGGGGGATCCGCCAGCGTCTCGATCGTGGTGGGTGCACCGACGGTCTCGTCCGAGACGACGATGACGAACAGCGCGACCGCGACCGCCGCCGAGTTCGATCCGAACGCCGCCGACAATACGTCGGACGAGGTGACGACCATCCAGCCGGCACCGTCTGATCCGGACGTGGCCACCGGCTTCGTCTCCGACGAGGGCGGGACCGTCTCGACCGGCGCGGGTAAGGGTCCGTCGAAGAAGGACCCGATGACGACCGCCGTGACCGTGCCGCCTGGCTTCCCTGGCGTGGTGACGATCGTCGAAGGACCGATCACCTCGTGCGCGCCCGGATTCACCTGCTTCGGCCAGGAGGCGAACATCACTGCCCCCGAGACCACGACGGACACACCGCTGGAGCTGACCTTCCGCTTCCACGAGTCAACGGTGAAGACGGGAAGGCTGGCGACCATCGTGATGTTCCACGACAACGTGCTGGTTCCGCGCTGCACGGGTCCCGCTGGTGTGGCACAACCGGATCCATGCATCTCATCCGTGAGCTTGGTCAGGGGCGTCGTCAACGTCGTGGTGCTCAGCTCCGAGAACGGGACCTGGCGCGGCGGTCGCTGAGGTCGCTGCGACGAGCGGGAAACGGGCGACGGGCGCATCGGTCACCTCCTAGCTTGGACCAGCCCATAGACTCGACGGCATGATCGTCTGCGAGCAGTGCGGCGAGGCGAATCCGGAACGATTCCGGCTGTGCGGAATGTGCGGCGCGCCGCTCGGCGTCCAGCTCGACGCCCGCGAGGTGCGCAAGACGGTGACGATCGTCTTCTCGGACCTCAAGGGCTCCACCAGCCTGGGTGAGCAGCTTGATACGGAATCCCTCCGCGAGGCGCTGACCGTCTACTTCGACGCGATGAAGGCGGTCCTCCAGCGGCACGGTGGCACCGTCGAGAAGTACATCGGCGACGCGATCATGGCGGTCTTCGGGCTCCCGATCGTCCACGAGGATGACGCTCTGCGGGCCGTGCGCGCCGCCGGCGAGATGCAGCAACGCCTGGTGGAGGTCAACGACGAGCTCGAGCGCCGATGGGGGATCCGCCTCGAGAATCGAACCGGTGTCAATACCGGCGAGGTCGTAGCCGGCGACCCCGCGAGCGGGCAGCGGCTGGTGACCGGCGACACCGTCAACACGGCGGCACGCCTGGAGCAGGCCGCGCCGGCATCCGAGGTCCTGATCGGTCCGATCACGCAACAGCTCGTCCGGCACGCGGTCCAGGTCGAGCCGGTCGAGCCACTCGAGCTCAAGGGCAAGGCGGAGCGGGTGCCGGCGTATCGGCTCGTGTCGGTCGCTTCGGGGCCGTCGAGCGCCAGGCGCCTGCAGGCTCCGCTCGTGGGGCGGAGCGCAGAGCTGGCACGGCTGCTCGACACGCAGGCCGCCTCCGAGCAGGACCGCGCCGGTCGGCTCGTGACCGTGGTCGGGGCCGCCGGCGTCGGCAAGTCACGGCTGATCGAGGAGTTCCTCGCGTCGCTTGGCCCGACGACCGTCGCGCTTCGTGGTCGCTGCCTCTCGTACGGCGATGGCATCACGTTCTGGCCGCTGGTCGCTGCGATCCGCGCCGCGGCCGCGATCGAGGACGACCTGCCGCCGGAGCCGGCGCTTCAGCGCCTGGCGACGCTCTGCTCGGATCGAGCCGATGTCGCGGACCGCCTGGCCCCGCTCCTTGGCCTGTCGGACGTCACCTACCCGATCGAGGAGACATTCTGGGCGGTGCGGATGCTGCTCGAGACGCTGGCACGGGCTGGGTCGGTCGTGCTCGTCCTGGATGACATTCACTGGGCCGAGCCGACGCTTCTCGACCTGGTCGAGCACGTCGTCACGACCGCGGAAGCGCCGATCATGGTGGTCTGCTCAGCCCGCGGGGACCTGATCGATGAGCGCCCCGGTTGGGGGAAGGTTTCGGCGGCCGGCTGGATCAGCCTCGAGCCGTTGTCCGAGTCGGAGACGGAGGCGGTGGTCGGCAACATCATCGGCTCCGTCGGGCTGCCGGAGGGCCTGATGGGTCGGATCACGACAGCTGCGGAGGGGAATCCGCTGTTCGTCGAGCAGATGCTCTCGATGCTCGTGGACGGCGGCGTGGTGCGACGCGGGGATGACGGCACCTGGATGGTCGCCGACGTGGCCGACTTTCCGGTTCCCCCGAGCATCGCCGCCCTGATCGAGGCTCGGCTCGATCGGCTCGGCCTCGAGGATCGGACCGTGCTCCAGGAAGGGTCGGTGGTCGGGCTCGTCTTCTACGAGGGCGCCGTGGAATCGATGTCGCCCGACGCGCTCAAGTCGGTGGTGGATCCGTCGATCCGGCGGCTCGTGCGGCGCCAGTTCGTTCGGCCCGATCCGGCGGTGTTCATGGACGAGGCGTCCTACCGCTTCGATCACTCGCTCATCCACGACGCCGCCTACCGCTCCCTGCTCAAGCGAGAGCGTGCTGATCTCCACGAGCGCTTCGCGGACTGGCTCGAGAAGGTCTCAGGCGGGCGGATCGGCGAGATGGAGGAGATCATCGGCTATCACCTGGAGCAGAGCGCCCAGCACCTGGGGGAGCTCGGGCCGCTGGATGATCGCGGCCGGGCGCTCGCCGGGCGGGCGTCGTCACAGCTGGGCGATGCGGGCAGACGGGCCTACGGACGCGGCGACGTGCCAGCCGCGGCCAACCTGCTCAAGCGCGCGGTCGCGCTGCTGCCGATCGGAGCCCGGATGCGGACCGAGCTGCAGCTCGACCTGGCCGAGGCGTACGCCGACCTGGGTGAGTTCGAAGATTCGGAACGCTGCGCGACCGAGGCGCTGGAGGCAGCGCGTGCGGACGGGGACGGGCTGCTGGCGACGAATGCCTCGCTCGTCGGCCTCTTCCTGCGGTACACGCTCGATCCCCAGAATCGCACCCTGCAGGTCATCCGTGACACCGAGGCCGCGATCCCCATCCTCGAGGCCGCGGAAGACCACGAGGGCCTCGTCCGTGCCTGGCGGCTCCTGGGCTGGGTGCACGGGACGGCGTGTCAGTACGGCGCCGCGGAGCGGGCCGTCGAGCAGGCGGTGCACCACGCCCGGCTGGCGGGCGACCGGCGCGGCGAGTCCAGGAACCTGATGTCGCTCGCCCTCTCCGCCCTGTATGGTCCGATGCACGTCACGCATGCCATCGCGGTCGGCCGTCGCATTGCCGCCGAGGTCGGTGACGACCGGCGCGCGGAGGGCGTGGTGCTCTGCGCGCTGGCCCACCTGCACGCCCTGCGTGGCGAGTTCGACGAAGCACGCACCCTGTACCGGAGAGCGCGCGAGACGCTCCACGCGCTGGGCGGGAGCATGATGGCAGCCACCGTCTCGGTGGATTCGGGACGCGTCGAGCTCCTCGCCGGCGATCCGGTCCGGGCCGAGCAAGAGCTTCGCGGCGACTACGACGTGCTTGCCGCGGCGGGGGAGCGCTATACCCTCTCGACGGTGGCGGCGATGCTGGCGGAGGCCGTCCTGCGGCAGGGGCGCGTCGATGCGGCGCTCGAGCTGACGACCCAGAGCGAGGAGCTGTCGGCCGACGACGACGTCGAGTCCCAGAATCTGTGGCGTCGAGTCCGGGCCCGCATCCTGGCCGGGCGTGGAGATCTCGCGAGCGCCCGCATCCTGGTCGACCAGGCGTATCGGCTCGTCGAGGAGACGGACGCTCCGCTCCTGAAGGCCAACACCATGATGGACAAGGCGCACGTTCATGGCGAGGCGGGGGAGCTGGAGGAGGGAGTCGGCGTGGCGCAACGCGCCCTGGCGTTGTTCGAAGCGAAGGGCGACGACGTCGACGTCGCGTCGGCGCGAGCCTCCATCGACCGCCTGATGGCGGTTGCTCGGACGGGATCCTGAACCGTGCCTGCTGACGCGGGGATCCGCCGCGGCTAACGCTGGGGCCTATCGCGCGTTAGTACCTGTGAGCCGGACACTGCGTTGGCGGTTCAGCCGCCAGGGCAGCCGCAGTGTCCGGCGTTCTGGTGCGCGGGATCAGGGCTCGCGTTCGTGCCACTCCGGATCCACCGGCGCCGTCGGCCCGACGTCGCCGAACGTCGGGACCAGGACCCAGCCCATCAGCGCCATGGCGATGCCGAAGATGACGAGCATCGCCGTGCCGGCGGCCTCGTAGGAGAGGAACCAGTAGATCGCTCCGACCACGATGATGAGCAGCGGAATCGAGAGGTACTTCACGAGCGTCATGCGCCCATCATACCGATCCGCACGCGGGTCGATCGGGGTTCGCCCGTTGCTCTGTAAATCTAGGTAAATCTAGACCCTACGTGAGCCAGCCACAGTCGGTCCGATTGAGAGGCCCGACGCTGAGCTCGGCTTCGGGTCGCCGTCCGTCTTCGGGCGCGTGCGCGCGCACGAGGGGTCGTGTCCCGAGGCGGCGATCGGCGCTGACGAGGGTCGCTCGACGGACCTGCGCATCGATGACCGGGGCTCCGGTGTCGGACGGCTCGGTGACGGTCTGGAGCGTGGTCATGGCGCTACCGGGCCGGGCCGTGACGACCGAGCCGTCGGGATAGCTGAGCCACAGGCCGCGGAGGCGCGCGATGAAGTGTTCCGGCATTCCCGGGACGAGCATGTCGACCATGCCGCTGCCGCTGCGCCGGTATCCTCGCGGGCGCTCGTCCGCCTGGACGCGATCGACGAAGGCACGGGACAGCAGCTCTTCGACGGCGATCCTGACACCGTCCGGCGCCTCGACGACCGTTCGACCGCCTCGGAACGTTGCATGCCCGACCACGTCAGGCTCGGCGGCGCCGCGCTGCGTCTGCAGCAGGTCGTAGACGAGCGTGTCCTCGGTGCGCGGATCGGCGGTGCGGTCGACCATGGCGCGAGGATAGCGCAGCCGTCGGCCCCCGCGCGGCCTCCGGCGGCGTCACCATCGGCTCGTCTAGAATCGGTCCGCATGCCGGGAATTCATCAGGAGGCGCACGCGTGAGCGAGATCGAGGAGAAGGGCTACCGCGAGATGGTCACAGCCCAGGATGACGCCCAGGTGGACACCTGGGCCGCGGACCTCTTCATCGATTTCGCCAAGCGATTGGGCGTGGGGAACGCGATCGCCGCCTTCTGCCAGGTGGCCCAGCTCGACGCGCGCGGCTTCCAGCGTGCCTTCATGGTCGGTGGGGGACCGGATCACGTCGTCGGCATCGACACCGCAGGATCGCTGGCAGCGCCGATCTTCGAGTTGCCGAAGGCGATCGCGGGCCTCCGCCGCACCGATCCGGCGGCCCGCGCAAAGCTGGTGGACTTCCTGGTCTCCAACCGCGCCGTGATGTCCTACACGGCCTGATCGCGGGATCCGGGCCTACTCGGCCTCCTCGCGCCGGGGCGTGCTCGCCCGGATGATTGCGATCGCGTTCTCGATCTTCAGCTTGGTGATCGTGAGGTGCTTGGCGAAGTTCGCGCGGTTGACCTCAGGGATCTGGTCCATCATCTCGGGCTGTCGCAGGATCTCGACGAGATCGTCGACGCCGTCGGCAAGCTTCGAACGCGCTCCCATCAACGCTTCGTCGGCCGCCTTCGCAGCATGCGCCTGGCCGGCGACCGTCTTCGCGCGCCGTCGCGGCTTCTCAGCCGGCGCGTCACCCTCGGCAGGCGGCGCTCCGCCGCCGGTGATCACCCGGAGCTTCGCCAGCGACAGGTCTCCGGCGACGATGCGCTTGGCGAGCCGACGTCGCTGGCGCTCGTCACCGATCTTCATCAGCTCGTACGCATGGCTGATCGTGTCTTTGCGCAACGACACCAGCTCCCTGATGTCGGTCGGCGCATCCGACAGGCGAAGTCGATTCTCGACGTAGCCCTTGTCCTTGCCGACCTTCTGCGCCAACTGCCGCACCGAGTAGCCGAACGCCTCGGTCATCCTGCGGAACATCGCCGCCTCCTCGAGCGGCGAGACGTCCTCGCGCTGGAGGTTCTCGATGATGCTCACCTCGAGCGCGGTGCTCTCGTCGAAGTCGACGACGATGGCCGGAATCGTGTCGCGCTCCGCCATGCGTGATGCGCGCCACCGGCGTTCCCCGGCGATCAGCTCGTACTGCGCGCCGCTCGGCCGTACGAGAATCGGCTGCAGAACACCGTGCTCGCGGATCGAGTCGGCCAGTTCGGTCAGCGAGTCCTCGTCATAGGAGAGGCGTGGCTGCGCCGGGTTCGGGAGGATCTTGCTGACCGGCACTTCGCGAATCTGCGCGTGCGTCGCGCGGGACTCGATGAGCGACACGATGCCGGGTGCCAGGTCCGTCTGCTGTGCCTCGTCGAAGAGGCGGTGGATGTTCTCCTTGAATGCCGGCCGCTTGTCAGCCAAGGTCGATCACCTCCTGGGCCAGGTCACGGAACGCTCGCGCAGCCGCAGACCCGGTCGCGTAGTCGGTGACGGGCTTGCCGGTGAGCGGCGCTTCGCCGAGCTTCACGGTCTGCTTGATCATGGTGCTGAAGACCCGATGGTCACCGAGCTCACGGAGGTTCTCGAGCATCTCGCGCGCGAGAACGGTACGTCCGTCGTAGAAGGTCGGGAGCAGCCCGAGCACCTCGAGGTCGTGGTTCAGCTTGATCTTGATGGTGTTGATCACCTTGATCAGGGCAGTGAGGCCCTTGATCGCGTAGTACTGCGTCTGGACCGGGATGATCACCCGGTTGCTTGCGACCAGCGAGTTGATGGTGAGCAACCCGAGCGTCGGCGGGCAGTCGATGATGATGACGTCGTACTGGCGCTCGGCCCAACCAGCGAGCGCATCGCGCAGCACCATCTCGCGGCCGATGGCGGTGAACAGCTCGACCTCGGTCGAGGCGAGCTCCAGGGTCGCTGGGGCGACCCACAGTCCGTCAGCCTGCGTCGGGCGCACGACGTCGTCGAGCGACACGCGATCCTCGGAGAGCACGTCCGCCAATGACTGCCGGACGTCGGAGAGCGAGACGCCCAGGCCGACGGTGAGGTTGGCCTGCGGGTCCATGTCGACGCAGAGCACGCGGTAGCCGCGCTCGGCCAGTGCCCCGCCGAGATTGATGGAGCAGGTCGTCTTTCCGACGCCGCCCTTCTGGTTTGCGATCGAGATTACCTTGGTCAACGCGTCACCTTCGTGCGGTCGGGCGGGGGTCTGCGTCGCGGGAGCGACGCCACGGATGATAGGCAGGTCGGCCCGCATCGGTCCATCGGAGTTGTCCACAACGTGGAGAAATCGGGCTGTCGTTGTGCAAAGACATCCGTCTATACTCGAAGTTGTCCACCGTCGTCCTGCGGGCCCGTAGCTCAATGGTCAGAGCAACCGGCTCATAACCGGATGGTCGCAGGTTCGATTCCTGCCGGGCCCACCACTGATCGCCGCGCGAAGGAGTCTGCCCGTGTCGACAGCCGACAAGCTCGACCGCCTGCGGTCATTGCGTGAAGAGGCACGACAGGGCGGGGGAGCGCGGCGCGTCGAACAGCAGCATGCGCGCGGCAAGCTCTCCGCGCGTGAGCGGCTCGACCTGCTCCTGGACGATGGCAGCTTCACGGAGCTCGATGCATTCGTCACGCATCGCGCGAGCGAGTTCGGTCTCGACGAGGAGCGCTATCTCGGCGATGGCGTGATCACCGGCTTCGGACGGATCGACGGTCGCCTCGTCTTCGTCTACAGCCAGGACTTCACAATCTTCGGCGGCTCGCTGTCCGAGGCGCATGCAGAGAAGATCTGCAAGGTGATGGATCTTGCCGTCGAGAACGGCACGCCGATCATCGGCCTCTCCGATTCCGGAGGCGCACGCATCCAGGAAGGCGTCGTCAGCCTGGGTGGCTATGCCGACATCTTCCTGCGCAACACGCTGGCGTCCGGGGTCGTGCCGCAGATCTCGCTGGTGATGGGTCCCTGCGCGGGCGGTGCCGTCTATTCACCGGCCATCACCGATTTCGTCGTCATGGTCGACGGGACCAGCTACATGTTCGTGACGGGACCGAACGTCGTGAAGACGGTGACACACGAGGAGATCGACTTCGAGGGGCTCGGCGGCGCGCGCATCCACAACGAGGCGAGCGGGGTCGCGCACTTCCTCAGCGCCGGCGAGCCACAGGCACTCCAGCTGGCACGGACGTTGATCGGCTACCTGCCGTCCAACAACGTGGACGCGCCCCCGCGCCGCGCGGAGTGGACCGAGCCGACCGCCGATGGTGCCGCGCTCGACGCCGTCATCCCCGACTCGCCGAAGCAGTCCTACGACATGCACACCGTGATCGGCGGCATCGTCGACGACGGCTCGTTCACCGAGGTCCACGCCGAGTATGCGCGGAACATCATCTGCGGGTTCGGCCGGGTCGAGGGACGCAGCGTCGGCATCGTGGCGCAGCAGCCGGAGGTGCTGGCCGGCGTTCTCGACATCGACGCATCCGATAAGGCCGCGCGCTTCGTCCGCACCTGCGACTGCTTCAACATCCCGATCATCACCCTCGTCGACGTCCCGGGATTCCTGCCCGGCGTCGAGCAGGAGCATCGGGGCATCATCCGCCACGGCGCCAAGCTGCTCTATGCGTACTGCGAGGCGACCGTGCCGAAGGTGACCATCATCACCCGCAAGGCATACGGCGGCGCCTATGACGTCATGAGCAGCAAGCACGTTCGCGGCGACATGAACTTCGCGTGGCCGACCGCGGAGATCGCGGTCATGGGCGTGGAGGGGGCGGTGAACATCATCTTCCGCGAACAGATCGGCGCAGCCGACGACCAGGCAGCGGAGCGTTCACGACTGGTCGCCGAATACGAGGATCGGTTCGCGAACCCCTACGTCGCGGCAGCGCGCGGATACGTCGACGAAGTGATCCTGCCGTCGGAGACGCGCGCCCGGATCGCCGGTGCCCTGACGGTGCTGGAGCACAAGCGCCAGGCGGTACCGCCCAAGAAGCACGGCAACATCCCGCTGTAGGCGGACTGGTGTCTTTGCGCACGGACAGACCGATGCAGACCTTCGACCGCCTCCTCGTCGCCAACCGCGGCGAGATCGCCATCCGCGTCATGCGCGCCTGCCGCGAGCTCGGCATCTCGCCGATCGCCGTCCACTCCGACGCCGACGTCGACAGCCTGCACGTGCGGCTCGCCGATGCCAGCCACCGGATCGGCCCACCGGCGCCGGCCGCGTCCTACCTGTCGATCGATGCGATCGTCGATGCCGCCCTCCGCAGCGGGGCCCAGGCCATCCATCCGGGGTACGGATTCCTGTCGGAGAACGCAAGCTTTGCCCGCGCGGTGGAAGCGGCCGGGATCGTGTTCATCGGCCCGCCGACCGCGACCCTCGAGTCGCTCGGGACCAAGCTCGCGGCGCGCCGCGGCGCCGAGGCGGCAGGGGTGCCGATCGTGCCGGGCACGACCGTGGCACTCGAGGATGACCTGGACGACCTGGCGTCGATCGGCTACCCGCTCATGCTCAAGGCCGCAGCCGGCGGTGGGGGACGGGGCATGCGCCGGGTCGACGCCGCGCACGACGTCGGGGACGCCCTGGCCGCCGCCCGACGAGAGGCGCGCTCCGCGTTCGGCGACGGGACGATCTATGCCGAGCGGCTCGTGGCGCCGGCGCGGCACGTCGAAGTCCAGCTGCTCGGCGATCGCCACGGCCGTCTCGCGGTCCTGGGGGAACGCGACTGCAGCGTCCAGCGGCGACATCAGAAGCTGGTCGAGGAGTCGCCATCGCCGGGCGTCGACGCCGCGACCCGCGCCGCCCTGTTCGAGAGCGCCCGACGGGTGGCGGGCACGGTCGAGTTCCACAACGCCGCCACCGTTGAGTTCCTCCTGGACGAGGACCGGAACCACTATTTCCTCGAGATGAACACGAGGCTCCAGGTCGAGCACGGCGTCACCGAGCTGGTCACGGGCCTGGACCTGGTCGCGTGGCAGATCCGAGTGGCCGCCGGCGAGCCGCTGCCTGATGGCCTGCTGGCCGCAGGTGGCCGCGGTCATGCCATCGAGGTGCGCCTGTACGCCGAGGATCCCTACGACGACTTCCGGCCCGCGGGCGGTCGGGTGACCGCCTGGCAGATGCCGGCCGGGCCGGGCATCAGGGTCGACGCGGGCATCGGCGCCGATACCGAGCTGCGTCCCGAATACGACCCTCTGCTGGCCAAGCTGATGGTCCACGCGGAGGACCGCGCATCGGCCGTGGACCGGCTGCGGCGGGCCCTCGACGAGACGCTCATCGGCGGCCTGCAGACCGATGCAGGGTTCCTGCGCTGGCTGGTGGACGACGATGCCTTCGTGTCCGGTGCGTACGACACGGGCCTGATCGGCGACCGCTGGAGCGCCGGTCGCGAGCTCCCGGCGGGCGATGCCGCGCTGGCCGCGACCGCGGCGCTCGCCACCAGGGAGGCCCGCGGCGCCGCCCCCGTCCGCGCCGACCTGACCGCGAAGGACGATTCGGCATGGGGCCGGATGGCACGCCGAGAGGCTCTGCGCCGATGAGCGACTACCACGTGCAGATCGGCGGCGAACGGGTCGTGCCATCCGACGGCTGGCGCCTGGAGATGGTCGACGTCGGCCTCGGCACCGGGCGACTGGTCAACGGCTCCGCGTCCCTGGCGGTCCTGGTCGAGGGGGAGGGCAGCGAATGGGTGGTGACGCTCCGCGGGCGACGGATCCCGGTGACCGTCCGCTCCTGGCGCGAGCGGATCCTGGCCGACGCGGAATCCACGGCCGCCGCCCATGCGGGGCCCATCGCGGTCAAGGCGACCCTGCCGGGCCTGGTCGTGGCGGTCGCCGTGGCGGCAGGTGACGACGTGGACGCGGGCGCGTCGCTGCTGACGATCGAGGCCATGAAGATGCAGAACGAGGTCCGGGCCCCCCGCGCCGGGCGCGTGATCGACGTATCGGTCCAGCAGGGTCAGAGCGTGGCGACCGGCGCGCCGCTCCTGCGGCTGGAGTGACGGCGCGTACAATCGGTGGCCGATGAGTGAGCCCGAGCGCCCGGCGGCGCGTCCGTATCGGTCCACCGCCGGCATGGAGATCCGGACGGCGTACGGGCCGGAGGACGTCGAGGGCCTCGACTCGGCCGAGCGGCTCGGTGCTCCGGGGGCCTACCCGTTCACGCGCGGCATTCACGCCGAGGGCTATCGCGCCCGCCCGTGGACCATGCGCCAGTACGCCGGCTTCGGATCGGCCGAGGAGACGAACCGGCGCTTCCGGTACCTCCTCGAGCGCGGCCAGACCGGGCTCAGCGTCGCGTTCGACCTGCCGACGCAGATGGGCTACGACTCCGACGACCTGATGGCGCGTGGCGAGGTCGGCCGTGTCGGCGTGCCGATCGACTCGATCGCCGACATGGAGATCCTGCTGGACGGCATCGATCCCGGAGCGGTCTCGACCTCGATGACGATCAACGCCACGGCGGCCATCCTGCTGGCCCTGTACGAGACGGTGGCCCGTCGCCGCGGAGTCGACCCGCACCGGCTGCGGGGCACGATTCAGAACGACATCCTCAAGGAGTACATCGCGCGCGGGACCTACATCTTCCCGCCGGGACCGTCGATGCGCCTGGTGACCGATACGTTCGCCTACTGCCACGCCGAGCTCCCGGCCTGGAACACGATCAGCATCAGCGGCTATCACATGCGCGAGGCCGGCTCGACGGCCGTCCAGGAGGTTGCCTTCACCGTCGCCAATGCGATCGCCTACGGGGAAGCGGCCCTCGCCGCCGGCCTGGCGTTCGACGACTTCGCACCGCGCCTCTCCTTCTTCTTCGCGGCCCACAACGACCTGCTCGAGGAGGTCGCCAAGTTTCGCGCCGCTCGCCGCGTCTGGGCGCGCATCGCCCGTGATCGGTTCGGCGCCCGCAATCCGAAGAGCCTGGCCATGCGCTTCCACGTCCAGACCGGCGGGTCCACGCTCACGGCGCAGCAGCCGGACGTCAACGTCGTGCGCACCTCGATCCAGGCCCTGGCGGCGGTGCTCGGCGGCGCGCAGTCGCTTCACACCAATGCGTTCGACGAGGCGCTCGGCCTCCCGACACCGGCATCCGCTCGCCTGGCGCTCCGAACGCAACAAGTGTTGTATAACGAGTCAGGGGTTGCCGCAACGGCGGATCCCCTCGGCGGGTCGTACTTCCTCGAGACGCTCACGAACGAGATCGCGGAGCGCGCGCTCGAAGAAATCTCGGCCATCGACGTTCGCGGAGGCACGCTCGCCGCGGTCGCGGACGGCTATCAGCAGGATGCGATCGGCGATGCCGCCTACGAGCAGCAGCTGGCGATCGACGCCGGGGAACGCATCATCGTCGGGCTCAATGCCTATGCAGACGAGGGTGAAGAGGCCGGGCCCGAGCCGCAGCAGATCGACGCCGAGCTGGAGGCCAGCCAGGTCGAGCGGACCGCGGCGGTGCGAGCCGGACGGGACACGGCCATGGCCGAAGCCGCGGTGACCGCGCTCGAACGAGCGGCTGCCGGCACGGACAACGTCCTTCCGCGTATCCGAGCCTGCGTGGAGGCATCGGTGACGCTCGGCGAGATCTCCCACGCACTGCGTCGTGTGTGGGGAGAGCACCGACCGTGAGCGGCGACCCGCTCGTCGGGCCGATCCATCACATCGCCATCGTCGTGCGATCGATCGAGGCGTCGCTTCCGCGCTATCACGAACTGTACGGGCTGGAGCCGGACGCCGAACCGTTCGTCTTCGCCTCCCAGGGCGTTCGGCTCTGCTTCCTGCCGACCGGACCGGCGCCGGCGGCGCGGATCGAGCTGGTCGAGCCGATCGACACCGAGAGCGGCGTCGCGAGGTTCCTCGCGTCACACGGCGAGGGCCTGCATCACCTCTGCTTCGAGACCGACGACCTGCCGCGCGATCTCGAGCACCTCGCCGCACGCGAGGCGGAGCTCATTGACCGCCAGCCGCGTCCCGGCGCCCACGGAACTGTCGGCTTCATCCATCCGCGCACCCTGAACGGCGTGCTCTGGGAGCTGCTGGAGCGGCCGGATCAGCCGGAGCAGTCGAACCCGTAACGGCCTTCCGACAGCTCCCGGCGTGCGATGGCGCCGACCTCGCGCGCAGACTGCAGGTCCTCCGCGGCCGATGCCGCCGACTCCTCGGCGAGCGCATCGGCGCCATTCGTGAGCGTGATGATCAGCGAGCCGATGAGCTCGTCGAGCGAGCGACCGGGCTCCCACACCGGCAGGTCGGTCAGCGCGTCGTTGGCGGCGGCGAGGTGGTCCTCGACCTCGGCCACGGCCGCGGCTCGCGCGCCGGCGTCGGCGACCGTCTCCACGCCCAGCTCGAGCGCGCGCGTTCCGGCGTCCAGCTCCGCGAACGCGGCGCAGATCGCCGCCCGGTAGGCAGCCGGAGCCGGGTTCCGATCCGGATCGTCGCGCAGGTAGCCGACCAGGACGACCACGCCAACGAGCAGCACGAGGGCGATGGTGACCCCGAGGCCACAGCCGGCGAAGCGGAAGACGCCGATACCCTCGCGGTCATCCGGCTGCTCGTCTCGCTCCGAGGGCGGCCGCGGGGCGTAGCGGCTCCCGTCGCGCTCATCGGGGTGCAGTGGCTCGCGGATCGGTCCCTTCGGATCCTTGCCACCTGCGCCGGGCGGGAAGAGGCTCGTCACCGGCCCGCGCCGCTACCGGACGCCGGCGTCGCGCAGCAGCTGCGGAATGTGGCTCGGTGAGTCGGCCACCTGGATGCCGGCCTCTTCGAGCGCGGCGCGTTTCGACTCGGCGGTGCCGGCGCCGCCGGAGATGATCGCGCCCGCGTGGCCCATGCGGCGCCCGGGTGGGGCAGTGCGGCCGGCGATGAAGGCCGCCATCGGCTTGCGCACCTCGCGCGCGCAGAAGGCAGCCGCCTTCTCCTCCTCCTCGCCGCCGATCTCCCCGATCATGACGATCGCCTCGGTCTCGTCGTCCTGGTTGAACATGTCGAGCACGTCGACGAAGCTCGTGCCGATGATCGGGTCGCCGCCGATGCCGACGGTGGTCGTCTGGCCCAGGCCTGCATCGGTCATGGCCTGCACGACCTCGTAGGTGAGCGTGCCGGAGCGGGAGACGAGGCCGACCGGCCCGCGCAGGTGGATGTCGCCGGGGATGATCCCGACCTTCGCCTCGTCGACGCTCGTCAGCCCCGGGCAGTTGGGGCCGATCAGCCGCACGCCCTTCGCGCGGAGGACGTGATAGACGCGCAGCATGTCGAGCGCCGGCACGCCCTCGGTGATGCAGATGACGAGGGGCAGGCCGCCGTCGGCCGCCTCGAGCATCGCGTCGGGCGCAAAGGCCGCCGGGACGAAGATGATTGAGGCGTTCGCGCCGGTCTGCTCGACCGCCTCGGCGACGGTGTCGTACACCGAGACGCGTCCGTCGAGGGCGGACTGCCCGCCCTTGCCGGGCGTCACGCCGGCCACGATGTTCGTCCCGTATTCGAGCATGGCGGTCGAGTGGAACTCGCCCTCGCGCCCGGTGATGCCCTGGACCAGGAGCCGCGTCTCGCGGTTGACGAGGATGCTCATGCAGCACCGCCGGCGGCCACGACAGCCTTGGCGGCAGCGTCGTCCAGCGAGTCGGCGGTGATCAGGTTCGCCTTCGCCAGGATCGGCTTCGCCTCCTCCGCGTTGGTGCCGACGATGCGGACCACCATCGGGACGTCGCGCGTGAGCTGCGAGCGTGCCTCCACGATGCCGCGCGCGACCTCGTCGCCGCGGGTGATGCCGCCGAAGATATTGATGAGGATGGCCTTCACGTTCGCGTCGGCCAGGATGATCCTGAAGGCCGCGGCCACGCGATCGGCCTTGGCGCCGCCGCCGATGTCGAGGAAGTTCGCCGGCTCGCCGCCGGCCAGCTTGACGAGGTCCATGGTGGTCATCGCCAGGCCGGCGCCGTTGACCATGCAGCCGATGCTGCCGTCGAGCTTGATGAAGCTGATGCCGGCGTCGCGCGCGGCGATCTCAGAGGGCTCCTCCTCGTTGAGGTCCCGCATCTCCTCGAGGTCGGGATGACGGGAGAGCGCAGAGTCGTCGAGCACGATCTTCGCGTCGAGCGCGAGGAGCCGGCCGTCATCGGTCACCACCAGCGGGTTGACCTCGGCGAGGTCCGCGTCGGACTCGACGAAGGCCGCGTACAGGCCTCGCATGACCTTGCCGAAGTCCTTGCGCAGTTCGCTTGGGATGCCAAGGAAGAAGGCGACGCGCCGAACCTCGTGCTCCTGGAGGCCGATGAGCGGGTGGAGCGGCAGGCGCAGGATCGCCTCGGGATGTGTCTTCGCGGTCTCCTCGATCTCGACGCCTCCCTCCGCCGAGGCGATCACCACGATGGCCTTCGACGCACGGTCGAGGATGAGCCCGAGGTAGTACTCGTGAGCGATATCGGCGGCGGGTGCCACCAGTACGGTCTTCACGGTGGTGCCCTTGATGTCGAGACCGATGATGTCGGCGGCCCTCGACGCCGCCTCGTCAGGGGTCGGTGCCAGCTTCACGCCACCGGCTTTGCCGCGCCCCCCGACGAGGACCTGCGCCTTGACGACCACCGGGCCGCCGATGCGTTGGGCTGCCGCACGCGCCTCCTCGGGCGTCGTGGCCGTCTCGCCGGCGAGGAGCGGGACGCCGTGGCGGCCGAGGATCTCCTTGCTCCGGTACTCCTGGAGCTTCACGCGTTTCTCCTGATGCGAACTCGATGGCGGGGCGCGCTCGGATGGCGGAAGGGCCACGCGGGATCAGCCGATTCTACCGGGGTTGGTGGACCCGGCGGTCTACCCTTGCGCGGATGGAGGGTCCGGGCAGTTCGGTGCAGCGGCTGCGAGACGCGCTGCGGCAGGTGATCGCGAATCGGTCGCTGCGACAGGTCGAGGCTGGCTGGCTGATGGCGATCGCCGCGGAGTGGGCGTATCTCGTCAGCCTGCTGGTGTACGCGTACGACGTGGGCGGCGTCCTGGCCGTCGGGCTCCTGAGCACCATGCGCATGCTCCCGGCGGCGATCGTGGCGCCCTTCCTTGCCTCGTTGACGGATCGGCTGCCGCGAGAGCAGGTGTTGGTCGCGGTCCATGCACTCCGCGGAGCGGCCGTGGGCTGCGCGGCGCTTGCCATCGTCACCGATCTGCCCGTGGCCGTGGTCGTCGTGGCCGCGGTCGTGGAGGGCATCGTGGCGACGCTCCACCGGCCGACGACGATGTCGATCCTGCCCGCCCTCGCGCGGTCACCGGAGGAGCTGATCGCCAGCAACGCGGTGACCAGCACGGGCGAGGCGATCGGCCTGCTGCTGGGCCCGGCGCTCGGCGGCCTGCTGCTGACGATCGGAGGCTCGCCGTTGGGCGTCGCGGTGCCGGCCGCCGCGTTCGTCGCCGCCTCGGCCGCCGCACTGCGCATCGATGCGCGGACGACAGGCGCCGAAGCACCGACCACGAGGCCGTCGCGTGCGACGAGCCTGGTGGCCGGGTTCGCCGCACTGCGCTCCTACCCATCGGCCGGGTCGCTGGTCGCCATCTTCGTCTGCCAGACATTCGTGCGCGGCATCCTGACGGTGCTGCTCGTGGCGGCATCCGTCGAGCTGCTCGGGCTCGGACGCTCCGGAGTCGGCTACCTCAGCTCGGCCATGGGGGCGGGAGGGTTTCTGGGCGCCATGGTCGCCTTCGGGCTGGTGATGCGCCGCGACCTGGCACTGCCCTTCAGCATCAGCCTGGCGATGTGGGGCCTGCCGATCGTCATCATCGGCCTGGTCCCGCAGTCGATCATGGCCTTCGCGTTCCTTGGCGTGCTCGGCATGGCGAACGCCGTCCTGGACGTCTCCGGATTCACCCTCCTCCAGCGCTCGGTTCCGAACCACCTTCGCAGCCGCGTGTTCGGGGCGTTCGAAGGATTGGTGGCACTCAGCGTCGCCGCTGGCTCGCTGGTGGCGCCGATCCTGGTCACCCTGCTGGACCTCCAGCCGGCGATGGTCGTGACCGGGCTCCTGCTCCCGATCCTCGCGCTGATCACCAACCGCCTCGTGCGGACCGCCGACGCGACGGCCGTCGTGCCGCACCATGAGCTCGCGCTGCTCCGAGGCGTCCCGATGTTCACGCCGCTGCCGCTCACGGCCCTGGAGCAGCTGGCAGGCGGCATGGTGCCGGTGCGCTTCGCGCCGGAGGAGTCGATCGTCCGCGAGGGCGACGTCGGCGACGACTACTTCCTCATCGCCTCGGGCGTCGCGGAGGTTCTCCAGGGCGGACGGCGCATCGCGATCCTGCGCGATGGGGATGGGTTCGGCGAGATCGCCCTCCTGCGCAATCTCCCTCGCACGGCGACGGTCACGGCGCGCGAGGAGGTCGAGGGCTACCGCCTGCCGCGCCCGGTCTTCCTCGAGGCGGTCACCGGCAATGCGGCGAGCGTCGATGCCGCCGATCGCATGGTGACGGAGCGGTTGGCCACCACCCGCCCCTGAGCCAGCTGGTCAGAGGCGAAGTCGTCGAGATCGGCATAGACTTCATCCCCGTACGCCGACGCTTTGATCGGCCGCACGAAAGGTGAGATCCGTTGAGCTACGCCGTCACGCTCATTCCCGGCGATGGGATCGGTCCAGAGCTTGCGGAGGCCGCACGGGGAGTCCTGGAGGCCACCGGCATCGGCTTCGAGTGGGACGTCCAGCAGGCCGGCGAGGCGACGATCGCCAGCGAGGGCACGCCGCTGCCCGACCGCGTGGTCGACTCGATCCGCGCCAACGGCGTGGCCATCAAGGGACCGATCACGACGCCGGTGGGCGCGGGCTTCCGCTCGGTCAACGTGGGATTGCGCCAGGCACTCGAGCTGTACGCCAACGTCCGCCCGGCGCGGACGATGAAGGGCGTGACGACCCGCTACGACGATGTCGACCTCATCATCGTCCGCGAGAACACCGAGGACCTCTACGCCGGCATCGAGCACCGCGTCGGCCCGGACGCCGCCGAGAGCATCAAGATCATCACGCGCGCGGCATCACAGCGGATCGCGCGCTATGCCTTCGAGTACGCGGCGAAGAACGGCCGGCGAAAGGTGACCGCCGTCCACAAGGCGAACATCATGAAGCTCTCCGATGGGCTCTTTCTCGAGAGCTGCCAGCAGGTCGCGGCCGAGTACGAGGGCCGCGTGGCGTTCGAGGACCGCATCGTCGACAACATGTGCATGCAGCTCGTCCAGAAGCCCGACCTGTATGACGTGCTCGTCCTGCCCAACCTCTACGGTGACATCGTCTCGGACCTGGCCGCCGGGCTGGTCGGCGGGCTGGGGGTGGCGCCGGGCGCGAACATCGGCGAGCGGGCTGCGGTCTTCGAGCCGGTCCATGGCTCCGCGCCCAAGTACGCCGGTCTCGACAAGGCCAATCCCACCGCGCTCATCCTGTCCGGCGCCCTGATGCTCCGTCATCTCGGCGAGCTGGCAGCCGCAGACGCAGTCGAGACGGCCGTGCGCGACGTCATCGCCGAGGGGACGAACGTCACGTACGACCTCGGCGGCTCGGCCGGCACCCGCACGTTCGGTGAGGCCGTGGCCGGACGCGTGGCGGTGACCGCGTAGCTCGCCGCGTGCCCGCCGATCCTGTCAGATGGCACTGTGAGTGCCGCCAGGCGGATTCTGGTCCGCAGGTGCCGTCAAATGTCACCTCGAGGGTGCCGTATGAGTCCAGATCTGCCCTAGATCGAACTGCTTCGAGCCGATCCGCGGCCGAAGCTGCGGCTAGCGGCACTCAGCGTGCCAGCTGACGGAACCATGGGCCGGCATCACTCCGACGGTCGCACGCGATAGAATCGGAGAGCCGCTGGTTCTCTGCGCCGCCCGGCGTCGGGCGGCGCCCCGTGGAGAGTGCATAACGCTTGATCAACCTGTTCGGCTACCGGGTCTCCTGGGCGCAGCTGGCGTGGTTCGGGCACCGCGCGAGCGGACTGGGCGTGCTCTTCTTCCTCTTCCTGCACATCGTCGAGACCTCGACCCTGCTCTTCGGTCCGGAGGTCTACGACTTCACCCAGACGTTCTACGCGAACCTCCCCGCCAAGGTCGGCGAGGTGCTTCTCATGGCCGCGCTCGTGTATCACTCGCTGAACGGTCTGCGCGTGATCGTGATGGACTTCTGGCCCACGACCACGACCTACTACCGGCCGCTGACCTACGGCGTCATCGCCGCGACGGTGGTGAGCATGGTGCCCCTGGGCGCCATCATCCTGACTCCCTACCTGCCATGGGGATGAGCCGATGACGACCACCGCGCGTCGACCGCGCGTGATCTACACGAACCCGTCGCACGCGGCCCGCCCGAAGCCGGAGGCGTCCGGGCGAGAGCGGTTCTGGTGGTACTTCATGCGCCTCTCGGGGCTGGCGCTGGTCTTCCTCGCGCTGGGCCACATGTTCATCATGCACGTGCTCGTCGTGATCACGGGCGATGAGATCAACTTCGCCTTCGTGCAGAGCCGATGGGGGACTCCGTTCTGGCGCATCTACGACCTGCTGCTCCTCCTCCTCGCGTTCGTCCACGGCGCCAACGGCGCCCGCGTCGTGGTCGCTGACTACGTGACGCACCGGACGGCGCGCAGCCTGGTCCTCGGCGTGCTGCTGGTGATCAGCGCCATCTGGCTGGTGCTCGGGATCGCGGTCATCGCCTTCTTCGACCCGGGCGCGTCATGACCCTCACCACCGTCGGCCGCGCGGCCATTCCGCCGGCCCGCGTCCACGAGCTCGACGCCATCGTCGTCGGTGCCGGCGGCGCCGGTCTCTACGCTGCGCTCGAGCTGAAGCAGGAGCTCGGGCCGGAGGCCCGCATCGGTGTCATCAGCAAGCTCTACCCGTCCCGTTCGCACACCGGTGCCGCGCAGGGCGGGGTGTGCGCCGCGCTCGGGAACACCGAGGAGGACCACTGGGAGTGGCACTGGTTCGACACGGTCAAGGGCGGTGACTACCTGGTCGACCAGGACGCTGCCGAAGTCATGTGCCGCGACGCGGTCGACACGATCATCAACCTCGAGCACCTGGGCCTGCCGTTCGACCGCACGGAGGAGGGTCTGATCAACCAGCGGCGCTTCGGAGGCCACACCCGCAACTACGGCGAGGGCCCGGTGCGACGCAGCTGCTTTGCCGCCGACCGAACGGGTCACGCAATCCTCCAGACCCTGTTCCAGCAGTGCATCAGGCACGAGGTCGTCTTCTTCGACGAGTACCAGGTGCTCGACCTTGCGCTGCCCGAGGGTCCGGGAGGCCCGGCGAGCGGGGTGATCGCCCTCCAGCTCAGCACGAGCGAGCTGCATGCCTTCCGCGCGAAAGCCGTGCTGTTCGCCACCGGCGGCTATGGCAAGGTCTTCAAGGTCACCTCGAACGCGCACACGCTCACCGGCGACGGGATGGCCATCCCGTATCGGCGCGGGCTGCCGCTGGAGGACATGGAGTTCTTCCAGTTCCATCCGACCGGCATGTACAAGCTGGGGTTCCTGCTGTCGGAGGCGATGCGCGGCGAGGGGGGCGTGCTCCTCAACGACAAGGGCGAGCGCTTCATGGAGTGCTACGCTCCGACCATGAAGGACCTGGCGAGCCGCGACGTGGTCAGCCGCAGCATCTACCTGGAGATCGCGGAGGGACGGGGGATCGGCGGCAGCGATTTCGTCCATCTCGACGTCCGCCACCTGGGCGCGGAGGTGCTCAACAAGAAGCTTCCCGACATGAGCGGTTTCATCCGCACCTACTTCGGCCTGGAGCCACTGACCGATCTCGTGCCGATCCAACCCACCGCGCATTACGCCATGGGCGGCGTGCCGACCGACATCGACGGCCGCGTCCTGGCCGACGAGACTGGCCGCGTGGTGCCCGGCTTCTACGCCGCCGGCGAGGTCGCCTGCGTGTCGGTGCACGGCGCGAACCGGCTGGGGACGAACTCGCTGCTCGACATCCTGGTCTTCGGCCGCCGTGCCGGCAAGAAGATGGCGGCCGAGCTGGCCGACCTGCCGGAGCCGATGGTGGACCCCGCGGCGGAGGCATCGGTCCAATCGTTGGTATCGGGTCTGCTGGCCGGGACCGATGGCGAGCGCCCGGCCGTCATCCGCGCCGAGCTCCAGGAGATCATGTTCGCCAAGTGCGGCGTGTATCGCACCGAGCAGCTGCTGACCGAGTGCCGGGACGCGGTCGCCGCGCTGCGCGAGCGTGCCGAACGCCTTGTCGTGGACGACAAGGGGTGCCGCTACAACACCGACCTCGGCGAGGCGCTGGAGCTCGGCTACCTGCTGGACTGCGCGGAGGCGACGGTCGCATCGGCCCTGGCTCGGACCGAGAGCCGTGGCGGCCACGCGCGCGACGACTTTCCCGGACGGGACGACACGGACTGGCTGAAGCACTCGTTCGCCGTCCGCTCACCGGAGACGGGTACCGTGTCCCTGGCCTACCGGCCGGTGACGATCACCAAGTTCCAACCGAAGCCACGGACCTATTGAGACCGATGGACGTCAAGCTGCGCATCCGCCGCTACAACCCCGAGGCCGACGAGGCGCCGCACTGGGAGGAGTACGCGGTGGATGCCGAGCCGACCGATCGGGTCCTCGACCTGCTGCACCAGGTCAAGTGGTACCAGGACGGCACGCTCACCTTCCGTCGCTCGTGCGCGCACGGGGTGTGCGGCTCCGACGCGATGCTCATCAACGGGCGCAACCGGCTGGCCTGCGAGTACCTCGTGAAGGACGCCGGTCCGACCATCACCGTGGAGGCGATTCGCGGCATGGCGGTCGTGAAGGATCTGCTCGTCGACATGGAGCCGTTCTGGGACTCCTTCAAGCAGACGATGCCGTTCCTGGTCAACGACGAGACGCCTTCCGATGGCAGGGAGCGTCGCCAGTCACCCGCCGACCGGGAGCGCTACGAGGACACCAGCCGCTGCATCCTGTGCGCTGCCTGCACGAGTGCCTGCCCGATCTTCTGGACCGACCAGTCGTACGTAGGACCCGCCGCCATCGTCAACGCACATCGGTTCATCGTCGACTCGCGCGACACCGCCAGGCAGGAGCGGCTCGAGATCATGGCCGACCCCGATGGCGTGTGGCGTTGCCGCACGACCTTCAACTGCGTCGAAGCCTGCCCGCGCGACATCAAGATCACGAAGGCGATCCTCGAGGTCACCCAGGAGATCGGCAGGGCCGGCATCCGGTGAGACTCCTGATCCACACCGACGGCGCGGCGCGCGGCAACCCCGGTCCCGCAGGTGCCGGAGCCATCCTGCGTGACGCGTCGGACGGCACCGTGCTCGCGGAGATCGCGCAGGGCCTCGGCCGCGCGACGAACAATGTCGCCGAGTGGACGGCGGTCCGTCTCGCGCTGGAGGAGGCTCGGCGCCTGGGCGCCACGCACGTCGACCTGCGCATGGACTCGGAGCTGGTCGCGCGGCAGATCACGGGCATCTACCGGGTGAAGCATCCAGACCTCAAGCCGATCCATGCCGTGGCGATGGAGCTGCTGCGCTCGTTCGAGGGGTACACCGTGGGTCATGTGCCGCGGGCGTTGAACAAGGACGCGGATCGGCTCAGCAACGTGGCCATCGATGGGGGAACAACGCACCATGCCGGACCGCGCCCGACACCGATCTAGCCTCCTGGCCAGCTTCCTCCTCGCCGCGACGGTCGTCGGGTGTGCCCCTGGCGCGACGGCGACCGATCCGAGCGCCTCCACGCCGCGTCCGACGCCGACCCCTGCCGAGGTCGCGACGCGGAGCGCCCGCCCGGGTCCATCGGCCACGGCTCCGGCGGAAGCGGGTGGCGCCTACCTCGCCATCGGCGACTCCGTCACGTTCGGGATCGGCGTACCGCAGCCGAGGCGGGATGGGTTTCCGGCGCGATTGGTCGACCGCCTGGCGATGGCAGACCTGCCGATCACGGAGACGCGCGTCTTCGCGGTGCCGGGCGAGACGGCGAGTGGCTTCCTGGAGCGCAGGCTGGACGATGTGCTCGCCGCGATCGACGAGCTCGGGACTCGCGTCGAGGTCGTGACCATCGGCCTCGGAGCCAACGAGCTGCTGCGGGTCCGCCGGGATCCGGCGTGCGAAGCCGATCCCGACGGTGAGGCCTGCCTCCTGGCCGTCAGCACCGCCACGGTCGAGGCAACAGACGCGCTCGACGCGGTGGTGGCGAGCGTGCAGCAGGCCCTGGACGGCCAGGGCGCGGACGCGAGAATCCTTGTCCTGGCCTACTACAACCCGGACGTGGACCCGGTCGCGGCTGCGACCGTCGTGGGGACCGACGGCGCCGTGGCCTGCCATCCGCCCGACGCGACTCCCGGCCTGAACGACCGGATCGCCTGCGTTGCCGAAGCGCGCGGCCTCGAACTCGTCGACCTCTATGCTGCCTTTGTCGGCCGTGAGGCAGAGCTGACGCGCATCGGCGACGGGGACGTGCACCCGAATGAGAAGGGTCACGAGGTCATTGCCGAGACGATCGCCGCGACGATTGTCGCCGCTCCGTAGGTGCTCGACCGAACAGGTGTTCGAATCGGGTACACTATCGGTCCCTGGAGGCGGCTGGATGGTCGCGGGCGCATCGGTCGAAAGACCGCGTCCGAGGAAAGTCCGAGCTCCTCAGAGCAGGCTAGCGGGTAACACCCGTCCGCCGTGAGGCGAGGACCAGCGCCACAGTGACGATGCCCCGGTTCGCCGGGGAGTGAAACGCGGCAAGCTCTAGCCGGAGCAAGACCGAATAGGGGAGCGCAGGGCGGCCTTCGGGCCGCAGCAGGTGGCTCGCTCAGCTCCCGGGTAGGTCGCATAGATGGATGGCCGTCCATGAGACCGATGCGAATCGGGCTCGGGACAGAACTCGGCTTACAGGCCGCCTCCAGGGACACCCTGCCACGCGCCGCACCCAATGGTCATGCCATGTGAATCGGGATGCCTCAGTCCTCGTCTTCGCGCCAGACCGATCGTGCCGTGCAGGCATTGCAGATCGGGCGAGCCTCGTCCATGGTGCCGAGCGGCAGTGGATGCTCGACGCCGCCGAGGAGGCAGTCGACCTGGACGGAGGCTGGGGCTCCCGGAAGGATGCTGACGTGGCGCACGGAGCAGCGACGGATCCGACCTGATCGGGCGATCGGTCGGCGTTCCTCGCTTCCCTCCACCGGGTTCAGCGCCATGGGGTGTGTCTGCCTCTGCCTCTGTGTCCGTGCGGCGTGCCAGTCTCCATAGGCTAGCGACGGGTGCGTCCTGTCAACAATGGCGCGTTCGTACCATCCGCGCGGCCCATCGGGCGCGTCGCGGAGCGCGCACGCCGCCGCTAGACTCACGCGGTCGCGCTCGTCGCGGCGAGGAGTCGAGGAGGGTCTGTGTTCGGACGACGCAAGCGAGAGGAGGCCGCGGCCGCGGAGGCCGTGCGCGAGGCTGAGCGTCACACCCTGTTCGCGAAGCTGGCCGAACGTCCCGAGCACATCTGTCCGTTCCTCGGACTGGAGGCCGACCGCACCGGGCATGTCGAGGGTGTCAGCGACGACCACCGATGCTTCGCGTTCGGCGAGCCGGCACCGATCTCCGCCGAGCAGCAGACGCGCGTCTGCCAGGAGCGTGGTTACGGGAACTGCCCCCGCTACCTGCGCGGCGTCCTCGTCATCCCCACCGAAGAGCTCGAGGCGCTTCGCAGGCCGCGCGCGACGATCGCCGAACCACCTCCGCCACCACCTGTCCCGGTGGACGAGCCCGCACGGCGGCGACGGACGCCGCTGGCCATCGTGCTCGTCCTCCTGCTGCTCGTCGGTGGCGCTGCCGGGGCGTACTTCCTCTTCGGAGATGAGCTCGGCATCGCCATCGGGCCGAGCCCCAGCCCCAGTCTCATGCCGTCGGTCGCGCTCACGCCGGGCGCTGTCCCCAGCCCCGGCATCAGCGTCGAGCCGAGCCCGACGACCGACCCCTCGCCGTCGCTGAGCCCGTCGATCGGGCCCAGCCCGACACCCGAGCCCACGCCGGTCGCCGGTGACGAGTTCGCCTTCTACGAGGTCTCGGTGGGCCCGGAGAGCTACATCATGTACGCGTTCGACAACGGCTCGATCGGCAACGACCGAACGATCGGTTTCAACTCCTTCTCGTTTGCGATGGTCGAGCCGGCCCCCGGCAACGACGGCAACGTCTACTGGGTCACGCAGAACGGCGATCTCGCGGGGTTCGGGTATCGCTCGCCGGACTCCGGGAACTTCCGCATCAGGGCCGTGTTCCTGAACGACGCGGGAGATCGGCGCTCGGCGTTCCTTGCCGAGGACGAGCTCGACCAGATGCCCGAGGGCACGCCCGCACCCTGAGGTGAACCCCGTCGGATCGTGGCGTCGACCCCGGCAACGGGGTCATGCCCGACGGGATGCGGGAGCCGCGTCCCTCGGCCGACGCGTGGGCAGTCGCGCGTGGGCAGTCGCCCGTGGGCAGTCGCGCTGGGATCGCGTTCGATCGAGGCCAGGACGCCGGAGCCTCCCGGGAGGCGCGATTCTCGCAATCCGTGACCGCGTCCGGCGCCTGAGCGGCGCCCGCCGGCGGGGTTCCGGCGTGCTGCTCCGCCACACATCGTGAGAATCGCGCCGAATGCCCGCCTCGGGCGCCGCGGTGTCGATGCATCGAGACAGTCTCGGCGGCCGCCTCCCCGCTGACGGCAGAGGAGCCGGCGATTCGGAATCGCAGCCCGTGCGAAGGGGCGAACGGCGATCGAGACACCGCTCCGTGGTCATCTGACCGTGGCACGAGTCAGATCCCGCAGAGGTCCGGCCGATTCCTGGTTCCGATGGACGGTACCCCCGCCCCACGGGGTTCGACAGACCGGAGCGGCGTCTCCGGCCGATTCGAACGCCCGGTGCAGAAAACCCCTTGACGGGGACGCGTTGCCCTGTATAGTGGCGCCCTGTGGTTCCAAATGGGGCCATATGGGGAGTAGTGGTGAACGACAGGCACGATGGAGCGGGCGTCCTTCCTCACCGGGGAGTTTCGGCACGCGCTGGACGACCGAGGCCGCGTCGCGGTCCCGGTCCGCTTCCGGGCGCGGCTGGCACAGGGAGCGACGCTGGCTCGGTGGCTGGACGGCTGCCTGGCGATCTTTCCGGCCGATACCTGGGAAGAGCTCGCGGCCAAGATCCAGGGCCTGCCGACGACGAACGCGGCCGCACGACAGTTCGGTCGCTTCATGAGCTCGGGAGCGGTCGAGGTGGAGCTCGATCGGCAGGGACGGCTCCTGGTCCCGAGCTATCTGCGCGAGTACGCCGGCCTGGACCTCGGCGAGGTGGTCGTGGTCGGCGCGCTGAACCGGCTCGAGATCTGGGCACCGTCGCGGTGGCAGCCGTATCGGTCCCAGATCGAGGACGAGCCGGAAGCGCTCGCCGAGCACCTCGCCGACCTGGGCATCTGACGGTGCCCCGGCCATTCATGCGTCTTCGGGCCGGTCGGCCCGCCGTCCGACAAGCGAGGTGCGACGCCACATGGGAGAAGGGCACCTGCCGGTGCTGGTCGACGAGGTTCTTGCCTGGTTGGCCGTCGGTGCCGGCAGCTCCGTGGCTGATTGCACCGTCGGCGGCGGTGGGCACGCCGAGCGGTTCCTGGAGACCACGTCTCCGGATGGTCGTCTGCTCGGCATCGATGCCGATCGGGCGGCCATCTCGGAGGCGGAACGCGCACTCGAGCGATTCGGCTCGCGCGTCACGCTGCGGCACGCAAACTTCGAGTCGATCTACGACGTCGCCACCGAGAGCGGTGCGGCGCCGCTCGACGCCATCCTCTTCGACCTCGGTCTCAGCAGCTACCAGCTTGCCGATCCAGCCCGTGGATTCAGCTTCGCGGCCGATGCGCCGCCGGACATGAGATTCGATGAAACGAGTGGTCTTTCGGCCCTTGAGCTCATCGAGCGCACCTCGGAGCGAGAGCTCGCCGGAATCCTCGCGACGTTTGGTGAGGAGCGCCGTCCAGGCCGCATCGCGAAGGCGATCGTGGCGGCGCGTGCGGAGGGCAGGCTCGTGACCGCTGCCGACCTTGCCGCCGTCGTCGCGGCTGCAGCGCCGGCTCGCCGAGGCAGCGCCGACGCGGGACGCATCCACCCCGCGACTCGCACCTTCCAGGCGCTCCGGATCGCGGTGAACCGCGAGATCGAGGTTCTCTCCGCCGGGCTGTCCGGAGCCCTGGCGGCGCTGCGGCCGGGTGGCCGGATGGCTGTCATCAGCTACCACAGCCTCGAGGACCGCATCGTGAAGCGGTTCGTCGCCCGCGAGAGCCGCGACTGCCTCGAAGAGCCGTTGCCTCCGGCCTGCACATGCGGGCACCGCGCGCAGCTGCGCGCCGTCACGAAGGGCGTCATCACCGCCGGTCCGGAGGAGGTCCGGCGCAACCGACGAGCGCGCAGCGCAAAGCTGCGTGTCGCCGAGAAGCTCGCGTGAGCCGAGCGAAGGAGGAGGGTCAACGATGAGCAAGGGACGTTCTCGCCACCAGGCCAGCCGGCGCCGCATGTACTCGGCGCGCCAGCGTGACCTGCGCGAGCGGCGCGTCAATGCGCTCCGCGAGGAGCAGTACTGGCTGAGCGACCAGGTCGCAGCCATCGAGATCGAGGAAGGGCTCGACTTCGAGGCGCCCACCACCCTCAACGCCTCGACGCGCGACCGCGCGAGCGCGGCCTAGCCAACCCCGAGGAGCAGCACAGCACATGGCGGTCATCGGCGCACGGCCTGCAGCGAATCCCTGGTTCCTGGGACGTCGCAGCCGGCCGCGCCCTCGAACGCGGCCACAGCCGGCGCGCCGAGCGCGACGTTCCGCGGCGGGCCGCCGGATGGCGCCGAGGATCGACGTCCGTCCGCTGCTCGTGGCGATCGCCGTTGCGGCGGGCCTCGCGCTCTTCTACCTGAGCCAGTCCACGCGCGTTGCGGCGACCGGGTACGAGATCGATGCACTGGAGGCGACGCTCGCCCAGCGGCACGCAGAGCACCAGCAGCTCGTCTGGGCGATCGGGCAGGCGCGCTCGCCGTCCGAGATCACCCAGCGCGCGCGAACCGAGCTCCGGCTCGTCCCCCTCGAGGATGAGGCAGTGACCTTCGCCCCATCCGCCAGCCAGCCCGCCGATTGACCTAGCCCGCGGCCGAACGACGGCCGTCGCACCGGAGATCCAACATGCTCGCCAGGACCGACAGTCGTGCCCGCGCATTGGTCCTTCTCATCGTCGTCACGCTGTTCGCGACGGCGGTCGGCGGACGCCTCATCTGGTGGCAGGTGATCGAGCGCGATCGGCTCGAGGCGATGGCGCTTCGCCAGCTGGCGCAGGAGCAGACCCTGCCCGCCGAGCGCGGCGAGATCACCGATCGCAACGGCGAGCTGCTCGCCACCTCCGTCGAGGTGCAGTCCGTCTTCGTCACGCCACCCACGGTCGATGATCCCGGGCTGACGGCCGCCCTGCTCGCATCAGCGCTCGGCATGCCGGCCGCAGACGTCCGAGCACGGATCAACAGCGATCGCAGCTGGGTGTTCCTGAAGCGGCGCGTCTCCGCCGATGTCGCCCAGCGGATCCGCGAGATGGATCTCGCCGGCGTCGGGCTCCTTCCGGAGACCAAGCGGGTCTACCCGGTGGAGGGCGTCGCGGCAGAGACGACGCTCGCCGCCCAGGTCCTCGGATTCGTCGACAACGAGGGTTCGGCGTCGTATGGCGTCGAGCAGGCCGAGGACGTTCTGCTGGCCGGGACGCCGGGGCAGATCGCCGCCGAGGAGGACGTCATCGGCCGTCGGATTGCCGACTCCGTGACGCTCCTCCAGGAGCCGGTCGACGGGCGCGACCTGCAGCTGACGATCGACGCGGGCGTCCAGCATCTGCTCGAGCAGAAGATGTGGGAGACGCTCGAGGTCAACCGTGCCGTCGGCGTCAGCGGCCTGATCATGAACGCCGAGACGGGGGCGATCCTGGCGATGGCAAGCTTCCCGTCGTTCGACGCCAACCAGTTCGCCACGACGGAGGGCGAGCTCTTTGCCAATCCGGCGGTCTCGCGCATGTATGAGCCCGGTTCGGTGATGAAGGCGTTCACGATCGCCGCGGCGCTCGACGCGGGCGCCGTGACCGAGCGCGACACGTTCGAGGACGACAACAACCTGCGCTTCGGCGCGATCCGGATCCAGAACGCGGATCGCGGCGACTGGCCGTACGGGCACGGTCCGATCACTCCGTCGGAGGTGCTCGCCCTGTCGAACAATGTCGGTGCGGCCAAGATCGGCCTCGAGCTCGGCGGAGACGCGCTGTATGACGCGTTCCGGCGCTATGGCTTCGGAACCCCGACCGGCATCGAGCTGACAGGGGAGCAGCGCGGCGTGATCTGGCATCCGAGCGAGGCGTCTGGCGACTTGACCACGGCGCAGAACGCCTTCGGCCAGGGTCTCAGCCTGACCGCCGTCCAGCTCGCGGCGGGCTACGCGTCCTTCGCCAACGGGGGCAACCTCGTGACGCCACACGTGGTCAACGGGTGGACCGATCCGGACGGGACCCACCATGTCGCCGATCATCCGCCGGGCGAGCGGATCATGCGCTCCGAGACGGCGGCCACCATGGTCGACATGCTGACGAACGCGATCGACGACGGGATCGCGAAGGGGGCGCAGATTCCCGGCTACACGGTCGCCGGCAAGACGGGCACCGCGCAGATCGCCGGACCGGTCAATGTCAAGACCGAGGATGGCGGGATGGTCGAGCGCTGGCGGTACATCCCGGGCTGGGTCGACTCGAGCTTCGTCGGCCTGCTGCCCACCGCCGGTACGAAGCTTGCGACCGTCATCCTCATCCACCGGCCGGCGCACGGCGGTGGGCCGCGGATGCCAGAGCGTCCGGAGTCGGTCTTCGCCGATCTCATGCCCCAGGTGCTCGACTACCTTGCGATTCCGCCGGACCGTCCCGACCAGCCCATCGCGCAGCGATGAGACTGCTAGACTCGCCCGTAGTCCGCAGCGTGGTCCGCGTGCCTCCGACGATTCGTCTCGATGACCTGCTGGCCGCCACCCGTGGTCGCCTCCAGCGACCCACCTCGGTCACCTCGATCACCGGCGCCAGCGTCGACTCCCGTCGCGTGACCCACCACAGCTGCTACGTCGCCCTCACCGGCGAGCGCGTCGACGGCCATCGATTCGTCCTGGATGCGTTGCGCGCCGGCGCCTCCGCGGCGCTCGTCGACCGGCCGGTCGAGCTTCCATCTGACGTGGATGCCGCCATCGTCATCGTCGCCGATCCATTGACCGCGCTCCAGGAGCTGGCGGCGGCGTGGCGGCTGCGGCACGATGTCCGGGTGGTCGGCGTGACCGGATCGACCGGAAAGACGATCGCCAAGGAGATGGCGGCGGACGTCCTCTCGCGGACGCATCGAACGCTCCGCAACGAGGGCAACCTCAACTCGGAGACCGGTCTGCCGATGACGCTGCTCCGACTCGAGCCGGAGCACGAGATCGCCGTGCTCGAGATGAGCATGTACACCCTCGGCGAGATCGCCCGGCTCGTCGAGATCGCCCGGCCGGAGGTGGGCATCGTCCTGGCCGTGCACCCCGCGCACCTGGAGCGCACCGGAAGCATCGAGCGCATCGCGCAGGCAAAAGCGGAGCTGCCGTCCGCCCTGCCGAGCGATGGGCTTGCGGTCCTCAACGCCGACGACCAGCGCGTGGCGGCGATGCGCGACCTGACCAGCGCCGAGGTTCGGACCTTCGGGCTCGGCCCGGCCGACGTGCGCGCCGTCGACGTCGTGTCACATGGCCTGGACGGGACCGAGTTCACGCTCCGTGCGCCGTGGGGGACGCGTCGCGTCCGGAGCGCGACGCCGGGCCCTCACCTTGTCCCGCACGCCCTCGCCGCGGCCGCCGTCGCGGAGCGCTTCGGCGTGCCGTTGGACGACGTGGTCGTCGCGCTCGCCGCGGGCAGCCGCGCGCCGCACCGCATGAGCATCCTCGACGCGGCGTCCGGGGCCCGACTCGTGGACGACACCTACAATGCGTCGCCGATCAGCATGGCCGCCGCGCTCGACTTTCTCGGAGCGACCGTGCTCCCCAGCGGTCGTCGACGCCTGGCCGTGCTGGGCGACATGCTCGAGCTCGGGCCCGACCAGGAGCGCCTGCATCGCGAGATCGGCGCTCGGGCGGCTGAGGCCGCGGATGGGCTCGTCGCGGTCGGTGAGCGAGGCCGGTGGATCGCGGAGGGGGCGCGCGCGGCTGGCGCGACATCGGTCATCACGGCCATGGACGCCGACGAGGCGGCCGCGGCCCTCGAGCGCGAGATGGCGCCCGGCGTCGGGGACCTCGTCCTGCTCAAGGCCTCGCGTGGCATCGGCCTGGATCGCACCGTCGATCTTCTGCGTGCCGGCGGCGACTGAGATGACGCTCGTCCAGGTCGTCATCGCGCTGCTGCTGGCCTTCATCGGCATGGTGCTGCTGGCCCCGATCTACATCAGCCTGCTCCAGCGTCTCGGCTTCGGCAAGCAGATCCGCGGCGAAGGCCCCGCGGCGCACTATGGCAAGGCGGGCACGCCGACGATGGGCGGCATGCTGATCGTGGCCGTCGTCCTGTTCCTGGCGATGGCGCTGCGCATCGAGGACGCGGGCACCCTGACGCCGACGCTCACGCTGATGGGGGTCGGCATCCTGGGCGCCATCGACGACTACGTCAACGTGCGCACCGGTATCGGCATGCGCGGACGCTGGAAGCTCGTCTGGCAGACGGTGGTCGCCATCCTGGCGGCCTTCTACATCAGGCACCACTTCGACCTGGAGGGACTCAACATCCCGTTTCTTGGCCAGTTCGAGGTTGCGCACGCGGTGCTCATCGGCTTCATCGCCTTCGTCATCGTCGGCACCAGCAACGCGGTGAACCTGACCGATGGGCTCGACGGCCTCGCCGGCGGCGTCCTCATCTTCAGCTTCGTCGCCTATCTGCTCATCAGCCTCGTGGAGGTGCCCGGCATCAAGGCCGCCCAGCCTGAGCTCGCCGTCTTCTGCGCTCTCGTGATCGGCGCGCTCATGGGCTTCCTGTGGTTCAACGTGCATCCGGCGCAGATCTTCATGGGCGACTCGGGGGCGTTGAGCCTCGGTGCGACGCTGGCGGTCGTCGCCACCGTCAATGGCCAGCTGCCGCTGCTGGCCGTGATCGGCAGCGTCTTCTTCGCCGTCATCATGAGCGTGGTGCTCCAGGTCGCCAGCTACCGGCTGCGCGGCCGCCGGATCTTCCGCATGACACCGCTCCATCACCACTTCGAGCTGATCGGCTGGGCGGAGGAGAAGATCACCATGCGCTTCTGGATCATCGCTGCCCTGGCGGGCCTGCTCGGCGTGAGCGTCTTCGTGGCCGGCGTGAGCGGCCTCTAGATGGACCGATGATGACCGCACCTCGAGCACCGATTCGGAGCGCAGACGATCTGCGCGGCCGACGCACGGTCGTGCTCGGCCTGGCTCGATCGGGCCTTGCCGCCTGTCGTTTTCTCGCCGATGCCGGTGCCGTCGTGGTCGCGTATGACCGCCGCCCCGCCTCCGAGCTCGCGGATGCGGTGACCGCGCTCGGCGCGCGCCCGGTGCACCTGGCGCTGGGGGTGGACGAGATGGCCGCGGTCGCCATCCTCGAGCATGCCGATCTCCTCGTCACCAGCCCGTCCGTCTCGCCACGCTTCAGCACCACCGACGCGTGGCTCCGCGATGCACTCATCGCGGCCGAGGCCCGTGGTGCCGAGCTGGTCAGCGAGGTCGACCTGTTCCTGCGCCTCACGCGGGCCCGGGTGCTCGGCGTGACCGGAACGAAGGGCAAGACGACGACCTCCTCGCTCGTGGCGGCCATGCTGGATCGCAGCGGGGTGCCGAGCGTGCTGGGCGGCAACATCGGGGTGCCGCTCATCGAGCGCGCCGGCGACCTGGGGCCGGACGACTGGGCGATCCTCGAGCTCAGCGAGCTGCAGCTGCCGACGATCAGCCGCGGCGCCGACGTGGCGCTCTATACGAACATCGGTGTGGACCACCTCGACCGCCACGGCACCGTGGAGGCATATCGCGCGGTCAAGGGCCGGCTGGCGGAGCTGACGGCACCGGCCGGGAGGGTCGTGCTCAACCATGATGACGCAGGGTGTCGCGCCCTCGGCGATCGGCTGCCGCCCGTGAGCGTGGCGTGGTACGCGCACACCGAGCCACACCGCGGCCGGGTCGAGGCCTGGATCGACGGCGAAGGATGGATCCTCGTGGCGGGGGAGCGGCTGCTGCCCGCTCGGGAGGTGCCGCTCCCCGGCCGCCACATGCTGAGCAACGTGCTCTGCGCGGCGCTCGGCGCATACCTGGCCGGGGCCGAGGCGGGCGCCATCGGCGCGGCGATCGGCGACTTCGAGGGCGTGCCGCATCGGCTCGAGCTGGTGGCCGAACGCGACGGCGTGCGCTGGATCAATGACTCCCAGGCGACGATCCCGGTTGCCACCATCGCGGCGCTCGAGGCGTTCGACGCCCCGATCGTCCTGATCGGTGGTGGCGCGGGCAAGGGACTCGAGTACGGCGAGCTTGCCGACGTCGTGGCGGAACGGACGCGCGCGGCGATCCTGATCGGCGAGACGGCGGCGGAGCTGGCCGTTCTGATCGGTGACCGGGTGCCGGTCGAGCGCGTCACGGACATGGCGACCGCGGTGGCAACCGCGTTCGGTCTGGCCCGGCCAGGGGACATCGTCCTGCTGTCGCCGGCCGCGGCGAGCTTCGACATGTTCACCGACTACGCGGCACGCGGCGACGCCTTTCGCGAGGCGGTCGACGCGCTCGGGAGCCACCGGTGAGTACCGCGGCCGCCGCGATGACCGCCCGCCGTGCAGCCGCTCGCGGCGGCGTGCGGCGCGAGCGCCACGAGCCGGCCTACGCGCTGCTGCTCGCGGTGATGGCGCTGACCGCCATCGGGATCGTGATGGTCTACTCGGCCTCCAGCGTGCGCTCCTACTTCAACAGCGCGGATCCGGCGGCGCAGGGTCTCGAGCAGATCGTGTGGGCCGCCATCGGCCTGACGGGCTTGCTCGTCGCCAGCCGGATCGACTTCCGGCATCTGCGCTACCTGGCGATCCCGATCTTCGTCATCACGCTTGCCCTGCTGGCCGTGGTGCTGATTCCCGGCATCGGCTCGGAGATCAATGGCTCACGTCGCTGGATCGTTGTTCCCGGGGTCGGATCGCTCCAGCCCGCCGAGTTCGCGAAGCTGGCGGTGGTGCTCTACCTGGCGCACTGGCTGGATCGGCGCGGCAAGGAGGCAGGCTCGCTGTGGAACGGGCTGGTGCCGTTCGCGCTGCTCATCGCGCCCGGCTTCATCCTGATCGCGCTGGAGCCCGACCTGGGGACGGCGGGCGTCTACGTCATCGCCGCCGGCAGCGTCTTTTTCATGGCCGGCGCCAACCTGCTCTACATCGGTGCCATCGGTGGCGCTGTGCTCGGCGCGGCGTGGTGGATGGTCAGCAACACGAGCTACCAGCTGGAACGCGTGCAGACGTTCATGGATCCATTCCGCGACCCGCTCGGCGCGGGGTACAACGCGGTTCAATCGCTCTTCGCGCTGGCGCTTGGCGGGATCACCGGGCTCGGGCTCGGCGAGAGCAAGCAGAAATTCCTCTACCTGCCTGCGCCGTCGACCGACTTCATCTTCGCCATCATCGGCGAGGAGTGGGGGTTGGTCGGAACGCTGACCGTCGTCGCGCTCTTCGTGGTCGTCGCCTACCAGGGATATCGGATCGCGATCACCGCGCCCGACACCTTCTCTGGGCTGCTGGCCTGTGGCATCACGACCTGGCTGGTGGTCCAGGCGCTCATCAACATGATGGTGGTCACGGCGCTCATGCCGGTGACCGGCATTCCGCTTCCGTTCATCAGCGCCGGCGGGTCGGCGCTGACCATCAACCTCGCGGCGGTCGGCATCCTGCTGTCGATCAGCCGCGAAACGTCCCAGACAGGATCATTGCGCGATGCGGTATTCGGTATCGGGCGGCGGGACCGGCGGGCACATCTACCCCGCGCTGGCCGTCGCGCGGGCACTCCGCGACGCCCGTCCCGGCGGTGAGCTGGACTACATCGGCGGCGTCCGCGGCTTCGAGCGCAGGCTCGTGGCCAACCATCCGCTGCGCGGCCAGCTCGGCTACCACGAGCTCGTCGTGCGCTCGCTGCGGTCCGCCGGCCTGTCCATCCATACCTTGCTCGACCCGGTGCGGCTCGCGGCGTCTGTGCCTCAGGCGTGGTGGCTGCTCGGCCGCCTGCGCCCCACCGCGCTCTTCACGACCGGCGGCTACCTCGCCCTCCCGCTCGTGCTCGCCGCCCGGTCACGCGGGATTCCGACGCTCGTGTGGGAGGGCAACGTGCAGCCCGGGCGCGCCACCCGCGCCATCGGCCGCTTTGCCACCCGGGTCGCCGTCAGCTTCCCGCCGACGCTCGACGCCTTCCCCGGCAATAGCTTCGTGTCCGGGACGCCGATCCGTTCCTTCGAGGGGATCGACCGCGATGCGGCTCGCCGCGCCCTCGGGATCGCCAGCGATGACCGGCTCCTCCTCGTCTTCGGGGGATCGCAGGCGGTGGCGCGCTTGAACGCGGCGCTCGGCCAGGCGCTCCCCGCCCTTCTCGCCGATTGGCATGTCCTGCACCTCGCCGGCGAGGGAGGCATGGCCGATGCCGGCGCCGCGCGCCAGGCATTGCCCGATGCGCTGCGCGCGCGGTATACGGCAGAGCCGTTCCTGACCGACCGCATGGCCGATGCGCTGGTCGCCGCCGACCTCGTGGTCGGGCGCGCCGGGTCGTCGACCTGCGCGGAGCTCGCCGCGGCGGGCGTGCCCTCGATCCTGGTCCCGTACCCGTTCGCAGGCGCACACCAGCGCTACAACGCGGGCTATCTCGCCGATGAGGGTGCCGCCGTCAACGTCCCGGACGAGGACCTGACCGCCGAGCGCCTCCTGGCCGAGGCCACGGCGCTGCGCGACGACGATCGGCGGCGGGCGATGGCGTCGGCGGCGCGCCGGCTGGGGCGGGCCCACGCCGCCCGTGCGCTGGCCGAGGAGCTGATTGCCCTTGCGGAGGGCGGCCCGCTGCCCTCGGAGGCGGAATAGTGCCGTCATCGGCCCTCGCGGATCGGCTCGGGACGTTCGACCGGCTGGCTGCCGAGCGCGGGATCGCCCTGCAGCTCGACGCGCCGCTGGGCCCGCTCACGACCCTGCGCGTCGGCGGCACGGCCGACCGGATGGCGACGGCGGGGTCGATCGGTGAGCTGGTCGGGCTGCTCGAGATGGCGGGCGAGGCCGGAGTGCCGGCCGGGGTCATCGGCAAGGGAAGCGACGTCGTGGTGGCTGATGCCGGCGTGCGCGGCCTGGTGATCCGGAACCGTGCCGATGGGATCGAGATCGAGGGTAGGACGGTGCGCGCCGCTTCTGGGCTGGCCATGGCGACGCTGGTCAAGCGCTGCACCAGCGCCGGGCTGGCCGGCATCGAGTTCGGCATCAGCATCCCCGGCTCCCTCGGCGGCGCCGTGTGGGCCAACGCGGGGGCACACGGCGGTGAGATGAAGGACGTCGTGATCAGCGTGGATGCGTGGAGCGCGACGGCCGGGCGCACGACCCTGGCCAACGTCGACTGCGGCTTCGCCTATCGCCACTCCCGCTTCAAGGCAGGCGACGAGATCGTGCTCGGCAGCGTCCTCGAGCTCATCGACGGCGACGGGGACCAGATTCGCGCGCGCGTGGCGGCGAATCAGACGCAGCGCAAGGCGACGCAGCCGCTGGCCGACCAGAATGCCGGCAGCGTCTTTCGCAATCCACCGGACGATCACGCGGGCAGGCTCATCGATGCCGCCGGGCTGAAAGGTGCCCGCATCGGTTCGGCGCAGGTGAGCACGCTGCACGCCAACTTCATCGTGGTCGATCGCGATGGCTCGGCCGCTGACGTCCGCTCGGTCGGGGATCACGCTCGCGCAGCCGTGATGGATGCGTTCGGCGTCGAGCTCCAGTACGAGATCGAGTTCGTCGGCGACTGGGGCTCGGATGAGCCCTGGGCGACACCCACGGGCAGGCTGGCGGGCGCATGAGCCAGCGTCGCCTGCGGGTGGGCATCTTCGCGGGGGGTCGATCGGCCGAGCACGAGGTCAGCATCGCCTCCGCGGAGGCCGTGCTGCGTGCCATCGACCGCGATCGGTTCGAGCCGCTCCTGGTCTACATCGATCGCGATGGTCGCTGGCTCCTGCCGAGCGGCTCGGCGCCGGCGCTGGGGTCGCAGTCACTGGCGTCCACGCTCGGCGCCCTGACCCCTGCGGAGGAGGTGCTCCAGTTGCGGGGCGGCGATGCCATGCCGGTCGCCGGAGCCCAGGTCGTGGACCCGCAGGCGGTTGCTCCCCGGGTCGCCGTGCGATCCCTGGCGGATGCGATCGACGTCGCCTTCCTGGTGGTCCATGGGCCATTCGGCGAGGACGGCACGCTCCAGGGCTTCCTGGAGCTGGCGGGGATTCCCTACATCGGTGCCGGCGTGCTGGCCAGCGCCGTGGCGATGGACAAGGTCGTCTTCAAGGACCTCATGCGCGGGCATGGCCTGCCCGTCGTCGAATCGGTCTGGTTCCGGCGGCGCGCGTGGGAGCTCGACCCCGCGCATGTCGTGCGCGAGGTGGCGGAGGTGGTCGGCGACCAGACCGTCGTCAAGCCCGCGCGCCTGGGAAGCAGCGTGGGCATGACGCTGGTCCACGATCTCGATGAGCTGCCTGCAGCACTGGATGAGGCGTTCCGCTACGACAGCAAGGTGATCGTCGAGCGCTACGTCGCGGGCGCGCGCGAGCTCGAGTGTGGCGTCCTCGGCAACGACGACCCGATCGTCTTCGAGCCGGGCGAGGTGCGCTCGGCGCACGAGTTCTATGACTACGAGGCCAAGTATGTCGAGGGCCTCGCCCTCGTGGAGCCACGTGCCGACGTCGATGGCGATCTCGCCGCGCGCCTCAAGGAGCTCTCGCTGGCAGCCTACCGGGCGGTCGACGGCGCCGGCCTGGCACGCATCGACTTCCTCGTGACGGCCGACGAGGCCTACATCAGCGAGATGAACACGCTGCCGGGGTTCACCGCCACGAGCATGTTTCCCAAGCAGGCCGAGGTGGCAGGGTTCCGGTTCGACCAGCTCATCGAGCGACTCATCGGGCTCGCGCTGGAGCGCGAGAGATGAAGCTGAAGCCACAGCCGCGACCGCAGCCACGACGTGCGACGCGACCGACTCGTGGGGCCGCCAGGCGCGGCGGTGCGAAGGCGCGAGGGAGCCAGGCGCGGCGCCCCGGCGTGCCGTTGCGCAGGCGCATCGGCGCATGGCTTCCATCCGTACGGCGTGTGATCGCCGCCCTCGGCGCCGCGGCGGCCACGGCCGGCCTGGTGGCACTGCTGAGCGGTCCATGGCTGCGGGTGACCGACGTCACCTGGGCCGGCGGGCAGTTCACCGCGGAGCGCGATCTCCAGCAGCTGCTCGACCCGCAGCGAGGCACCAGCGTCCTGGCGGTCGACACCCGCGCCCTGAGCGAGCGGCTCGAGCGCCTGCCAGCCGTCGCCACGGCAGCGGTGAGCGCCAGGCTGCCGGGCCATGTCGACGTGGCGATCGTCGAGCATGAGGCCGCGTTCGTGTGGGAGACGTCCACCGCCCGCCTGCTCGGAGCGGCCGACGGGATCCTGTTCGCCGCGCTGTCGCCGGAGACCGCCCCGGACGCGCAGCTGGCACCGCTGCCCCACGTCACCGACGAGCGCGCGATGTCGCGCCTCATGACGGCGGGGGATCGAATTCCCGACACCCTCCTGCGGACGGCGATCCGCCTTGCCAGCCTGGATCCGGCCACGCTGGGATCCAGCGCCGAGGAGCTCAGCGTGCGCCTCGACGACGAGTTCGGCTTCGCGCTGGTCTCGTCGGACCCGAGCTGGGAGCTGGCGCTCGGCGTCTACGGCATGGATCCGAACCAATCGGCTTCCGATGCGGCGGTGCGCCTCGAGCGGCAGGTCACCGCTGTCCGCACCCTCTTCGCCGATCGCCCCGAGACAGAGATCGGGTGGGTGGATGCCCGCAACCCCGGGAAGGTATATTTCCGTGCCAAGGGGTGACGTGCTTGCCGGGACGAGGCGCCTCGCCCGTCGAGATGCTCGCTTCGGTACCAACCCACATGTGGCTTCCCCTCGTCGGCCTTGCGCTCGGAATCGTGCTGGGGCTGGTGCTCAACGTCAGTGTGAGCCCGGACCTGGCGCGCTACTCGGCCGTGGCCATCCTGGCCGGCCTCGACTCAGTGCTCGGCGCCATCCGGGCCGAGCTGGATGCCCACTACGACAACCGCATCTTCATCTCGGGCTTCATCACCAACGCGCTGGTGGCGGTGGCGCTCACCTTCGTTGGCGACCGGCTCGGAATCGATCTGTACCTGGTTGCTCTCTTCGCTTTCGGCCTGCGCATCTTCCAGAACGTGGCCCTGATCCGGCGTCACTTCCTGTAGGCTCGGACGGCACCCATGGCGTGCTCGGGCGCGCCGCCAGCAGGAGGTAGTTTGGAACGCGAAGCGGTCCTCGTCGCCATCGACGCGGGGACGACGAAGGTCACGACCCTCATCGGCGAGGTGGGGCGCTCCGGCGACGTCAACGTCATCGGCTATGGCATCGCACCCTCCGTCGGCATGAAGAAGGGGATGGTCGCGAACATCGACCAGACCGTGAACTCGATCGCGTCGAGCGTCGAGAAGGCCGAGCGCCTGTCCGGCTACAAGATCAGCTCGGCTTTCGTCGCCGTCGGCGGCTCGCACATCTCGAGCCAGAACTCGCGTGGCGTGGTGGCCGTGTCCGGCCACAAGCGCGAGGTGAGCCGAGAGGACGTTGCACGCGCCACCGAGGCCGCCAAGGCGGTCCAGGTGCCGTCGAACCGCGAGATGCTCCACGTGGTGCCGCGCGGCTACATCGTCGATGGCCAGGAAGGGATCAAGGACCCGCTCGGCATGAGCGCGGTGCGGCTCGAGGTCGAGACCCACATCGTCGCCGGCGCGGCGACATCGGTCCAGAACCTGAGCAAGTGCGTGATCACCTCGGGGGTCCAGATCGACGAGATGGTCATCAGCTCGCTCGCCGCGGCCGAGGCGACCCTGACCGATACCGAGAAGGAGCTCGGCGTGCTCGTCGCCGACATCGGCGGCGGGACCACCGACATCGCCATCTTCGTCGACGGCGCCGTCTACCACACGGCGGTCCTGCCGGTCGGCGCGATCAACGTCACGAACGACGTGGCGATCGGCCTGCGGACATCCCTCAACCTGGCCGAGGAGATCAAGATCAAGCACGGCACGGCCAACATCTCCGAGGTCGAGCCGGAGGAGCTGCTCAACGTCGCCGTCCTTGGCGAATCCGGCGGGCAGACGATTCAGCGTCGCAAGCTGTCCGAGATCATCGAGGCGCGGATGGGCGAGATCTACAGCCTCATTCGCGAGGAGGTCAAGCGCTCCGGCCATGCCGGCATGCTGCCGGCCGGCGCCGTCCTGACGGGTGGGGGCGCGCGGCTCGGCGGGGCGGAGGTGCTTGCCCGCGACACGCTGGAGATGCCGGTCCGCATCGGCGGTCCGCAGGGCGTCGGCGGTCTCATGGACCAGATCGGCAATCCGGCCTTCAGCACGCCGATCGGTCTGCTCCTGTGGGGCGCCAACCACGTGGGCGAGGAGCCGATCGGCTACGGCGCCGGCGGCAACGGGACCAACCCACTCGCTCGCGTCGGGGAATGGATCAGGAATTTATTCCCCGGCTGACCCTCCTGTCGGCGAGGGCATGTCGGGCCAGAGCTCCCCGGCGATTGATCGCGGGCTTCCTGGGACCCACGTCGTGCCAGATATTCCGCGCACGACTGATATCCGACACCGCGACCCCGGTGGCTGACATCCATTCGCCGGGTG